>CALWNO010000111.1 GCA_944382785.1 uncultured Gemmiger sp. | reverse complement strand
AATTTGTTTGATATATGCTTTGGCAATCTTATAATTACGTTTTTTATTTGCCATTGCTTCCTTAAATTCTTCTTTTGAAACCTCATTAGCATATAATGCTGCGACTGCTCTTACTGCCGTTGTTTTTCCTACAAACTTATCATTATCTGCTCTAAAGACCCAAGCCTCTTTATAATTCTCGATATCTCTGCGAAGATAAACTTTAAGACTTGTTTTTGAAATCATCCAATCTGACCAATAAGTAATACCTAATTGATTGTCTTTAATTCCGTTTCGACCTATTGTAAATGTCCTTGATGTTCTCATGCAGAAAAGTTTTAGAGCATCATTTGAAGCAACTCTCTTTTCTGTAAATTCTTTATTGAACAATTCATCAGGTGACATCCCTTGAAGATTTTTCCCTGTAGATGGGCGTTTATTTAGTATGTTTACAATAAAGTCATCAAAAATTGTCTTAAATTTTTCAAATGGCATAATTTTGCCGGCTTTAATTTCACCTAATAGTTTTTCAGGTCTTTCAACAACATTGCCACCTCTATATCCAACACTATGCTTTGATAATAATTCTTTTATTTTTAAGAAATCACGTTCTATTGGCTTTGTTTGAGCATTATATGGCAATGCAAAGTGAACTTTAACGTCCAACTCCGCTAACATTGAACGAGTTTTTACTTGTGTTTTATCAACTGACATAACACTTCGTCCTCCGGCAAAATCTTTAGAACGATAATCCTTTCCATTATCTATAATGACCGAATCGGGTAAGCCATATGCCTTCGCAGCATAATAAAAAGTTTGAAAAATATGGTCAGAATTTGGATGTCCATATTGCAGCAACCAACCTAACCATTTGCCAGATTTATAGTCTCTCCAAGCTGTAACCCAAGGGAAAATAACATCTCCTTCAGGCGAAAGACAAGCTACATCTATTTGTGCATGATCAGAAACCCAAGCCTTGCCACAAATTATGTTGTCATAATTTCTATCAATATAGTTACCGTATTTGGTGTTCCAAGCAGAATAGCCATAACGTGCTAAATAAATGCTTTGCTCAGGCATTTCTTCTTTTAATTTTCGCTTAAACGTAATTCCGCTTGGGAATGTTTCTTTATTTACATCTTCATTTTTTCTTGCAAAGCCAAACGTCTGTTCCCAACAACTTTGTAAAGATGGAGCACCCTCTACTAAATAAATATTTTTAAAATATTGATAATAGATATCTGGAATTTGAATCTTATATTTTTTGTGTCCATATTTTGCTAAAAGACCATTGAATCCATATAATAAATAACGTTTTTTCATATCCATCAAACTTGAATATGATGTCTTAAAATCAGGATTTACATTATTCCAAGTATTAATGTAATCTTTTAATTGTTGTCCTCTTAATCCGCTACAAGCTGTTATTATTGTAAGATATTTGTCTGCCTGTGCTTTAGCCCACTCTGGAACATCACTATAAGCATCAGATTTTGTTCTAGTTTCTGTAAAATATAAATTTAATAAATTTTCAGGAATAGATGTTGAACTAATATAATACTCAAGTTGTTTTCCATTTCGTACAACTTTATAGGTTAATTCAGCATTTCTGCACTTATTTTTTACAGTTTTCTCTTTTAATGAAAGAATTTTACAAACTTCATCTAATGAAATCCAGTTGGGAATATTCAGTTTTTCATTAAAAGTTTGCTTCATAGAATCTCCTGAACATTCATTCCGAAGCACTTCTTAATAATGTATGCATCAACTGAAGGACACTCTCTGTCTCCTGAGATATGTTTACGAACAAGGCTGTCTGAGATGTTTATTTCTCTTGCTATATCAATAGCTCTAAGATTATAAACACTCATAATAAACTTTAATAAAATTTTCTTTTGGCAAAATGCACAATTGTTCATAAATTTCTATTCCTCTCTTGATTGGTATAACTGGGCTATATCAACCAAGCTAGTATTGTTGTCAGATTTTTGAATAAGACAATCGGGCAATTTTTTACAGCACAACAAAGCTAGCCCAAATGGCTTACTGTTGTTATGTTTAACCACCGCAATTTCCTCTCAATTATTATTATATTTAAATCTTTTATATTGAAAACACCTAAAAAATCGGCTCTGTCCTGAATAGGACAAATTAAAAAAATAAGCTCAAATAATTAAAAATAGAAACTTTCAAAGTTTTTTTAATTTATATATATTTTTTTGAAATCGTTTATTTATAAGAAAAATAATTAAAAAATTGTCCTGTTTATATTAAGAAATGTTAAGCAAATAACATTTTATTTAGTGCAGAATATTCTTCCTCAAAAGATTTTCCGTACTTCCATATCTCTTCAGCCAAGTGAAGGTGAAATTTATGAGAATATGAACGACTTAATACCTTCCTATAACTCCTCAAATAAATATTTTTAATCTCTAATCGTTCTTGTTCTTTGTGTTTTTTAGCTTCCTTATTTGCAAGGTACTTTTGAGATACATATAATTTATGGTTGTATAAGTACAGATAAACTTTAGTGTTCATATAAACTCTCTCTTGTGGTAGTTTTGGACATTTGTCAAAGTATTTTAAAAGTTCCTTGTATTGTCTATCATAAATTACAGTCCTTAAATAGGCATAAAAATTATTCATAACGTGCTTTGTAAAACCAAATAAATCAATCATTTTTAAGACTTCAACATCAGTGCAAAATCCTCTGATAATGTATTCTATATCTTGTTTTTTATGAAATTCAAAAAATAATGGAAGTTTACTTGTTTGTTGTTTTTTACAAACTTTTTTATTGTAATAATAAGTTCCATCACAATATGTTAGCCGTTCTTCATGAATTAAACCATCAATTATTGGCTTAAGTTCGCTTGAATCAATCTCTGATATTGTCTCAATCTCATCCAACGAGAACTTGTTTAAACGTTTGCATAGTTTTAATATTCGTTCTTTCATTTAATAATCCTTTCATTGTGTATTCGTCTAATTCTTCAATTTGATTGGTTTTCATTAATTTTTCAATTCTATTGATAAGTTTAACTAATTGTCTGAATTGGTTTGTACGAGTCGCAAGGTATTCAATAGCATCGTCCTTAAACTTCAAATCAGTTAATTCTGTGAGAATTTCTTTAATATCATCTGAATTAAATTTTTCAAATTTCAGCTTTTTATAAATTCGATCCATTAAATGAGGATAACGTGCAAGTTTCTTATCTACTGCTCCCATCCCAACTAGAACCACAGGGCAACCCGTTTTATCGTGTAAATCTCTTAAGGTTTCAATAATACTTTTATCGATTAAATAATCAACCTCATCAACAATAATTACCTTGTTATTAAGCCTTAAATTATTCTCAATTAATGTAAAAGTTTCTTGGGAATGATAAAAAGCCTCCTCTCCAAGTTCTTCTGCGATTTCAGATAAAAGCCATCTGCTTGTCATTCCTTGTGTTGCTCTTACATAAACCGAATCGTTTTTATCAGCCCACCATTGAATCGTCTGCGATTTTCCTAGACCATGTTCGCCATAAACTAATGCCATCTTAGGAATATTAGGTGGAAGTTTTTGAAGTTCATCCATCAACGATACAAATTGTTTGACATTTTTTGTCCTAATAAAAGTTTTTTTCATAATTTAATCTCCATATAAATTGTAGTATTCATCACTTCGAATGTAGTTTGTAAGCCATTTTCTATCTTCAGGATTAGTGCATCCATTTGTCATTAACCACTCGTATTTTTCATAATCTGTATTAAAAATAGGTCTATACATCTGAAGTTCACGAGGGCTTAATTTTCTTTCCCGTTTTGGTTTTTCAATTATTGGTTGCTCAGCCATAATCCTTTCTTGCGGTTCAATCTCAATAACTTCAGCCTGTTCTTTAGGGAAGTATTTCAAGAATTCTTTTTGAGCTTTTTTAAATTGTCTTTGTTGCTTTTGAATTTGTTGTTTGAATTGCTCCATATCTTTTACAGTGCCTAAATGATTTGCCATTGGGTGAACTTTTTCAACTTGTCTTGCAACACATAAAAACTCACCTTTAGTTGAATAAACGTGTATTTTAGTTAAATCAAATAAGCTATATCTAATGTAAACAGAATCTCTTAAACCTAAAATTGAATCACTTCTGTAATGAAGTCCGAGGAATGTAATTCCGTGCTTATTAATAGTTCTAACTTCTGTTTTCATCATTAAATCATTTAAGATATTTTTATCGATTTGATGGCGTTGAACATTATTTAAACATTGTTTAATTGATATTTGAGGAGCGTTTGGACAAGGTTTTGAATTGTGAAAATCTAGGTAACAATCAATGTATTTTATTAATTCTTGTACAGTTGGAATGTAATTATTAGTGAGTTTTTTGTGCATCTCTCTATGAAGTTTCTCTCCTCGTTTCATCCACGCAGGCTTGTTTTCAATACTTGTTCCAATGTAGCTTGGCATCATTTTTTCAAACTCTTCTTGAAATTCAAGGAAGAATCTTTCAATAACTTTTGCTCTTGCATTGTATGGTTTTGCAAATACTGATTTTATTCCGAGATTTGCATATACTCCATTAAACCCTTCTTCATCAAAATCACAGGATTGAAAATATTTTGCTTTGAATGCCCTACCATTATCTTGGTAAACTACCTTCGGAATCATACCTAAATTAATGATTGCATTTCTTAATGC
>CALWNO010000110.1 GCA_944382785.1 uncultured Gemmiger sp. | reverse complement strand
TGGTTGAACGTCAGCGCTGAAGATGCCGTGCGCTATATCAAGATTTTCACGTTCCTTTCCAAAGAAGAGGTGGAAGCGCTTACGGCGGAACATCTTGCCGCTCCCCATTTGCGTTTGCTTCAAAAGCGTTTGGCAAAAGAAGTGACGGTGATGGTCCATTCGGAAGCCGACTACAATGCGGCGGTCGACGCATCGTCGATTTTGTTCGGGAATGCCACTGCCGACGCGCTTCGCCGTCTCGACGAAGACATGTTTTTGTCGGTATTCGAAGGCGTGCCGCAGTTTGAGGTGCCGCGCGATTTGATTTCCGGCGGTGTCAAAGCTGTCGATTTGTTTGCCGAGCATACGAAAGTGTTCGCTTCGAAAGGCGAGATGCGCAAGTTGGTGCAAGGCGGAGGCGTGTCGGTCAACAAGGAGAAACTCGATGCTTTCGACCGCGTGATTTCTGCCGACGATTTGTTGAATGGCAAATATCTTCTGGTACAGCGCGGAAAGAAAAATTATTACCTTGTGATAGCAAAATAAGGATTTTAATAGCATTTTGTTTTAGCAGGGCGGTTTTCGATGTTTTTCGAAGCCGCTCTGCTTTTTTCTGCTTTCATAGTAGATTACAAATTGTAAGCAATCGGTGTTGTATGAGTAAATTGCTGTGTATTAGATATTTGTTCATTATCCTGACTTGAAATGTGAAAAAATTATCTTGTTAGTAAGTTTAATTGTTAATTTTAACAGTGTGGGCATGGCGCGCCATTCTTGCTTTCTTGTGATAAAAAATGGAATTTCAGAATCGAAAACGCATAAAATCGTAGAAAAATCCGCAGAAGAAGTTGCGAGAATGACATTGCAAAGGGGTAAAATTTTTTGTTTTTTCGATGCGGTTGTGCTCGTCTTGCACCCTCCCGCGGAACGCGCTTGCATAATTATTCGATTAAAACAATCTGTAAAAAAGTCGATTACGGCTTGTCGCAACTGCGTATATTCAGTTCTGGAAAGGCGTTTGGGGCGAGAAGTGAAAAAATGCAAAATATATTTGTTGTTTCGGAAAAAGGGTAGTAATTTAGCAAAGTGCTACTGGAAAGATATTTTTTGAACAAAAGGTAAAAAAGATTATTCTTGCTTTTGGAAAAATGATATTGTGGGTAGGCGAAAAATCGCTTTCGAATCTTAATTTTCTTCGGGAAATTAACAGAGGGAGCGTTGTAGGAGAGTGTCGAATTGTAATTGCGGCTACACCTATATTATATGTGAACATTTAAGTTGTTTTGTTTTATATAATTGTTTTAAGATTTATGAGATTGAAGAAATTTGTCATTTTGGCAGCGATGTCCTTCTTCTCGTTGTGTGCATACGCCGACATAACGGTGAAGGGCGTCGTGGTCGACGACTCGGGCGAAACGATTATCGGTGCCAGTGTGGTAGAGAAAGGTAATCCCTCGAACGGTGTCGCTACCGACATTGACGGTGCTTTTACGCTGACCGTCTCGTCTGCCAACTCAGAGATCGAAGTGTCGTACATTGGAATGGAGGCACAAGTTTTGAAAGCATCGACAAAAGAGATGCGAATAGTGATGAGCCCGAATGCTCAGCAACTTGATGAAGTTGTCGTTACCGGTATGTCGAAAATGGACCGCCGTTTGTTTACAGGCGCGACTACCCAAATCGACGCCGACAAGGCCAAATTGGACGGTGTGGCAGATATTGCCCGCGCGTTGGAAGGCCGTTCGGCCGGCGTTTCGGTGCAGAACGTATCCGGTACGTTCGGTACGGCTCCGAAGATTCGCGTGCGTGGCGCGACTTCCATCTATGGCGCTTCCAAGCCGCTGTGGGTGGTCGATGGCGTCATCATGGAAGATGCAGTCGAGGTTTCTGCCGACGATTTGTCGTCGGGTGATGCCGTGACGTTGATTTCTTCCGCCATCGCGGGTTTGAACTCCGACGACATCGAGAGCTTCCAGATTTTGAAGGACGGTTCGGCAACGTCGATTTATGGTGCGCAAGCAATGGCCGGCGTGATCGTCGTGACGACGAAGAAAGGTCGCGCAGGTTCGACGCGTGTCAGCTACACCGGCGAATTCACAACCCGTATGAAACCCCGTTACAACGAGTTCAACATCAGCAACTCGCAAGAGCAAATGGGTATCTATCGGGAAATGGAACGCAAAGGATGGCTCGAATTTGCAAGCATCGCTTCCGCGTCCAATTCCGGCGTATATGGTAAAATGTATGATTTGATCGATCAATATAACGAATCGAATGGTGCTTTCGGCCTTCCGCACACCACTTCGGCGATGAACAATTATTTGCGCGCAGCCGAATTCCGCAACACGGATTGGTTCGACGAACTTTTCAGCAACGCATTGTTGCAGAACCACTCTGTCAGCATTTCCGGCGGTACGGAAAAGAGCAATTTCTATACGTCGGTTTCGATCATGAACGACCCGGGATGGACGATTTCGAGCGACGTGCGCCGCTACACGTTCAATGCCAACGCGTCGTATCAGATTTCTCCGACATTGCGCGTGTCGGTGTTGACATCCGATTCCTATCGCAAGCAAAAAGCTCCGGGCACGTTGAGCCAAGAGACCGACCCTGTGAGCGGCGAGGTGAAGCGCGGGTTTGACATTAATCCGTACAGCTACGCTTTGAACACGTCGCGCACGCTCGATCCGCATGAATTCTATACGCGCAACTGGTCGGACTTCAACATTTTCCATGAATTGGAAAACAACTATATAGATATAGGTGTGACCGACTTGAAATTCCAAGCTGAATTGAATTGGAAACCGATTGCAGGCCTCGAATTGAATGCTTTGGGCGCTTATCGTTATCAAAGTTCCGTTCAAGAGCACCATGTGAAAGACCACTCTAACCAA
>CALWNO010000109.1 GCA_944382785.1 uncultured Gemmiger sp. | reverse complement strand
GGGTAGGAATTAACAGGACATATTTTCAGCTGTTCAAGTTTCGCTCTATGAAACTTGATACGCCTCATGACTGCCCAACACATCAGCTGAAAGATCCAGATCGGTACATAACAAAGATTGGACACTTCCTGAGAAAAACATCCTTAGATGAGCTCCCTCAGCTTTGGAATATCGCGACAGGTTCGCTGTCTGTAGTGGGACCGCGCCCGGCGCTCTGGAATCAAGATGATTTGATTGAATTGAGAGAAAAATACGGTGTCCACCAGGTGAAACCGGGACTGACAGGTCTGGCACAGATTTCGGGGAGAGATGAGCTGGAGATTGAACAGAAGGCGAAGCTGGACAGACAGTATGTAAAGCACTTTGGTCTGCTGATGGATATGAGATGCTTTTTCGGAACATTTCTGGCAGTGCTTCGAGCTGACGGAGTTGTGGAAGGCGGAACGGGGGCAATTACCAAAAAGCAGAAAAGTGCAGAATAGGAAGGACGCAGCGGGAGATTTTTATGAAAACGATAATGATTACAGGTGCGGATGGTTATATCGGAACTGCTCTTACAAACTGGCTTCAAAAAGAAGAATATCCTGTGGTTGGTGTAGACACCCGGCAGGTGAAGCCGGAGGATATTGATATGTCCGGCTGTGATGTGGTAGTCCATGTGGCTGGTATTGCGCATCAGAAAGAGACGAAAGAGAATGCCCATCTGTACTATGAAATCAACAGGGATTATGCAGTTAAAACGGCACTTAATGCCAGAAGATCCGGTGTGAAGCAGTTTATTGTTCTCAGCTCTATGAGTGTCTATGGAAAAACTACAGGGCAAATTACAAAAAAAACTGTACCTGCTCCAAACAGTCATTACGGAAAATCGAAATATCAGGCGGATCTGAGGTTTAAAAAGATGCAGTCGGATACATTTAAGGTCTGCATTCTGCGCCCGCCAATGGTATACGGAAAAGGCTGCAAGGGAAATTATCAGACATTGAGAAAGCTTGCGCTTCTGACACCCGTATTTCCGGCATGGAAGAATAAGAGAAGTATGATATATATTGATAATCTCTGCGGATTTATAGAAAATCTGATCCGGGAAGAACAGTCCGGTCTCTTCTTCCCTCAGAACAAAGAGTATGTCTGCACGGCAGATATGGTACGCCGTATTGCAGAAGAACATGGGAAGAAGGTTAAGCTTCTCAAGGTATTGAATCCTTTTGTCAGGATCCGGTTCCTGCCTTACAGAGACAAAGTATTTGGCAGTCTGATTTATGACTGCAGTGAGGACCGGTGCAGTGTAGCAGGAGATTTCGCAGAGACAATCCGGCAGACGGAAAGATAGACCATGTTCGGGAGATGTTTGGAGGATCAGATGAAAAAACGAAAAGTGCTCTTAGTGGCTACGGTAGTAAAAATTCATGTAAATGTGTTTCATATTCCCTGTCTGAAAATGTTTCAGGAACAGGGCTGGGAGACATGGGTCTGCTCCAGAAATGATTATGATAATCCGAAAGAGTGTGTCATTCCGTACTGCGATCACTATGTTGACATCCCGTTTGAAAGAAATCCTTTAAAACCGGGAAATGTAAAAGCATATAAAATGCTCAGGGAGATTATAGAAAAAGAACAGTTTGATCTGATATACTGTCATACGCCGGTAGGAGCGATGCTTGCCAGACTGGCGGGTATTTCCGCCAGAAAGAAGGGAACAAAGGTCATCTATATGGCACATGGTTTCCATTTTTACAATGGTGCTCCGCTTCTGAACTGGATGATTTATTATCCGGCAGAAAAGTTCCTTTCACGGTTTACAGACGGATTAATTACAATTAATCAGGAAGACTATCGAAGAGCACAGAAATTCCATGCAGGGAAAACTATACTGATCCCGGGAGTCGGGATTGACCTTGACAAATTTCAGAAAAAAGAACCCACACGACAGGAAATCAGAAATAAACTCGGCATTCCTGATGGAAAGATTATCCTTATGTCTGTGGGGGAGTTGACCAAACGTAAAAACCATATGGTCGTGATAGACGCATTGGCGCGGCTTAAAGAATATGATATCCTTTATGTGATATGCGGAGACGGACCGATGAAAGCCCGACTCCGCGCAAAAGCAGAAGAACTTGGAGTCAGGGACAGGGTGAAGCTGCTGGGATTTCGTAAGGATATTGCAGAACTTCATAAAGCGGCAGATATATTTGTGTTTCCGTCGCTGCAGGAAGGGCTTCCTGTTGCTGTAATGGAAGCAATGGCGAGCGGACTTCCTATTGTGGCCTCAAAGATACGTGGAAATGAAGATCTGATCAGTAATAATCAAGGGGGCTATCTTGTAAACCCGATGGATTCTGAACAGGTTGCCAAAGCGATAGAAAAGATGATACAGAATCCGAAAAAGCGTGAAAAAATGGAAAAACGTAATCTTGAGATTATTGCAAAGTACGGACAAGAGACGGTATTACAGAAAATGGACGAATTCTTCGATGAAATAGTAGGTGGAGTATGCTAAACATTTGGACAATCTTGATCTGGATCGCTGTGGTAGCAGCGTTCTATACTATGTATGGGCATTACCAGTATGTGACTGTGAATGGATATAGAGAGAGAAGATATGGCAAGCTGGCGGCTGTTGTGATGGTGCTGCCGATCATATACTGGGCAGGGACCAGAGGTGATGTGGCGGATACGACGGCGTATCGTCAGGGTTTTTTAAGCGCGTCCTCTTCGCTAGCTTCCATTCCTCAGATTATAGTCGGTGATGGACAGGATAAAGGGTTTGCAGTATTGAATACTGTTTTGAAAGCGTTTATTGGGAATAGAGATATCATTTTCTTTATAATTATTGCAGCTCTTTGTATGTTATGTGTGACATTTGCTTATCAGAAGTACTCGTATAGCTTTGCATTAAGTATTTTTTTGTTTGTGATATCTACAGATGCCTATCAGTGGTTGTTTAATGGAATCAGGCAATTTATTCCTGCAGCAGTTTTATTTGCGTGTATGGGATTGATTTTGAAAAAGAAATATATACTGTTGATAATTATTATACTGATTGTGTCAACAGTACATTTGTCAGCCTTGCTCATGATACCCTGTATTTTTATTGTTCAAGGGAAACCATGGAATAAGAAGACAATGCTTTTCCTGGTTGCTGTTGTTGTTATAATTCTTTTTGTAGATCGATTTACAGATGTACTGGAAACATTATTGGCGAATACGCAGTACGATGATGTGACGGAACAGTTTCAGTATGATGACGGAACCAATCTGCTGCGAGTGTTGGTATACAGTGTGCCGCCGGTGTTGGCATTAATAGGACGTAAACAAATAGAGAAAATAGACAGTCCGATTATTAATCTGAGTATTAATATGTCGATTATTTCAATGGGAATTTATATTGTGTCCATGTTTACCAGTGGTATTTATATTGGGAGACTGCCGATTTATTTTTCTTTGTATAACTATATTTTACTGCCATGGGAACTGGATAATATATTTACGAAAAGATCTGCAATATTATTAAAAATAGCAATGACAGGTTTTTACGTTGTTTATTGTTATTATCAAATGGTAGTTTCCTGGGGATACACATGGTAATTTACTGAGGTTAGTATGAGTAATATGATTTCCATAATAGTTCCTGTATACAATTCTGAATTATACTTGAAAAGGTGTTTGGACAGCATCATATCTCAAACATATGAAAATATTGAAATTATATGTATTGATGATAATTCATCTGATGATTCGTTGAGAATTTTACAGGAATATGAAAAAAAGGATCAGAGAATAAAAGTAATACAAAAAGCAAATGAAGGCGTATCATTAGCGAGAAATGCCGGCCTAGGTGTGGCTCAAGGAGATTATATCCTCTTTGTAGACAGTGACGATTGGATAGATATATGTACTTGTGAAGTAGCATTGCAGAAGATCACTGAAGGATCCGCGGACTTAGTGATGTGGTCATATATACGAGAAAGAGAAACTGAGAGCTCTAAAAAGCAGATTTTTGATTGTGATATTGTTTTTGAGGGCAAATATGTTCAGGAGAAACTCCATAGGAGAATGATTGGAATTGTGGATAATGAATTGACTCATCCAGAAAATGCAGATGCACTCTGCACTGTGTGGGGAAAGTTGTATTGTAGATCTATAATTTCTGCTAATCGTATCAGATTTTATGATATTCGTAAAATAGGTACTTATGAAGATGGACTTTTTAATCTGGAGTATTTGAAATACGTTCAGAAAGCCATCTTTTTGAATCAATATTTTTACCACTACCGCAGAACAAATGTGAACTCTATCACTGGAGCATATAATGCTAATTTGGGTCGGCAATGGGATACTCTTTTTTATATTATGGATAAATACATTGAGCAAAATGGGCT
>CALWNO010000108.1 GCA_944382785.1 uncultured Gemmiger sp. | reverse complement strand
TTCTACTTCTTGCTAAAATTGCTAAGACCAAATGTACGTTTCTATATTACTATTCATGACACTTATACCTACTCGGAATTGTCATATAAAAATAAATTTCTTTGCCGGGTAATTTGTAGAAAACTTATAGCAATTTCGAACGCAGTTGCAGAAGATATAGCAAAAAATGGTGTAGCTAGAAATAAAGTTGTTCGTGTATATAATGGGGTGGATTTTTCACGCTATCCGTTAGTTGAACGAAAAAGAACGCAAAACATGATAAAAATAGTAAATGTCGCTAGATTTTATCCTCCTAAAAAAGGACAGGATATATTAATTAAAGCGTGTGCGCTTATTGTAAAAAGGGGATACCGAATAGAATTAGTGTTTGCGGGTGGAGAAATTACGAAAGAGGCAAATGAAATCGATAAAATGAAGACATTGGCATGTGAACTTGGCATTGCCGATAACATTAGCTTTCTTGGGGATGTTAGGAATGTTATAGATGTATTACGAGAAGGAGATATTTTCTGTATTCCTTCTCGTTATGAAGGATTTGGAATATCTGCAGTTGAAGCGATGGGTACAGGTATGCCGTGTGTTGCGAGTAATATAATCGGTTTGAATGAAGTAGTAAATAGTCGATCTTTAGGCGAACTATTCGAGTGTGGTAATGAAAAAGATTTAGCTGACAAATTGATTTATATAATCGATCATTTTACTCAGTATTCGCCGAAGCAAATTTCAGAGTATGTTAAATCGCGCTATTCAATTGACCATATGGTTGGCGAATTAATAAAAGTATATCAGGAGTGATATAAGGTTATGGAAAAACTAGTATGCGCAATCATAGTAAATTATAATGGCGCAGACGATACAAATGCTTGTGTGGATAGTTTATTACGTTCTTCCTATAAAAACTTAAAAATAATCATCGTAGATAATAATTCCACAACTGGCAAAGTGAAGTATAACAATATAATTACTAGAGAAAAATGCGAAATACTATATCAAGAGGAAAATTTAGGGTTTGCAGGCGCAAATAATGTTGGAATTCGCTATGCGATGGAACTTAAGTCGGCATATATACTCATCATAAATAATGACACAGTTGTAACTCAAGGATTTCTGACTCCTTTGATTGAAATTTGTGATTTAAATGATAAAGTCGGAATAGCAACCGGAAAGATATTCTATTATGATGACCGTGATGTATTGTGGTTTGGCGGAAGCTACTATGATAAAAAACGCTGTGAATTTAAAATAGATGGAATTGGGCGTAAAGAGGAGAACCGTCATAATCAGAGACGAGAAATCCCCTTTGCCACCGGATGTTTATGGCTTGTACCAACAAAAGTGTTCGAGACTGTCGGATTAATGAGAGAAGATTATTTTCTATATTATGAAGATGCTGATTATTGTGAACGAGTAAAGCAGAGTGGGTATAGAATCATGTATGAACCGGATTCAGTTATTTACCATAAAGAAAGTCGTTCTACTAAAAGAGGAAGCGATTCATACCAATACTACAATATCAGAAATTATTTAATTTATACAAGAAGGTTCTGCAAGATAGAATTAAAAATAATAATGTACATAAATAAATTTCTATATACGTTAAAAGAAGTGATTAGGGGGAGGCTTAGACTAAAAGTATTCATTAGAGCTTGGAGTGACTTTCTTGCACTTCATTACGGAAAGATGGAATGAGGGAATTTTTATGCCATTTGTTAAAGATAATAAATTTAAATTGATGCTTACTCCTATGTTAATATGTAAAGTGGCAATTTTATCATGCTTTATTCCTACTAGAGGATCTATACTGGGAATTAATAGTGGCACCTTGCTCGTACTATGTTGCATTGTGCAATTTTTTCTGACGAGAAAAAAACTGTCAGCACCTTGGTTTTATATACTGTACCTAATTAGTGTTGTAGTATGTATTTTCGTACATTTTGAGTCAAGAACACCCTATATTCATTTTATAAATATATGTCAGATTATAGGAAGTGTTTATGTCGTTCTAGTAGCCATAAAAGGCGAGTATAGCAGGTTTACTGAAATTATAGATTTTGTGATAAAAGCATTTTTGTTGTATGCGATTTTTGGTATTATTGAATCTTTTATTAAAATAAATATTTTTGATTCTATGACCGGAACTCAAGTGGTTTATGAATATGCAAATGCCTTACGTTTCGGCTTAGCCAGAAGTCGTGGAGCAGCCGGGACATCAATCAATAATGGAATGTTACTTTGTTTGGCAGAAGGGATTATTGCCTATCAATTACTCAGAACAAGTAATAAAAAAAGATTATATACCGTTGCCTATATTGTTGTTTTTATAAATTGTTTTTTGACCCTATCAAGAGGCGTATGGCTTGATTTAATAATATCTCAATTTTTAATTTTCCTATTGTTAAAAGGAGGGAAAAAATTAATTTTAATT
Source organism: uncultured Gemmiger sp. (assembly GCA_944382785.1). Taxonomy (GTDB): domain Bacteria; phylum Bacillota; class Clostridia; order Oscillospirales; family Ruminococcaceae; genus Gemmiger. Next base: position 6,731 of record CALWNO010000108.1, on the reverse strand, counting down.
TTCAAAATTGCCGTAGCTGTTGTTGTGCTATTTGTAATTGGAATGGTTTTGTTTCCAAGTGTAGTTGGTGGACTGGTGGATATAATGGATTCCATGTTAAATTCAATCATAGTATCGCTGAGCGGCGGAAGTACTAATGATGAAATGGGAGGAATAGGAAATCGATTTGAATTATGGGGTTGGGTTTGGATTTCAGTGAAGGATAGCTTGGTTTGGGGAAAAGGATTTGACAGCTCCTTTGCTTACTTAACACCTGAAGGGGCAGTTAAACAGTCGATTGAAGTAATGTGGTTGTATTTATTATATAGGACTGGGATAGTGGGGGTGATTGGTTTTATTTGGTTGCAAATTAATTGTATAATATACTCTATAAGGATGCATCTTAAAGAAAGAAAAATAGGAATTGGATTTAACTATATATTTTTGGCTAGTTCTATTTCTTATTACATTACTATGTTTTCTTGTGCTGGTTCCGAAGATCTTGTGTTTTATTACTTTTTGATTGCCTTGTTGTTTGCGTATAATTCTTTGAATAAGTCAGCGAATGAAGCAAGGATATAAGGTTAGAAGGTGGATTTATGAAATGTATAACTATAGGAATGATGGGAACATTGGTTTCTAATGAAAATATGGGGTGTGTCGCATTAACGTATTCCCTTTTGAGGCTGTTAGAGAATATTGCTAAACGAAATAATGTCGAATTTAAATACATTATCTTTGAATACCGTCAGGATAAGGAGTGTTATCGTAGATTATCAAACTGTCTTAAGATCGATGAGAAACATATTCAATATTCTCCCGTGGGATTTTTAAATTCTAATAATCCGAAATTGTTAATTAAAAAGACATTTGTAAATTTAAATGTTTGCAAATTTATAAAAAAATGTGATCTTGTAATTGACTTAACACAGGGAGATTCATTTACTGATATTTACGGGTTAGATAGATTTGAATCATTAACGAACGCCAAAAAACTGGTTCTATTTTTCCGAATACCGCTTATTCTAGGCCCACAGACCTATGGCCCGTTTTTAGAACAGTCTGTAAAAGCAAAAGCAAAAATTGTCATTGATAGGGCGGTAAAAGTAATTTCAAGAGATCAAGAGTCAGAGAAATATTTGTCTGAGTTTTGTGACAAGCCTATTGTTGTGACAACAGATTTGGCTTTTGGTCTTCCATACCAGAAAAGCAATACATCTCATGAAAAGATACGAGTGGGAATTAATCCATCTGGATTGTTGGTTAAAAGTAAAACAGAAAAAACTGATCTACAGACTGGTTTGCAAACAGATTATGATGTATATATCCGGGAATTGATTAAATCGTTATCTTTTGATGAGAGGTATGAGCTTCATCTAATCCCACATGTGGGGGAGGATGCCGTTAAACAATTTGATAAAATACCTAATGTAATTGCCCACGCTGCATTTAAAACACCTATTGAGGCCAAAAACTGCATTGCGTCAATGGATATATTTGTCGGTGCGAGAATGCATGCAACAATTGCAGCGTTTTCTGCAGGTGTTGCGACAATACCTACAGCATACAGCCGTAAGTTTTCTGGTTTATTTGAAAATTTAGGGTATGGTCATGTTATTGATTTGACTGTTTTACATACGGATGATGCTGTAAAGCAAACGTTAGAAATGATCGCTGATTATAAAAAGCTAAAAATAGAAGTAGAATCCTGCATGGTCAATGTTAAAGAAAAATTGGAAATATTGGAAAATGTCTTGAATCAAACAATCATAGAGTGTATTAATAATTATTGACATCAGGATGGGAGATATTATGGCTAGAGAATCTAGGAGTAAATTTGTTATTAAAAACACAAGCGTTACTCTTCTAATGCAAGTTGTTAAGAACCTTTTGGGCTTCTTAAGTCGGACAGTTTTTATAAAAATTCTGGGTTCAGAGTATTTGGGTGTAAATAGCCTGTTCACTGAGATATTGACTATGTTGTCTTTTGCAGAACTTGGCATTGGAAACGCAATGGTCTTTAGTTTATATAAGCCGTTAGCAGAAGAGGATAAAGAGAAAATAAAGTCATTGATGCGTTTGTATTCGCGTTGCTACCAGGTAATAGGCATTACAATTGCCATTTTAGGGATATGTGTGATTCCATTTTTGAATGTAATTGTCGGTGAAGTTTCTTATGTAAAAGAAGATATTGCTTTGCTATACATTTTGTTTTTGCTAAACAGCGTACTTTCTTATTTCTTTGTATATAAGAAATCATTGATTATCGCAGATCAAAGAAATTATATTGTTGAAATATATCAACAGGTTTTTTATGCGATACAGGTTGTTGTCCAGTCGGTTTTTTTGGTACTTACAAAGGAATTTATCCCATACTTGCTAGTGGTGATTGGCTGTACTTTTTTTAATAATTTCTTTGTCGCAAGAAAAGCAGATAAAATGTATCCTTATCTGAAAGATAAGAACGTTTACAAATTAGAAAAATCAGAATTAAAAAGTATTGTTGAAAATGTTAAGGCATTAGTGGTGTATAAGGTCGGTGGAATCATTCTTGAAAGTACATCATCAATGTTTATATCATCATTAATTAATGTGGTTACGGTAGGTCTTTATGCAAATTATAAACTGATAATCAACATATTTAAGACGATCGGCAGTAATGTGATGAACTCCATTATTGCCAGTGTAGGAAACCTGAATGCTGTTGCATCTTCAGAAAAAAAGTTATCAGTGTTTAAGGAAATGTTTTATATAAACGCTTGGTTTTTTGGATTTACTGCTGTTGGTCTGTGTGTATTTTTAACAGATTTTATTGGTGTATGGCTTGGCGATGGATTTGCAATTGGTTTTGATGCTGTTTTTGCTGCATGCGTGTACTATTACGTATCGAATATGCATTATCCATGCTTTACATATAGAACAACTGCTGGGTTATTTGTGTTTGGGAAATATGTTCCCATTTTGGCATCTGTCATTAGCCTGATAATGTCTTATGTATTAGGTAGAGCAATGGGGCTTGCTGGAATTTTATGGGCATCTGTATTAGCACGAACATTTTCTTATGAGATAATTGACCCAGTTATAATCTATAAGCGCGTATTTAATAAAAGCTCTTTACGCTATTTTACTATGTACGGTTTGTATTTGGGGTTGATCCTGGTAGATGGTTATATTTCGTTTTTGGTTATTAATCTAATCCCGCTTGATGGATTGACAGGGTTTATTTTTAAGGCGATCATATTGTCAGTCGTATACAATTTGTTGTTTTTTCTTGCAACAATTCGTACCCCTGAATTCCAATCCTTGTTGAGTAGGGTTAAATACATGGTACATGGGAGGAAAGCCTGATGGATAGTTTGATTTATAGGATGAAAAGAAAAATTTCCAGAGCAACAAACCAATATAAAGAAAAACATAGGTTAAGAACAGCTCTTACTAATGAAATAATCGGGGGGGGGGGGGGGATGACCAAACAGAATTGAACCTCCTTCTGTTGTCTCATTCGTTAGAAAAGGGTATGGGAATAGAGAATCCAAAACTTGGATTTGGTCAGGCAAAGGCAAAAAGGTTATTCGAAGAAATATCTTTATTCTTATCACATACTGATGTGCAAAAAACCTCGTATGCGTATAACGAAAGTATGTCAGTTTTGAAACGCTATATTCAATTCACAATTGACAGTGGTGTGTCAGCTTTAGAATTGGAAAAGCGATATCAGGAGTTGAGTAATCGATACGGATTCGATATGCAGGAAGCCGGTAGCAGGGTCATGGAAATGGCAGATGTGTATAGACGAGTAGATTCGGAATCATCGCTGCATTTTCTGTGTTCCAGGCATAGTATTAGGAGCTATGAGATTCGTCCAGTAGAAAAGGAAGTAATGGATAGAGTACTCTCAATAGCAGCAACATCTCCGTCGGCCTGTAATCGACAACCTTGTAAAGTATTCTGGACAAACGATGATGCTTGCACCAAAAGAATAAGTAAACTAATTCCTGGTAATAAGGGATTTGAGGATGCAATTCCCAATTGGGCGATAATTGCTGTGGATCGTGTTATGTTTGGTGAACAGGAATGCCTCCAGTGGTATTTAAACGGCGGAATATATGCCTCATATTTGGTTCTTGCAATGCATGCCTTGCATTTAGGAAGTTGCATTTTTCAGATCCCAATCAGCTGGGAGGGCATACCCGGAATCAGAGAGATAGCCGGAATTCCTGATCATTATGCGATAGCCTGTGCAGTTGGGTTTGGATATCCAAAAGACCGGGTCAAGTGTTTATGCGCAGCTCGGAAACCTGTGTCAGAATATAGTATCCAGTTCTAACGAATGAAATATGGGTGGCAGGTTTATTCGATTGTTTGGTCGAATAGGCTATGGATAAAGTGTTGCATGATTATTGTGTTGGATGTGGTTTGTGTCAGTCTCTTGGAATGGCTGAACTTGCAAAAGATGGGAAGGGCTATTTATCGCCTGCATCTGGTGATAGAAAGAGGCTTTATGATATATGTCCTGCAGGTGGTTCGCAATGCAGAGATATGGACTTTGGCCAAATTTGGGGAAAGACAGAAGCTGTCTTTTATGCATACTCATCTGATTCGGAGCTTCGAAGGAGAGCATCGAGTGGGGGGACTCTTACGGAAATAGCGGCCTTCCTTTTAGAAACACATAAGGTTGATGCGATTCTTCACACATGCGCCTCTGATGACGATCCAACAAAGACTGTTGTATGCCTCAGTACCACAAGGGATGAATTAATTGATCGAAGCGGTTCACGCTATGCAATTAGTCATCCGCTGTCGATGTTGGCAGATTTAGATGACAAAAAGAAGTATGCTTTTATAGGGAAACCTTGTGATGTTACTGTCTTGAGAAATTATCAAAGGGTAAATCCGGATTTGGCTCGAATAATCACGATCACACTTTCTTTTTTCTGTGCTGGTCTTCCAAGCGAGGATGCACAGGAGAAATTGATTAGAGAAATGGGCTGTGATGGAAAAATAAAATCATTGAGATATCGAGGAGATGGTTGGCCGGGTTATGCAACCGCTACGCAGTATGATGGTAAGGTTTTTAGGATGGACTACAATACATCTTGGGGACAAATATTGGGTCGTGACATCATGAGGATGTGTCGATTTTGCCTTGACGGCATTGGCGAAATGGCAGATATATCTTGCTGTGATGCGTGGTATCTTACTCATGATAATAAGCCGGACTTTTCTGAAGCAGATGGAAGAAACGCAGTATTTTGCAGAAGTAAACAGGGATGGCAGATATTAAAAGAATGCAGCCAGGCGGGGAACTTAGTGATCAGTGAGTTTCCTGATTACGAGGAAAAGTTAAAATATATGCAGTTTTATCAGCACGATCGTCGGGCAACGATGTTCGCAAAGTATTTAGCTATGAAAATATGTTTTAAACCATTTCCGAAATATTCGATTAAGATCCTTAAGTATCAAAGAGGTGTGAGTTTGATGCGTAGATTGAGGATATTGAAAGGCACGATTGGTCGTGTGCTAAAAGGAAAAATATAAAATCGTAATGAATGAAAGAGGGAGATAAAATGGCAGGTCTTATTAGGCGTGATTTATACTTCAATAAGCTGTGTGCGTCTACTATGATTTCAAATAAGCTTCGAAATGCTTTATATAGATGGGGGGGGGGTAAAACTTCATAAAGGTGTAACCATGTGCCCACATTGTTTCGTTGGAAATTCCAATCTCGAAATTGGTGAAGGTACTTTTATAAATTACAATGTTTGGTTTAATACAGCAGGTGGAATTGAAATAGGGACGAAGTGTAATATAGCATATAAGGTGACTTTTGTGACATCTACACACGAGGTCTCTGGTTCGGATCGAAGAGCTGGAGAAGCAATCTCAAATGGCATAAAAATCGGAGACGGAACATGGATTGGGGCTAATGCAATTATAATGCCAGGAGTGCATGTTGGTTCTGGGTGCATAATAGCTGCTGGGTCCGTAGTTCTGCGCGATTGTGAGGCTAACTGTTTATATGCAGGTAATCCAGCTAAAAAAATAAAGCTTATCGATAAGAGATGACCTAAGGGGTAAATTTGTGTGAAAGGGGCATTGTAAAATGATGAAAAAAATGAGTGGGGGGGGGTACTGCCAACCTGAAAAACAAAGAGATGTAACGATAGACATTATTAAAGGGTTGGGCATCCTTCTTATGGTTTTCCGTCATACTGAAGCTCCGTATTCTGAGTTTGTACTGCTTTTTCATATGGCAATTTTCTTTATTGCTAGTGGATATTTAACAAATACTGATAAGCTGACAGATTTGAGATCAGTTTGCATATATGGTCTGAAAAAAATCAAGAATTTGTGGTTGCCGTATTTCTTGTATATGGCAATGTTCTCCATATTACATAATACCTTTATAAGAATTAATGTGTACACAGATAATCCTTTATATTTGGAGGAGTACACAGGACGATACGCTGTTTTAACAAATTATAGAAGCACAGGTGAAACAGTGAAGGCTGTTATAAATAGCGCATTATTTCGAGGAAACGCTCAGGTGGGCGGAGCACTTTGGTTCTTTTATACTTTGTTTCTTTTAACAATGGGATACGCCGTGATAGAATATGTCCTGAGAAAGATAATAAGAGATTACAAGTGGATAAGAATAAGTCAGGGTATAATCTCAATTGCATTTCTACTTTTGGGATATTATCTTCATTTAGAAGAGAAAAGCGTATATGGATTAAATAGATTTTTTTCAT
>CALWNO010000107.1 GCA_944382785.1 uncultured Gemmiger sp. | reverse complement strand
ACATTTTGCATCGTCTATAATACCATTCATATATTCACTGTTTGTTATGTTTTTATTTTCGTCAAATTCAAACTGCTGGGATATATTCCTTACTGAGTATTTACCGTCTAAAGGCACTCCGTCATTCTGCCACATTAAAACACCTACATAAATATAAATACACATTTGAACAACAATAAACGCCATAGCAATAGACACAGTTAATATAACGTATTTAAAATAAATTTTAATTAAGCTTTTCATTTGTTCAGCCTGTAACCTAAGCCTTTCATTGTAATTATATATTTTGGATTTGACGGATTAAGCTCTATTTTTTCTCTTAATTTCCTTATATGCACCATAAGTGTGTTTTCGTAAGCATAGTAATTTTCACCCCAAACAGCTTCTGCCAAAAAGTCAAATGTAAGTATTCTTCCTCTGTTTTCCAAAAAAACATTTAAAAGCTTGTATTCCTTGTTTGTAAGTGCCGTTTCTTCGCTTTCAGGTGTTTTTTTAACTGTTCCGGCTGACATATTAATTTCAGTATCTCCTATTTTATATATTCTGTCGATGTTTTTATATTCGTTATATGTTCTTTTTAAAACAGCTCTGCACCTTAAAAGCAGTTCTTCAGCCAAAAACGGCTTTGTAATGTAGTCATCTGCTCCAAGACCTAAACCTTTTAATCTGTCCTCGTTTTTATCCCTTGCCGAAAGAAATATAACGGGTATATCAAAACTTTGGCTCAGTCTTTTATAAAAACTAAATCCGTCCTCATCGGGAAAGTTAACATCAAGTATTATTAAGCTGTATTTCTTTTTATAAATCATGCTTTCAGCCTCACTGCATGACAAAACAGTGTCTGTATTTTTAAAACCGTTTGTTATAAGCATTGTTTTTATCATCTGGCATAAATCATAATTGTCATCTGCAATAAGTATTTCTGCATTATAGTAGTTCATTTGCAATCACTCCCAGATATATTATAATAGCTTATTTTGTGTTTTTATTTATTTGGCTAATCATTTAAACAAAATTTAAGGTTAGAGCAAAGATGAAATAAGCTTGCTAATTTAAAATCAAATAAAAAGGAGGTTTTAAAATGAATAATCAGTTAATAGCAACAGAAAAACTTACAAAAATATATCACGGCAGAAAAGTTGTTGATAATATATCCCTTTGTGTTCCGGAAGGCAAAATATACGGCTTTTTAGGTCCTAACGGTGCCGGAAAAAGCACTACAATGAAAATGCTTTTAGGCCTTACAGACCCAAGCGGAGGTAAAATATCAATATTCGGCAAAGAAATGAATCAAAAAAACCGTATTTCAATACTAAAACAAACCGGCTCTTTAATTGAGTCACCGTCTTATTACGGCAATCTTACAGGCTACGAGAACTTAAAAATAAGCTGTATACTTAAAAAACTGCCTTTTTCCGAAATAAGCCGTGTTTTATCAGTAGTAAGAATGGAAGGACACAAAAACAAAAAAGCTTCTCAATACTCTTTAGGTATGAAACAGCGTTTAGGCATAGCCAATGCACTTTTAGGCAGGCCAAAGCTTCTTTTGCTTGATGAGCCTACAAACGGCCTTGACCCAGCCGGAATACACGAAATGCGTTCTTTAATACGCTCACTTCCAGAAGAATACGGAACAACAATTATGATTTCAAGCCACCTTCTTTCTGAAATGGAACAGGTTTCAGACTATATAGGCATTATATCTGCCGGAAAAATTATATTTCAGGATAAACTTTCAAAATTGCAGGAATTAGGGAAAGAAAACATAGTTATTAATACAGATGATAACATAAAGGCATCATATTTAATAAAAGAAAATATGAATATAAATACAGAAATATCCAATAACGAAATTATACTGCCGTTTATGGATAACACAGACGTTTCCCAAACTGTAAAGTGCCTTGTAAACGGCAATATAAATATATACCGTGTAACTGAAAAAACAAAAAATCTGGAAGAAATATATCTCTCTATGGTAAAGGAGAATGGCTTATGATAAGAACATTAAAGGCTGAAAGCCTTAAACTAAAACGCAGGTATGTGTATTTAATGTTTGCCGTGTCTTTTTTTGTAATAGTTCTGTGGACATGCTACAGCCTAAATGACTTGGATTTTAATAAATTAAGCGGTGTTTTTGCCATGACAAACACAAATCTGTTATTGATAAATACCATAATTTCACCTGTTATAATAGCCGCTTTGGCTTCACGCCTTGCAGATATAGAGCTTATAGGCAATACATATAAATGGCTTAGCTGTATGCAGAATACAAAATCCATATTTAAAGGCAAAATTGCCCTTGGTGTAATATGCCTGTTTTTTTACTCACTTGCCCAAAGCATATTTTATGTTTTAATAGGAATTAATTTGGGTTTTTATTCAGCTGCAAAATTTATAATGTTTTTTATATCTGTTTTTGCCGTAATGACTGCCATTTTTATATTTCAGCTTAATTTTTCACTTTGGTCAAAAAATCAGCTTACACCCCTTTTTATAAGCATAGGCGGAACATTTGCCGGACTGTTTTCGTGGTTTTTACCACAGTACCCTTTACG
>CALWNO010000106.1 GCA_944382785.1 uncultured Gemmiger sp. | reverse complement strand
AAAAGTCAAGAAAAAATTAGCACTCAATGAAAAAGAGTGCTGATAAATTTTGGGCAATAAAAAAAGCGCCTTTTATGGCGCTGCAAAAAGCATATTTTTTATAAATACACAGTGTTTACTCATTAATCTTACTATAAAGCCTACAAGTATGGTGGCTATTATTGTGCCTTCTCTTACACCGGCTAATGAGCTTGTTAAAACAATTGATATAACACCTGCAATAACTGCAAGAGAAACATCAAATGCTACCTTTGAAACACCGAACTCAGATTTAATGCAGTATACAACGGCTCTTACAAATGATTCTCCCGGAAGCATAACAACATTGGCTAAAACTTCTGTATAAACACCTACACCTAAAATTATACAGCCTATTAAAAGATATATAACCTTAGCCAAATAAAACTCAGGTTTAACAAAGCTTAAAATTGACATGCATAAATCTATGAAATAACCAAATGCAAATGAAACAGGTATCTGAAGCAGGTGCTCTGGATTAAAATCCTTTCTTAACATTAAAAACTGTAAAAGTATTAACAAAAGAGAAAATATAACTGTAAACTGACCAAGACTTAAAGGGAAATTAAGGCTTAAAACATAAGGTATTGACGAAATAGGTGATGTGCCTAAATCAGCTTTTGTAATAAGGCTTACACCAAGAGAGTTAATAAAAAGACCGATAATAAAAATTACGTAGCGTTTTGCTTTTTCCATTTTAACTATACCCCTTTCAAACAATGTTACTGAAATTAAAACTGCATTAAATATGCTAACACCAAAAATAAAACATGTCAATATTTACATGTTTAATTATACATATAATTTTTTTGTTTGAAGTCAGTGTTTAAAAGAATTTAATAATTATTAACTGCCTTTTGTATGGCTAAAAAATTAAGTTTATGCTATACTTTACCCGTAAAAAAACGATATGCCTTTACTGGGAGTTGAGCATAATGGGAACATTAAAGTATGCAATATTGGGACTTTTAAATAAAAAGAGCATGACAGGTTATGAGCTTACAAAGGAGTTTGAAACGACACTTTTTGAATTTTGGAACGCCAAACACAGCCAGATTTATCCCGAGCTTAAGGCATTAACCGAAACCGGGCTTGTGGAATATGAAATAGAAATTACAGGCAATGTACTTGAAAAGAAAGTGTATTCCATTACACAAAGCGGACATGATGAGTTTATAAAATGGCTGAATAAGCGGCAGAAAATAAAGACAATGCCTAAAGATGAATTTCGGCTTCAGCTGTATTTTTCAGGCTGTATAGACCATAAAGAAAGGCTGAGTCTTTTAAATGATATGTTAAAACAGCATAAAGAAAGGCTCAAGGAATTAGGTGAAATATCAAAAAAATTTGAGCCTGCTCCGCCGGAAGATGAGGAAAAGTTCTGCAACTATATGGTGTTTTTAGGTGCCGTAGCAAGGGAAAAGGCTCAGTGCCAGTGGCTTGAAAAGTGTATAAGTCTTTGCAAAGAAAGACAGTAAAAAACCGCATTAAGGCTGTTTTTTTCTTCTGCGGCTTTTAATGCGGTTTTTATGTTGGCTGTGAAATTGTTATGCTGTTGTTTTTAAATAAGTCTTCAACGTATTCGTCCCAAATAAACTCATGGCTTTTATCCAGAGTGAAATTTTTAACCGATGAGCCTGTAATTACTGTTAAAACGCCTTTTTCATATATAATATTTATAAAAAGCACCGAAACATTACTGCTGAGGCTTTCTGTTAGTGTTAGAGGCGCCGCCAGAACTATTTTCATGTTCTTAGGCAGTTTTGAACCTTTTATAACTGAATAAATGAAAGGCCGTACTTCTTCCCAAGTGCAGTATTTACGCTGAGGCCTGTTTTCATCATCGTAAAAATCAGGGTTTAAATCCCCGGATATTTCAAATGAAGTAAAAGTTGTGGCCATTGCTTTATGAACGAGATAATTATTAAACTCACTGCTTTTAAAAAGCAGATGCATAAATTCTTTTATACTTTCAACAGTTAAAGCAGTCATATATATCACCCTTTAGTATTGTAACGTTTTTTTTATTGTAATACAACAATTTATATAGTATCATCAAGTTAATAAATTTTCAGGGAGAATAAAAATGCTTTTTAACAGCCTTAATTTTATTATATTTTTCATAATTGTGGCATGTCTTTATTATATACTGCCGTATAAACCGGGAATTTATATGCTTCTTGCCGGAAGCTATATATTTTATATGTGCTGGAACCCTAAGCTTATAGTTATAATAGTTTTTATTACTTTTATAAACTTTGTTGGGGCTTATTTGGTATACAAGGCACAAAGTAATAAACGGAAAAAGCTTTATTTGGCTCTGTGCATGGTTATTAATTTCGGCCTGCTTTTTGTGTTTAAGTATATGGATTTTGCCTGCACAACAATAAACGGCATTTTAACATTATTTAACAGCAGTTTGTATATTACTCCGCCGGATATTGTTCTGCCTATGGGTATTTCCTTTTATACTTTCCAGGCGGCGGCTTATACAATAGATGTTTACAGAGGAGAGCTTAAGCCCTCTAAAAGCTATGTTAAGTTCTCGCTTTTTATAACTTTTTTCCCTCAGCTTGTGGCCGGGCCTATTGAAAGAAGCAAAAACCTTATAAAGCAGTTTAACACCAAAAACAAGTTTAGAATGAGAAATGTGCTTATAGGACTTGAAATGATGGCAACTGGATTTTTTAAGAAGGTTGTTATTGCCGACAGGCTTGCTATTGGTGTAAATACAATATTTAATAATGCTCAAGTCTATGGCGGGCTTTATTATATACTGGCGGCTTTTATGTTTACAATACAGATTTACTGTGATTTCAGCGGTTATTCAGATATTGCAAGAGGTGCCGCAAAAGTTCTCGGTTTCAGGCTTATGGTAAACTTCGACAGGCCTTACGGCTCAAAAAGCCTTAAGGAATATTGGAGAAGATGGCATATTTCGCTTTCAACATGGTTTATGGACTATATATATATACCCCTTGGGGGCAACCGCAAAGGACGGCTTATTAAATACAGGAACCTATTTATTACATTCCTTGTAAGCG
>CALWNO010000105.1 GCA_944382785.1 uncultured Gemmiger sp. | reverse complement strand
CAACTGTCATATAGCCCTGTGGTATAGCCTTATGTTTATCCATATCACACCTCCTGCTTATAGTATATCTCATTACGCTACGTCACAAGCAAGTGTTTTTTTTGAAAAAATTTTAAGAATAAATATGGAATAGCAGGTGGCCGCCTATCAAATTCTCTTGTGTTACTTTATGGCACATGAGCATTACTGGCAGGGTTGTCCTGCCCGTAACCTTCCAGGAGGTTGATGCCGCCCCACACGCACAGGCCGCCGCCCAGGGCGATCACCAGAGTCTGCAATACGTCGATAGCGTTAGTGAAAAAATCCATAAATCATATTTCCTTTCTTCGTTGTAGAATTGTTATTGAAGGTCCGTTGCTGTCAATTCGTACATCTCGAAAGGCTCATCCGGCTTTACGATGGCCGGTTTGCGTTTCATGTACCGTTCCATATCAAAGAGGTACTTCTTGTCGGCGTCGGCGGTGTATTTGTAATTCGGATGCTTGGTCAGGTCGTACTTGTCCGAGAGGAACGGGCGCACACCCCGCAGCATGAAGATACACTTATGCCACGGCGCTTGTAGCTGCGGTGGTCTACCAGGGCAGGCTGACCGGCGGCTTCCAATGCCCGGTTGGAATAAGCCGCCCATGCCGCCCGCCAAATCTCCACATTCCCTTTGTCGTTCCAGTCGGTGGTATCCTCCCGGTGGTTCTTCCAGCCGCCTTTCCCATCCGGGATGCGCTGGCCGTTTTCGTCCAAGTCGTATGTTTTCAACTATCCCGTCACGGGGGATGCCACCGGCGGCATGGGGTACTTTGCTGCCTTCGCTATCACCCTTTTTGTGGCTCAGTGCGTCAACTTCCCCATGCAGCGCAACATTACCTTCCACTCCAAGGGAAATGTGTGGTACCAGATTCTGTGGTACATCATCGCCTTTGGGCTCATCACGATTACATGCAGCTTTTTGATGGGCGTCTATGTGCCCCTGTGCCGTCAATGGTTCCCGCCGGCACTCTATAACATTCTCATCACCGTCATCAACGGCGGTGTTCAAATGATCATTTACTTCCCTATCTATAAGATCATTTTCCCGGAAAAGAAATAGCAACTTCCGGGAAACTCATAGGTATACACCAAAAGCTCCCGGATGCGCTTTGGCCTCCGGGAGCTTGTTTTGCTGCAGAAACAGCGTCATCAAAGTCTTTTGACAACCTCCCGTATCATCCCGTAATGTTTCCCGCTCTTCCTCGTGATCCTGTTATACTCATCCGAAACCAGATAGCCCAGCAGCCAGGTTTTCGGCACCATGACCATTGAAAACCTGGGATTTGGGGAGCCGGGCACCCCCCGGCGGAACACCATAAGGCGGCCCTGCAGTGGGAATTTTTACCAATTTTGTCCGGTAAAGTCTTGTATGCCAAGGTAAAATACGGTAAAATGATTCCTAAACCAAAGGGAATGATTTTACCTTCTGTCCAAAGGGCAGATTGTATACAGGAGTATGGCCATGGTTACACTGAAAGAGATCGCCCGGATGGCGGGGGTGTCCCCGGCAACCGTATCCCGGGTGCTCAACCAGGACCCCACCCTCAGTGTGACGGAGGATACCCGGCAGCGGGTGCTGCATACAGCCCAGAAATTGGGATATCAGACGGTGCAGCAGCGGTACCAGGCGACCCATCCGCAGGGGGAGCCGGAGGCCCCGGTCTGGAAAAAACGGATCGGCATTGCCCAGATGTTTGAAAAAGAGCAGCTCTTGGAGGACATCTATTATCTGATGCTGAAAAATGTGCTGGATGAGGTATGCTTTGCCCGCCATTGGAGCACCTGTACCCTCCTGCGCAACGAACAGGGCCACTTTGTGAAGAACGACGATCTGCCCCTGGACGGCATTGTGGCCATTGGCCGGTTCACCCAGGGAGAGATCGACGACTTCCACACCTACACCGAAAACCTGGTTTTTCTGGACTCCACCCCCGATGTGGAAAAGTATTACAGCATTGTTCCCAACTACCATCTGGCGGTGCGGCAGGTGCTCCAGTGTCTGTGGAAGCACGGATACGAGCGGGTGGCCTACCTGGGCAGCGTGTACACCTTCGGGCCTAAAAAAGAGCTCACCATGGACCCCCGCTTTTACTATTACAAGAACTCCCTGCGGGAGCGGGGCACCTTTGAGGAGGCGCTGGTGCTGGACTGCGAGATGAACTCGGCCAGCAGCTATGCCCTTATGCACCGGTACCTCAGCGAGGGCAAACCGCTGCCCGGGGCGATCTTTGCGGCCAGCGATGTGGTGGCCCCCGGGCTGCTGCGGGCTCTGCGGGAGTTCGGGTTCCAGGTGCCCCGGGATGTGGGGGTCATTACCTTCAACAACACCAGCCTCTCCCGCCTGGCCCAGCCGCCCCTGGACTCGGTGGAGGTGTTCTTGCAGGAAAACGCCGATTCGGCGGCCATCTGCATGGAACTGCTCTGGCAGAAAAAGACCCACCCCAAACAGATCATTATTTCCTGCCGCCTGGAAGAGCGGGGCAGCGTGCGGGACCAGTGAGACAAGGAAATCAACCGTCAAAAAGCGCAGAGGAGGGGTTTCTCCTCTGCGTTTTTTGCATAAATATAGAGGCTGTTTTTGGTAAATGTTTTACGAGCTTTCCTTTTTGTGAGTAAAAATATTAGTAAATTTGTTGACGTTGTACTTTTTTGGTGTTACCATTTTCATCGGAGAAAAAAGTACGTAAAGCCATTGTATAAAGATGGTAAACGATACCGCAGAAGATAGGGAGAGAGACAAGCCATGAGCATTGTGGTTGGAACCCAGAACGAGGTATTCCTGCTCAGCACCGAGAATACCAGCTACGCTTTCGGCATCGACGACCAGGGTCTGGTGCGCCACCTGTACTGGGGCAAAAAGATCCTCTCGGCGGAAGAGCTGGAAATGCCCGTCCTCACCGAAGTGTCCACCAACGACCCGGTCTATGAGATCACCCCGGAGGAATTCCCGGTGCACGGCGGCCTGCGTTACAAGGAGCACTGCCTCAAGGCAACCTTTGCCGACGGCACCCGGGAGCTGGTGTACCGGTACTGCGGCTACGATGTGGAAGAAGGGGAGGACTGGGAGGAGCTGGTGCTCCACCTCAAGGACGACCACTACGACTTCTACATGGACCTGCACTACAGGCTCTACCCCCGGTACGACCTGATGGAGCGCAATGTGGTGCTGAAAAACCAGATGGAGGAGCCCCTCCAGATCGAGCAGCTGCACAGCGCCCAGTTCCACATCCCCTACGAGAACCTGAACTTCTCCAACGTGCACGGCCACTGGGGAGCGGAGGAACAGCGGTTCACCCAGCGGGTGAGCTACGGCAAAATTTTGATCGAAAACCGGCGGGGCACCTCCAGCCACAACCACAACCCCTACTTCATCCTGGACCGGGACGCCACCGAGACCACCGGCGAGGTGTTCTTCGGGGCGCTGCGGATGACCGGCAACTTCAGCGGGGTGGTGGAGCAGACCCCCTACGGGGAGACCCTGGTCCAGATGGGCATCAACCCCCACGACTGCCTGCTGCAGCTGGACCCCGGCCAGACCCTGAGTGCCCCGGCCATCCTCTGCGGCTATTCCGCCACCGGCTTTGAGACCATGTCCCACAACCTCCACCGCTTTGCCCTGGACCAGGTGATGAGCAAGGGGCTGCGGCCGGTGCTGTACAACTCCTGGGAAGCCACCGAGTTCCATGTGAACTGCCAGGACCAGATCAAGCTGGCCAACAAGGCCAAGGAACTGGGCGCCGAGCTCTTTGTGTTGGACGACGGCTGGTTCGGGGAGCGGCACAGCATCCAGAACGGCCTGGGCGACTGGTATGTGAACGAGGGCAAGTTCCCCAACGGGCTGGAGGAGCTCATCGACGCGGTGAAGGGGCTGGACATGAAGTTCGGCCTGTGGGTGGAACCGGAGATGGTCAACCCCAAAGCCCAGCTCTACCAGGACCACCCGGACTGGATCTACCACTACGACACCCGGGTCAGCGATACCTCCCGGGTCCAGTATGTGCTCAACGTCACCAAGCCGGAGGTGCAGGAGTTCATCTACAATATGCTGGACAACCTGCTCACCCGCTACGACATCGACTACATCAAGTGGGACGCCAACCGCCCCATCTCCCAGACCGGCCCCCAGCGGGATATCTGGTACAAGCACATTCAGGTCATCTACGGCATCGTCACCGCCCTGAAGAAAAAACATCCCCACGTCCTCTTTGAGGCCTGCGCCTCCGGCGGCGGACGGATCGACTACGGCATTCTGGGCATCTTCGACGACTTCTGGACCAGCGACAATACCGACGCCTACGACCGGCTGTACATCCAGGACGCCTATTCCCGCATCTATCCCATCAAGGCCATGCGGGCCTGGGTCACCGACTGCCCCAACTTCCTTTCGGGCCGGATGATCCCCCTGACCTTCCGGTTCCACAGCGCCATGATGGGCAGCCTGGGCATCGGCTGCAACATCCTGAAGTTCACCCCGGAAGAGGTGGAACTGTCCCAGAAGATGATCCGCCAGTACAAGGAGATCCGGCCCGTCATCCAGGAAGGGACCTTCTACCGGCTGGACAACCCCAGCGCCGATCAGTATTTCCTGTATGAATATCTCAAAGGGGACAAGGGCGTGCTCTTCGCCTTTTTGCCCCAGAGCAAGGTGGGCCACCGGGGCACCACCGTCCGGCTGCGGGGGCTGGAGGAGGAAGCGCGGTATATCCTCCACACCTCCCAGGGCGACATCACCAAGACCGGAAGCTACCTCATGGGTCACGGACTGCCCCTGCGCCTGAGCGGCGATTACGCCAGTGCGCTGGTGCAGTTTGAGAAAATTCCATAAATCCTCTGCAAAGAAAACTGGCTTGTAAGAAATGGACGGAGGTATCACGAATCATGAAACAAACGATGGGAAGGAAGCTGGCGTTCGGCGTGGGCGGCCTGGGCAAGGACCTGTGCTACGCCATGATCAGCACCTATCTGACCATTTATCTCACCGACACCGTCGGTCTGGCCCCCCTGTTTGTGGGCAACCTGTTCCTGGTGGCCCGTGTGTGGGACGCGGTGAATGACCCCATGATGGGCTTCATCGTGGACAACACCCACACCAAGTGGGGCAAATTCCGTCCCTGGATCCTCATCGGCACCCTGATCAATGCGGTGATTCTGGTGCTGTTGTTCCGGGGCCCGGCTCTTTCCGGCTTTGCCCAGTACGCCTACTATTCGGTCATGTACATCCTGTGGGGCATGACCTACACCATCATGGACATCCCCTACTGGTCCATGCTTCCCTCCATGTCCTCCACCAAGGAGGAGCGGGACTCCATGTCCGTCATTCCCCGTATCTTCGCCAGCTCTGCCTGGCTGCTGATCGGCGCCTTTGGCCTGGCCATGATCGACCTGCTGGGCAACGGCAATGAGGCCAAGGGCTACGCCAACACCTCTATTGTGGTGGCCGTCATCTTCGTGGTCACCCTGCTGGTCACCGTCATCTTCTCCCGGGACCGCAGCAGCATGGAAGCCGTTACCAGCAAAAAGACCCAGCGCACCTCCCTGAAATACGCCATCCACGTCATCACCGGCAACGACCAGCTGAAGGTCTACATCGGCGTGGTGCTGGCCTACAACCTGGTTGTTCAGCTGGCCGGCGGCATGGCCCTGTATTACTTCAAGTACGTCACCATGGATGACGGCCTGTTCCCCTACTTCACCACCGCCGCCTCCCTGGCGGAGATGGGCGCTCTGTTCCTGTTCCCCCTGTTCTCCCGCTTCATGTCCAAGAAGTCGGTCTTTGCCCTGGCCAGCTTCACCCCGGCCGTGGGCCTGCTGGGCCTGCTGGCGGTGGGCATGGTGGTGCCGGAAAACATCCCCCTCACCATCGTCTGCGGTCTGTTCTATAAGTTCGGCTCCGGCCTGACCCTGGGCGCCACCACCGTCATGCTGGCCGACGTCATCGACTACGGCGAGGTGAAGCTGGGCACCCGAAATGAGAGCATCGTGGCCTCCTTCCAGACCCTGCTGGTCAAGACCGCTTCCGCCGTGGCCGGCTGGCTCATCGGCGTGGGCCTGACCATCTTCGGCTATGTGGAAAACGTGCCCCAGACCGCCCAGACCATCATGGGCATGCGCGTGCTCATGGGCGTGGTGCCTTCGGTCATCACCGTGCTGGCCTTTGTGATCTATGTGGGCGGCTACAAGCTGGACGGCAGCATGCTGGAGAACGTGGCCAGCCAGCTGAAGGCCAAGCGGGCCGCCGAGACCGTCGAGGCGGAATAACCGGGCCCCCAAACAGGGAAGGGTGTATCCTGACGCAAGGGTTCCTCCCCAAAGGGCAGACCCGGCGCACACGCCGTAAACCTGCCCACAGCGCAACCAGGCATACACCCCCTTCACAAGCCCTCCGGAAAACCCAGGTTTTCCGGGGGGGCTTGTTGTCTGCCGGGAACCCCTGCCCCGGAAAAAAAGAAAGCCCCGACCCATGGAAAGGGACCGGCGGCTGCGGTATACTGGAACCAGATCAGGAAAAAGGAGCGTGCCCTATGAAGATTGTGGTTGCCATGGACTCCCTGAAAGGAAGTCTTTCCTCCCTGGAAGCGGGACAGGCCGTCCGGGAAGGGGTCCTGCGGGCCGACCCGACGGCGGAGGTGGCGGTGCGCCCCCTGGCCGACGGCGGGGAGGGAACGGTGGAGGCCCTGGTGGCCGGAATGCAGGGGACCCTGCGCCGGGTCACCGTCACCGGTCCCATGGGGGACCCGGTGGACTGCAGCTACGGCATCCTGCCCGACGGCAAAACCGCCGTGGTGGAGATGTCCGGCGCCGCGGGCCTGACCCTGGTGGACCCTGCCCGGCGCAATCCCCTGCGGGCCACCACCTGCGGGGTGGGGCAGGTGCTGCGGGATGCCATGGAGCAGGGCTGCCGCCGGTTTATCGTGGGCATCGGGGGCAGTGCCACCAACGACGGCGGCGTGGGGATGCTCCAGGCCCTGGGATATGACTTCCTGGATGGTTCCGGCCGCCCCATCGCCCCCGGAGCGGCGGGCCTGGCACAGCTGCACACCATCCGGGAAGAGCATGTGCTGCCCCAGCTGGCCCACTGTACCTTCCGCATCGCCTGCGACGTGACCAACCCCCTGTGCGGCCCCACCGGATGCAGTGCGGTGTACGGTCCGCAGAAAGGGGCCACCCCGGCCATGATCCGGACGATGGACCGCTGGCTGGACCACTACGCCGCCCTGGCTGCCCGGCTGCATCCGGGCAGGGCAGACCCGCATCACCCCGGCGCCGGAGCAGCGGGTGGCATGGGCTTTGCCTTTCTGGCCTTCACCAACGCGGTGCTGGAATCGGGCATCGGGATCGTACTGGAGGAGACCGGCCTGGCAGGGGTCCTGCGGGAGGCCGACCTGGTGTTCACCGGGGAAGGCCGCCTGGACGGCCAGACCGCCATGGGCAAGGCCCCGGCGGGGGTGGCCCGGCTGGCCAAGGGGTACGGCAAGCCGGTGGTTGCCCTGGCGGGAAGTGTGGCCCCGGAGGCCGTCGCCTGCCACCGGGCGGGCATCGACGCCTTTTTCCCCATCCTGCGGGGTGTCTGCACCCTGGAGGAGGCCATGGACCCCGACCGTGCCCGGCGGAATCTGGCCGACACCGCCGAACAGGTGTTCCGCCTGTGGGTCACCGCCCATTCGTGAGGACCGGGATCATCCCCGGCTTTTGCGGTGGGCGGTGAGGATCATGGACACCCCCAGCGCCGCCAGCAGCACACAGACGGCGGTGCCGGTGAGCAGGTTCATCCACTGCCGGGTCCGGGGGGCGGTCTCCCCGCCGAAAGCGGCCAGCATGGCGGTCTGCAGGGAGAGCATGGACACCAGGGAGGTGGCCAGGCTGATCTGCCGGAGCGCCAGAATGACCGGGGTATGAGACCTGCGCCGGGTGATCAGAAAAACAAGGGAGGAGATCAGGCAGTAAAAGTCATAGAAGGCCACCGCAAAGATCAGGTATCCGTCATAGCGGAAGGACTGTCCCTCCCGGACAATGAGGACGGCCACCCCCTGCAGGGCAAAGGAGAGCACCACCAGCAGACAGCCGCACAGGCGGTAGGGCCTCCACTGCCGGGCCGCGGGGGATTCCCCCGGCCGCCGGGCGGTGCCGGGACGGCTGCTGCGCAGCATCAGAAAACGGGTGAGGCACAGAACCAGGTGATAACCCGCCAGCGCCATGAGCCAGCGGGAGGAAAACCACCAGGCGGCCAGCAGCTTGGAAAGGGCCAGCAGGCTGTTGCCCGCCAGGGCCCCGCACCCCGCCAGCAGCAACCGGAAGGAATCGTCCTCCCACAGGCGGGCAGACAGGGGATGGCGGTGGGCCAGGCGGCGAACCCGGTGCACCGGGGAAGTCTTCCGGCACCAAAGTGCCAGCGCCCAGACGGCGGCGCCCAGAAAGAGGGCGGCCAGGGCGTACAGGGGCCAGACCACAGCGGCGGGCAGGCACTGCCCCCAGGGGGTGGCCACGGCGGCCAGGGCCCCGGTGCAGAACACCCCCGCCCCCAGGCAGGACCCCGGAAGGGACGGGCGGAACCGGCGGCCGCCCCCGGACCGGGCAGACCGGCGGGGCGCCGGACTCTCTTTGCGTGTGTGATTCATACAGCAGGGGCCTCTGTCCCCGGAAACACCAGACAAAAAAGCACGCGGGCCAGCCCTTCCCCGGCGGCCTGCGTGTTCTCCTTTTATTCCAGACCCTTGATTGCCGGGATCAGGCACAGCAGCAGCACAATGCCCCCTATGCCCACCAGGATGCCGGGCACCAGCATCTCCCAGACCATGGTCATGCACATGCCCACCCCCAGGACCAGCGCCCCCGCTGCGCCCAGCAGGGTGATACCGGCGGCCCGGGGATTCCAGACCAGGGCGGGCCTGCCCTCCATCCGTCGGCGCACCGGCAGGATGGCCAGCAGCACCAGCGCCCCCAGCCCGCCCAGCAGGATGCCCTGGTACAGGGTATCCCAGTCCGGCAGCAGGGCCATACACATGCCCAGGGCGAACAGCAGCCCGCCGATGGTGCTCAGGATCAGGGTTACGAAGTCTTTCTTTTTCATCTGCGGATTCCTCCTGTTGGGATCGTGGCCCATAGGGTCATTTGTCGGGATGGGACGGGTCCTGCCCGTCCTCCCCGGTCTTTTCCAGAAATGCGTCCACGAAGGCGGTTTCCACCTTCCGGTAGCCGCCCACCACCGCATCTTCCACCTTTTTGTATGCGCCGGTGACCTTTTCGGCCATGCCGCCGGTTTTCAGGCTGCCGTCCTCCTCCAGAAACGCGTCGGAGAACCGTTCCTCCACCGCCGTGCAGGCGTGCATCACCTTTTTGCCGATCTTGCCGGGCTTCAACTTGTATGCAGGCATATCACAACCTCCTTGTTGTCCTGTTTCTTTCCTGCAGGTATGGCTGTAGTATACCGGACCTTTGTTTGTTCCCTGCTTCGGTTTTGTTTGCAAAATATTAAAAAGCCGGCGGCGTCCCGAAAGAACGCCGCCGGCTTGCCGGTCACAGCAGGGAATGCCCCTTTTCACACAGCCGGTAAATCTCCTCATACTTGGCCTGCCGGAAGGGTTCCGCCTTCCGGCTCTGCCGCTGCCGTTGGCGGCGGTAAACAAGGGGGGCCAGCAGCCACCCCCCAAAGGCAGGAACTCCCAGCAGGGCTGTCACCAGATAGTGGGGCGGCTCCCCGGTGACCGCAAACACCGCCCCGGCCATACACACCGTCCCCAACAGCCCCGCCAGCAGGGCCCAGACCGTGGCCCGCTGCCTTCCGGCGCGTTCCATCTGCCCGATCTGTGCCACGCAGGACTCAAAATTCCGCTGCAGGCGGGTCAGCTCCACCCGGTTGACGAGCTTGCGGTTGCGCTTGAGCTGGAGCAGGACCCGATCCTTGCCGGTGTACACCGGCAGGGACTGCGCCGGGACCCAGCCGAAGTGCCGGTAGCAGTCCAAAAACAGGGGAACATCCCGGGCAGCAACGGGGATCTCCCGGTATTCGTACCCGATATAGGGGGCCTGGGATTCCGGCGTCATAGAGGCTGCTCCTTCCGGGGAAGGGACCGGGGAATCTTCACCGTGAAGGTGCTGCCCTGCCCGGGGGTGCTGGTCACGGCGATGGTTCCCTCGGACAGTTCCAGAATCCGGCGCACCAGGGCCAGGCCCAGGCCGTTGCCCTCGGTGGCGTGGGAGGTGTCCCCCTGATAAAACTTGTCGAAGATCCTTTGCAGGGTGGCTTCCTCCATGCCGCAGCCGGTGTCCGATACGGTGACGGTGACCTCCCGGTCATCGGAAGTCTGGGCCAGGGTGACACGGCCGCCTTCGGGGGTGAATTTCAGGGCGTTGGACAAAAGATTCGTCCACACCAGTTCCAGCAGCCCCTCGTCGGCGCAGACGGGCACCCGGTCCTCCAGGTCCGCCTCAAAGTCGATGCCCTTTTTCTCCCATACATCCTCAAACTGCAGCGCGCAGGTGCAAAGCTGGCTGCACACGTCGTACACCCGGGGCAGCGGCCGGATGACCTGTTTTTCCAGCTTGTTCAGCTTGAGCATGTTGGTGATCAGGCTGGACAGCCGCCGGGAAGCCTGCAGGATGGCGTCGGTGCATTCCTGCCGCCGGGCTTCGGTGAGGGGCTTCTTCTGCAGCAGCTCGGCGTTGGTCTGGATCACCGCCAGAGGGGTCTTGAACTCGTGGGAAACGTTGGAGAAAAAGTCGGTTTTCAGCGTCTCGATGCTGCCCAGCTCCTCCACCATCTTGTTGAAGTCCATGAACAGCACATCCAGATGGGTGGTCTTGTCCATGGGATGCCGGGGGGCCAGATACACCGAAAAATCCCCCCCGGCCACCTTGCGGGCCGCTTCGGAAAATTCCTCAATGGGTTTCTGGTAATGGCGGCGGATGGTCAGCCCGGTGAGCAGGGTGGAGCAGACCGACGCCGCCACCCAGAACCCCACCACCGCCGCCACAGTGCGGGCGGGCAGGCTCCGGTAGTCGATGGCCTGGCCGATCATCACCATCTGCAGGGTGGTCAGCAGGGCAAACAACAGAAAAAACAGCCCGAAGGTGGACAGAGGAAACAGGCTCTTTTTCACCCGCTGGTCGGAAAATCTGGCCGTCGTTCTCATACCAGCACCGCCTTATATCCCAGGCCCCGGACGGTCCTGATGACAAAGCCGTCGCACCGGGCAAACTTGTCCCGCAGTTTGGTGATGTACACATCCACTGCCCGCAGGCTGGTGTCCGACTCCCCCCCCCAGAACTCATCCATCAGCTGGGCCCGGGAGAAGGTCTTGTTGGGATAGGACAGCAGCTTGTACAGGATGTTGAACTCCCGGGTGGTCACCGGCACCTCCTGCCCCGCCACCGTGGCGGTGACGGCGTCGGCGTCCAGGGTCAGGTTGCCCACGGTGAGGCGGCGCTCCATCTCGATGTGGGCCCGGCGCAGCAGCGCCCGGATGCGCAGCACCAGTTCGTCCAGCTCAATGGGCTTGACCATGTAATCATCAATGCCCAGCCGGAACCCTTTCTGCTTGGACGGCAGATCATCCCGGGCGGACATGAACAGGATGGGGATGGTCTTGTTCACCCGGCGCACGGTTTCCGCAAAGGCAAAAC
Organism: uncultured Gemmiger sp.; assembly: GCA_944382785.1. Lineage (GTDB taxonomy): Bacteria > Bacillota > Clostridia > Oscillospirales > Ruminococcaceae > Gemmiger. The sequence goes on along the minus strand of CALWNO010000105.1, from coordinate 33,850 downwards.
CGTCCACCTCCGGCATCATGATGTCCGACACGATCAGATCATACAGATGGTTGTACAGCTCGTCGTAGGCGGCCCGGGCAGACAGGCACCCCCGGGCGGTAAAGCCGCTGTCGTTGAGGTAGGTGCACACCGTCTGATTCAGCTTGGCGTCATCTTCCAGCACAAGAATGTGGATCATACCGATCTCTCCCTTTGCCGGGGCAGGCCCGGCCTCTCACAGAAATACAGGGACAGGATAGCCCTTTTGTGTTTGATGATTGTTTGGGAATTGTTTGAGAATTGTGAATGTCCCGCCCTTATTCCAGGGGCAGAAGGTCGTGGTACAAAAACTGCATCCGGTCCACCGCCTTGTTGATGTGCCAGTGGCCGCAGTACCACCGCCGGTACCGGGTGCGGGCTTCGATGGTGTCCAGCCAGAGCTCGGTGGAGCGGTCCACCCGGCTCTGGTCCAGGCCGGGGAGCAGGGCCTCGGCGGGGATATACCGGGCCGGGCAGGTGTGGGACAAAACCAGATCCACCTGCCAGTCCCGGGCGGCCAGGGCCTGTTCCACCCGCTGCCGGGTGGCCTGGTCGGGCTGTTCGTCCGCCCACCAGTGATAGCCGTGGATCAGCCGGTAATACTTGTCCACACTGTACGCCCCGCCGATGACCAGCACCGACTTCCCGTTCAGTTCATAGACATCCCCGTCCCGGGCAAAGAGCAGATGGGGAAAATCCGGCTCCACCCAGACCTGTCCCCCGAACCGGGGCTGCAGCTCATACAGGCCGGTGGCGGCGGGGCGGCTTTCATGGTTGCCGTGAACGCAGAAGATGGTCCGGCCCAAAGAATCCATCCGGGCCTTGTTCCGGCGGTCCTCCTCATCCCGGTGGTAGTTGAAGCCTGCGTCCCCCAGAATGACGCAGCCGGTGTCCGGGGGCATGGCGGCCAGCTGCCGGTACAGCCCGCCGAAACTGGCGTGGGTGTCGCCTGTGACATAAAACATACGGGGACCTCCTTTTCACAGGGTTTCTCTCCTTTATCCTACCACAAAGCGGGCGTCTGTGCAGAAAAAAGAGAAAGATTTGCCACAGAAGAAAAAATTGTGTACTATGATAGGAAGAATGACCGGCAGAGGGAGGCGGCACCATGACACAGGCAACATGCGAACCCGGCGGGACCCTTCCCGTCTTTCGGGCCGGGCCGGAACAGGAGATGGAGGACTTTGCCGCAGTGTGCGGGGCGGCGCTGTGCCGCCGTCCCCCGCGTACAGGGACCCTGCCCTTCCGGATCGGGGTGGTGCAGCTGACGGCGGCCCAGGCCCCGGCCTTTGTGCGCGCCGAGGAAAGACACTGCTGGGACAGTTTCGGCCAGACGGTGGTCCGGCTGGACCGGGCACAGCTGCGCCGGGGACGGTTCGTGACCCTGTTCCCCGAGATGGAGGCGGAGGGGCTGCCCTGTGAGGTACTCTGCCTGGATCTGACCGACGGCCCGGTGTGGCCGGAGGACGGGGGCGAACTGGTGGCGGTACTGGAATTTTTAGGCCGCTTCTGCCAGGAGGGGGCGGTGGCCTGGGTGCTGGCGGAAGAGGCAGACGCCGCAGCCCGGGCATTGGAGACCGCCCTGGAACAAGGAGGAATGGGATGAAAACGGGAAAGATCCGGCGCTGGGCCGCGGCTTTGCTGGCCGTGGCGGTGCTGCTGTGTGCGGGGGTGGCCCTGCGGTGGGCCTTCCGCTTCCGCCAGGGGGTCCAGGGCAACCAGCTGGAACGCACCGACCTGCCGGGCTTTGCGCCCACCGATAGCGAGAGCCTGTTGGGGCTCATGCCCACGGAAAACCACTGTACCCGGGACGGGAGCGTCACCCTCACCGACGACGCCGGGCGTGGCTGGCGGGTCCAGGTGCCGGGGTGGAGCCTGCAATGGGCCGAAACCAACGGGGTGGGCGCCCGGGTGGTGGCCCGCAACCTGGATACCGGGGCCATCCGGGATTTCTACCTGGGCAAGGAGGCGGATACCTTCGAATTTTATCCCCAGACCATGGGAGAGGAGCTGTACGCTGACGCCCTGGGGCAGATGAACCGGTTCCTCTTCTGGCGGTGGCGGGTCAGCCCCTGGACCGAATCCGGATTCCGGGACTTTACCCGGCAGATGACGGTGGAGGCGGTGCCCGCCGGGGATGTGGGCCAGCGGGTGGCCTTCGGGGACCGGCTGGACCTGCAGCAGACCGGGGACTTCAACGGCAGTCTGCTGATCACCGGGGACCGGGTGGCGGCACCCCAGCTGACCCTGTGCGCCCGGGCGCCCACCGCCTATGACGGCGCCACCGGGACCCAAGCCTATACCAGTGCCGGGGGCCTGACCTGGACCCTGTACTGGTGGGAGACCGACCCGGCGGTCCTGGCGGACAAGGGCATGCAGCTGGCGGCCTGCTGTGAGGATACGGGGGACTGGGTGGAGATCCGGCTGGACGGCCAGTATCTGGAACCCCGGGACCTGGACGACCCGGATGGAGCGCTGGAAGCCGCCCGGCAGGCGCTGGACCACATCCTGCCCAGAACCTGATTGCAGCCCGTTCCCCGGCCGGGGGGCGGGCTTTTTCTGGTGAAGCCGGGGCCTTGCCCGGCGGGACAAAACCCGGTACAATAAAACCAGCCACCGGCGGTTTGGACCGGGCGAAAAGAGGGGACAGCCATGAATTATATCACCGTACGCCAGGCAGCACAGGCATGGAATCTTTCCGAGCGGCGGGTACAGAAATACTGCACCCAGGGGCGAATTCCCGGCGCCCGGAAGTTCGGCCATGCCTGGCAGATCCCCGCCGGGGCATCCAAACCGTCGGACGGGCGCCGGGCCGGGCCGGAGCAGGCCGCCCCCGGCCGTTCCCGGGGTGGGGAATGCCGCACCGCACTGCTGCCCCTGACCAATACCCCCTTTTCCCCGGGACAGTGCCAGGCCGCCATCCTGCATATGCCCGAAGGCCCGGCCCGGGACATGGCCCAGGCGGAATACCTCTACTTCAGCGGACAGGCGGAGGCCGCGGCCCGGGCGGCGGAACGGTATCTTCACGCCCGCAACCGGGAGACCCGGCTTTCCGCCAATCTGCTGTATGCCTACGCCAACCTGTCTGCCGGGCGCATCCAGCAGGTGCGCTGCGCTCTGGGGGAGGTGCAGCGCACCCTGACCGCCGACCGGGACCCCCAGCGCAGCGCCGCGGCGGTGTTTGTGGCGGCCACGGCGTCGGTGCTGCTGCACCTGCCCTTGCCGGACGGCATGCCCCCCGCCCGGGACTTTCTGCCTCTGCTGCCCACCGGTCTGCGGGCCTTTGCCCTGTATGTCCAGGCCCATTACCTGTATCTGAGGGAAGAATACGACAAGAGCGCCGGGGTGGTGGAAGCCACCCTGGCCATGGGGGCGGAAAACTATCCCATCCCGGCCATCTATCTCCACCTGGTGGCGGTGATGGATTATATGCGGCTGCGCCGCCCCGAATCCGCCCAGGCCCATCTGCTGGCGGCCTGGGACAAGGCCCGGCCCGACGACCTCATCGAGGCGTTCGGGGAGCACCACGGCCTGCTGGGCGGCATGCTGGAAGCGGTGATCAAACCGGGCTGGCCGGAGGATTTCCGCCGGATCATCGAGATCACCTACCGGTTCTCCGCCGGGTGGCGCAAGGTGCACAACCCGGACACCGGGGACCGGGTGGCGGACAACCTGACCACCACCGAGTTCACCATGGCCATGCTGGCCGCCCGGGGCTGGACCAACCGGGAGATCGCCCGGCATCTGAACATCTCTGCCGATACGGTGAAACGGCATCTCTCCCGGGCCATGGACAAGCTGGGGGGACCCACCGCCAGGACCTGAAACCCTATATGCTGCAATGAAAGGGCCGGAATAGCTGATAAGGATTCCTGCTGTTAAAAAAGGATAATGCACAGGGCAAGGAAAATGGGTATAATAACAGATATTTCATCCCGGACCGGCGGCGTCGTGGCCCGGCAGGCCGGCAGCCGCCCTCTGTTTTCATAAAACCCATATCCTGTACGCGGTGCTGTGAGATCGGCCTTCCGGCTGATCTGCTTGCGGACACAGAACCGATGCGGTACATACAAAAAGGACCGGAACAACTCCGGTCCTTTTTCTTTGCCTTTTATGGGGTGACGGGCTTTCGGCGTGGTATGTAGGCCATTGCCAGCAGGAGCACCAGCCCCAGGGCGCTCAGGGCCAGCCCGGCCCCGGTCCCCGGCTGGGTGTAGGTCAGGGTCAGGGTATGGGTGCCGGCGGGCACGGGTACCCCCAACAGATACCCGGCGGCCTGCACCTCCACCGGCTGGCCGTCCAAGGTGGCGGTCCAGTTTTCGTCAAAGGGCAGGGTCAGCACCACAAGCCCCCCGGCGGATTGGTCGGTCTGCAGGGTGACGGCCCCGTCCTGCCAGCTGGTGATGGCGGGGGCCGCGGCCCGGAGGGTCTCACAGGCATCGGCCAGGGCGTTCTCGTCCAGCACCGCAAAGAGGGCAGTGTCCGCCGCGGCACCTAAGGTCAGGGTCACCGTCTGCCCGGCCTTCACCCGGCCCAGGTCGATGACCGAACCGGAGGAACGCTCCAGGCTGAAGATGGTCCCGGCGTCGGCCCCGTCCACCGTCAGGGGTACATCCGCCGCCGTGCCGGTGAAGACGGCGTAGAGGATGCCGTCCCTGTCCGCCGTGACGGAGTAGCTGTCCCCGGCGCCGCCCTCCTGCCTGGTGAAAAGGGCTGTCTGCTGCCCCAGCAGGGCGGAATAGAGGGTCTCGGCGGCGGTGAAGGGGTCGGTGCCCTCGGTCAGGGTAAAGTCTTCGGCGACACCAGGGCTCCACAGGGCCCGGGGCAGGGCGTTTTCATTCTCATACACCTGCCAGGGGGTGTTCAGGCCGGACGGGGTGAAGTGGGTGGGCACCCGCCCGCCGTCCCGGTCCAGGAAGTACCCGATAGAGAGCAGGCTGTCCGCCGCGGCGGTGCTGCCCCCCAGATATCCGTAGCTGGCCCCGTAGTTGCAGTAGCCCAGGGCCATGAGCAGCATGGTGCCGGTGCCGTCCTGCACGCTGCTGAAGTGGGTCAGCCCTTCAAACCCCAGGAGCATGGGGTCGTTGAGGGTGCGGAAAAAGGTCTTTTCCAGGCGGAAATTGTCCGGGTTGTCCTCTTCCACCGCCTGTACGGTGGCGCGGCCGTCGGAAACAAAGGTCTGGTAATCGGCTACCGGGTAGACCTCAAACTGCCGCAGGGCCCACCAGCTGTTCAGGGCCAGTTCCCCGGCCACCAGCACCGCCAGGGCGCCCGCGGCCAGCTGCCGCCTCTTGCCGTTGCTGCGGCGCCACAGCCAGGCAAGGCCCAGGGCTGCCAGCAGCAGCACACAGGCCAGAGCCCACCGGCGCCGGCCGTAGGTTTCGGCCCGGGTGAGAAAGACCACCGCCGCCAGCACCAGGGCAAGCCCGCCCGCGGTGAACACCCGGCGGCGTGTGAGCGGGACCACCAGCGCCCCGGCGCCCAGGGTCAGCAGCCAGAACACCAGCAGAAAACTTTCCCGGTAGGGGAACCAGTTGGGGGCGGCAAAGCCGTGCCAGATAAGGTCCAGCGGCCGCCACCACATGCTCAGCACCAGCAGGGCTCCCAGCCCCAGAAAGGCGGCCTTCTCCCGCCCGGGCCGGGGGCTGACAATGTAGAGCAGCAGCCCCGCCAGCCCCAGCATGTCGCAGTAGAGGGGGGGCAGGCCGGTCTGTACGTCCGCCCACACAAAGTTGCCGGTAAAGAATTTCTGTACCAGGTCCAGCAGGTTGAACTGCACCCCGCCGGTCAGGTCCAGGGAGGTGTTCTTTACGGTCAGGATCTCGGCCACCGCGGGGACCAGCACCGCCCCGGCCAGGGCGGCGCCGGTGATACCGCCCACCGCAAACCGGCCCAGCAGAGGCAGAACCCGGCGACCTTCCTCCAACGGCTGGGCCGCCAGCCGGGCAAGAATATACAATACGGAGAAAATGCAAAGCATATACCCCATGTAGAAATTGGTGAAGATGGCCGCGGCCAGCCACAAGGCAAAGCCCAGCCCCCGCTTGCCCGCCAGCAGGCTGTCCAACCCGGCGGCCACCAGGGGCAGCAAGATCACCGAGTCCAGCCACAGCAGGTTCTGGGCATAGGCCACGGTGTAGCCCATGAGGGCGTAGCACCAGCCCAGGGGCACAAACAGGGGGCAGGCCCCCCAGTGCCGCCGCAGATACCACACAAAGGTCAGCGCCGCCAGCAGCACCTTCAGCGCCCAGACCACACAGCACAGCCAGCCGTAGGTCTCGGGGGCGAAGAGCAGGTACAGCCAGGCAAAGGGACTGGCAAAGTAGTAGGCGAACAGGGCAAAGCTGCCGCCCCCCAGCCCCATGTCCCCGGCATAGGTCAGGCTGCCGGTGCCGCTGTGCAGGGCGGTATAAAAATGGGCATAGAAGGGGATGTACTGGCTGTTCAGGTCCCCGGTCATCACCGAGTTGGGGCCCAGGGGCCAGTACCCGCACAGGGCGTAGACCACGCCCAGGATCACCACCATCCCCGCCGCCGTACACAGGTAGGGCAGGGCGCGGCGTTTGATTGTTGTGCTCGGATGGGGCATAGGATACTCTCCTTACAGCAAGGAAAAATTCAGCGGCGCAGGCGGGTGACCCAGAAGGCCCCCAGGTCCCACAGGGCGGCCAGCACCGCGGGCAGCACCGCCAGGGCCAGGCCCTGCTCCCCCAAAGGCTGGAAGTACCGCCACAGGGGCAGGGGGGCATTGACGGTGAGGGCGGCGTCGGCCGCGCCCAGCACCACCCCCTCGCTGCCTGCGGGGTCGATGCGCACCGTGCCGCTGCCCACCGGAAAGACCAGCAGTACCTGCCCGGCGGCGGTCTCGGCGGCCCATACCCGGCGGCGCAGGCTGGCATCCTGGCCGGATTTTCCGTAATAGCCCTCAAAGCCGGAAGCCGGGGCGTCGGTTCCAAAGGTCACGCTGCGCACCGGCTGATCCAGGGCCAGCTGCAGCTGGGGGTCGCCCCCGGCGGTGACCCAGTTGCCGTCCTCGTCCTGCACGATGTCCTGCAGCGGCAGATCAGCCAGGGCCAGGGTCTCGGTATGCAGTCGCCCGGTGGCAAAGCCCAGGGCGTCCCACCCGGCGCAGCCCAGGGCGTAAAGCACCCACACTGCCAGGGCCAGCAGGTAGAGGGTGAGCATCTTGTGGCGGTTCAGCCAGGAAATTTTCTCTTTCATGCTGTCCCTCCCACATGGCAGACAAAATCAAACTGGTCGGTTCCGGCGTTGTACCCGTACACCGCCGCCCCGCCCTCGCACCCGGCCAGGCCGTCGCTGAACAGACTGGCGTACCCTTGGGCAAAGAGGTCATCGGATTTTTCGATGAAGATGTAGGTGCAGCCGTTCTTCAGGATGCAGTCGTGGAGCTCCTGAGCGGTGTAGGGGTGGTAGTAGAGGGTATCCTCCGGCAAGGCCCCCGGCAGAGCAAAGGTGCCGCCGCCGCCCATGCCCGAGGTACCGCTGTAATCCAGATACCAGGGATACATCTCGTAGGTATACAAAAACCATTGGCTGCCGTCGTCCCCCTGGCTCACAAAGAAGATGTGGGCGTCCTGGGGCACCACGGCCTGGACTTCCTCAGCCACAGACCGGGTCTCGCGGCGCTGGGCATAGGCGGCGTCCCCGCAGCCGAACACCGTGAGGGTGAAGGGCACCCGCAGCCACACCAGCCCGGCCAGACCCAGCACAAAGACCGCAAAGCCGGTCTGCACCAGCCCGGCGGGGCGCTCCTCCGCCATGGCCCGGAGCACCAGCGCCCCGGCGGCCAGCAGCCAGCCCAGCAGGTAGGGGTACATGTACCGCTCAAAGCCCACCAGGCCGTCGGACACTTCGTCCCGGAAAACATACACATAGGTCAGCCCGATGAAGAAGAAGTAGGCCGCAAAGCCCCCCAGCCCCAGTACCGCAAACACCCCGGCCTGACGGCGCAGGGCCTTTTCCCGGGTGAAGAGGGTGGCCCCCACGGCCAGAGCCACGGTCAGGGCCACCACCACGATAAAGGGCCCCACCATGGTGGTGGTGGAGGACAGCAGGTTTTTCACCATGCCGCCCATAATGGTGGAAAACTTTTCGGTCCGGCCGATGCCCACCAGCTCCTTGCAGCCGGTAATGACCATCTCGGCCATGCCCATCTGCTGGGTGCCCCCCACGTTGGAGGTGTCTGCGGTGCTGGCCACCGACAGGTACCTCTGCCAGGAGAGGAAGGACACTCCGCAGGTGAGGAACAGTCCCGCCGCCTTGGCCAGGGTCCGGCCGATGACGGGGGCGGGGGCTTTTTCGGCCAGGGCGCAGAGGAGGGCGTCCGCGCTCAAAATGCCCGCCGCCACCAGGGCCATGGCGAAGCCTGTGTCCTTTTCCAGGCAGAGGGTGGCCAAAGCCAGGGCGGAGGGCCACAGGGCCCGGCGCTTGTTCAGGTAATACACCGCCATGGCCCCGCCGAAGGTCAGTCCCAGAGGAATATCCGACAGGCTGGAGGCGTACAGGTCGGTGGTGCGGGTGACGTTGCCGTACAAGGTGATCAGGAAAGGCAGCAGAAACCCGAAGGCCAGGGCCGGTACCGCCTGCCGCCAGGCCCCCTTGGGGGCGTTGGCCGTCAGGGTGGTGAAGAGGGCGAGCAGCAGGATATCATACCCTGCCAGCACCCGCCATTCGGCATAGGAACCGAAGAACTGGAAGAAATACCCCAGCACGATGAGGGCGGGACGGTGGGACCCCACCCAGTCCCAGCCGATCTCGGCGTTGACGTAGAGGTTCCCGGAGGTCTTGACGATCTTAGCGGCGGTACCCCAGAAGGAAAACTCGTCCCAGGTGGAGAACATGGGCTGCCGCCAGGCAAAAAACACCAGCAGCGCCGCCGCCAGCACCCAGAAGGCGGTGAAGCCGGGGACGTTCAGGGCCGAGAGGGGGGCTTTGTGCCCCACCGGGGCAAAGCTCAGCACCCAGGCTCCCGCCGCCAGCACAAAATACACCCACCCGGCGGGCACCAGCACCCCCAGCATGCCAGCCACGGCAAACCACAGCATGGTGGCGCACAGGGCCGCAAAGGGGGCCAGGGGCGCGGGCAGGGTGGTACGCCGGGCCAGGAGCAGGGCAAAGCCTGCCAGGGCTGCCAGCGAAACCAGACTGAAAAAGAGTTCCATAACACAATTCCCCCGTATCGGGTGTGATCAGCGGTCGTCCCGCCGCAGGGTGACCAGGCACCCCGCCAGCCCGGGCAGCACCGCCAGCCAGAAGAGCTGCCAGCCCTCCGGCACAAAGCAGCTGGTCCAGGCCGGGCGCTCGTTGAGGATGAGGGCCGTCACCTGCACGCTGACCCCGGCGGTGTCCGCCAGGTCCAGGCGCAGGTTCTGCCCGGCTGTGCGGGGCAGGGTGTAGGTCCAGCTTTCCCCGTCCGGGGCGATGGTGGGCCAGACCCGCAGCCGGGGGGTGTAGCCCATGCCCGGCAGATGATAGTACAGATCCTTCTCCCCGCCGTCCCCGGTGTATGCGGCCACCAGCCGCAGCCGCCGCACCAGCGTGCCCGGGGTCAGCAGCAGCTGGGCGTCCCCGGTGGTGCTGGTCAGCACCCCGGGGGCGGATTCTTCCATGTTCACCAGGGTGTACTGGTCGGTGTCCGCCAGGGTCACCGTCTTCTGCTCGTAGACCCCCAGAGCATAGAGCACCCCGTCCAACGCAAAACTGCCCAGCATGGACAGTACCAGCAAAAGGGCGCCCAGCAGATACAGCGCCCGGAAGGGATGACGGCGGGCGGCAGCCCAGATTGCGTTTGCCTTCATGCGCCCGCCTCCTTTTGTAAGGTCACGGCGGGCACAAAGCCCTCCGGCGTGACCTTGTACAGTGCCGGGCCGCTCTCGGCGGCGGCCAGGTCGTCGGTGAACAGGGTGTGGTAGCTTTCCACAAAGCCCTCGTCGGCTTTTGCCACCAGCAGCCAGGTGACATCTTCGGCTTCCAGCATGGCGGAAAACTCCGCCGCCGTGTAGGGGGCAAAGTAGGCATCAGGTTCCTCCCCGGTCAGGGCCGGGTCGCCGTAGGTGGCGCCCCCCTCCCCGTACACCAGGTCCAGGGGCCGCAAGGTCTGGTTATACAAGAACCAGTAGAAGCCTTCATCCCCCTGCCGGATGAGGAACACCCGTTCCCCGGGCTGGATGGAGGCCGCGGCGGCCTGGGCCACCGCCCGCTCGGCGCGAACCGAGGCGTATTCCCCGGCCTGCACCCCCAACAGGGTGAACTGAGGTTCCGCCTGCACCCCGAACACCAGGGCCAGACCCGCCCCGGTCACCAGGGCCCCCGCCCGGCCCCACAGGGCCTTGGGGGCGGCGTCACAGCAAAGGGCCAGCACCGCCAACGCAATGAGCAGCCAGCCGCTGTAATAGGACCCGAAGTACCGGGCATAGCTGGCCAGATCGTCGGGGGCGGAATCCTTGAGCAGAAAGGCGTAGCTGAGCCAGAGCATGAGGGTGTAGCCTAAAAAGCAGAGGCCGCTGGCCGCCCCCAGCACCAGCACATGCACACGGGCCCGGGTGTTTGCACCCAGCAGCAGGGCCAGCCCGAACAGAACCCCCACCAGGACGGTGACCATCAGGCCGGTGCCCAGCATGGAGACGTTACGGGTACAATAGGCGGACTGCAGAGCGGCGCCGTAGTCCCAGAACAGGGTGCGGCGGGCCTCAAAGTAATCGGTCACCGGCAGGCCCAGCAGCATCTTGATGCCGTTGAGGGCCACCGCCGGAAGAGACGCCCCCGCCGTGTCCCCCATGCCGCCGGAGGCGGCATTGCGCTGCACCAGCACGGCGATGTGGCTGCTCCAGGCCATGTACTGGGCCAGCGGCGCCGCCAGGCAGACCAGGGCAAAGCCCGCCCGGCGCAAAAGGGCAGCGGGGCCTTTGGGCGCGCCCGGGGCGGGAAAGAAGAGGCAGTCCAGGGCGATGAGCCCGGCGGCGGCCAGGGCCAGGACCAGGGTGTTGCTTTTTACGTTGGCGGCCAGCAGCACCACCGGCAGCACCAGCCCCCGGGCGGGCAGGGGGGCGCGGCGTACCGAAAGCCAGAAGGCCACCGCCCCGCCGAAGAGCATCCCGGCGGGCATGTCCCCCAGAAATTCCAGCCAGGCGGTGCTGAGCAGGGCGGTGTGCCCCGCCACCGAGAGCAGCCCCGGCACCAGCAGCGCCCCCAGCAGCAAAGGCAGGGCTACCCGGGCTTTGCGGGCGCAGCTGCCCACGGCCGCCGCCGCGGCCAGCATGGCAATGTCCGCCGCGTAGATGGCCCGCCAGGGGGCAAAGTCCCCGTAAAACTGGAAGAAGTAGCTCAGCAGAGGCAGGGCGGGCAGCTCGGTCATCTGCCAGGGCAGCCCGGCATCGCACAGGGTGTACAGCTGGTTGTTCTGCACCATGAGCTTGGCGGCGGTGCCCCAGAAGGAATACTCGTCAAAATTGAGAAAGTCCGGCTGCAGCCGGGCAAAGTACACCGCCAGCACCACCGCCAGCGCCCAGAAAACTCTGGCCGCCGGGTGGGCCAGGGCGGCCGTCATGGGATCAGGTCGGCCCTGCCGCCGGGCCAGGACCCCTTCGGCAAACAGGCCCCCGACGCCCCCCAGCAGCAGGATCAGCCCGGCCAGGGGCAACAGGTTCAGCAGTCCCCCCGCCAGCAGCACCAGGGCGACCAGAGACAGCGCCCCCAGGGGGGCGGCGGCCGGCCCCACCCCGGTGTGGCGCACCAGGAGGGTGCTCAGCCCCAACAGGGCCAGCAGCATGAGCAGCAGCCCCGACAGGGAAGCCCAGGCCATGGACAGGCCCCCTTTCTTTGTAAAAATGTACCCAAAAAAAGAAAAGACCCCGGCCCGCGGCCCGGCGGGACCGGGGGTGGGCGGGGTTTATGAATGCGGAATTGTTCGAAATCAGTATACCCCATTCGGGGGATGATTTCAACCGCCGGTGCCGGGCGGACGGCGCAGGTCTGCCGTAGCAACTGGCGGCCGGATGTGCTATAATGAATCTTACTTTCGAAAAAGCAGGGATGGGGAGAGAAAACAGCGGATGGAACTGGATCAATTTTATCAAAAGCTGCTGCCCGGGGCGGGCAAAGACCTGATCGAGGAGGCGGTGGCGGTGTCCCGGGTGCGGGTTTTCCCGGCGGGAACGCCGCTGGTCACCCGGGGGTCCACCCCCACCTGTCTGCATTTTCTGCTGCATGGGGTGATCCGGGGGTATGTGATCGACGCGGACGGCAGGGAGGTCACCGACTGCCTCGCCTGCCGTTGTGGGGAACCCCTGATGGCGGACAACGATTTTCATCAGCAGGCCTCCGTGACCATGGAGGCGCTGGAAGACGCCACCGTGGTGGAGGTCCCTCTGGAACAGGTGGAGCGGATGCTGGCCAAGTACCCGGAACTGTGGGAAGTGTATGAGCAGCTGGTGATGTGGTCGGCGGACCTGCACCGGCAGCTGAAGATGCTGCTCTACCAGTACTCTGCCGCCCAGCGGTACCGGTGGTTTCTGGACAACTATCCGGGGGTCATCGATCGGATTCCCCACCGGTATGTAGCGTCCTATCTGAACATGACCCCGGTCACCCTGAGCAAGATGCGCCATCAGCTCCGGCAGCAGGACCCGGAAGGGTGAAAAGCAACACGGACCGTGCCCCAAAGGAAAGGGACGCGGTCCGTGTTTTGTTGTGTTACCGGCAGCCGTTGATGCCGCAGCTGCGGTGTTCGGCAATTTCTTCCTCCTTCACCGGGGGCTGGCCCAGCCAGGACAGGGCGGTGTTGAGGTCAAAGGTCTTTTCCCCGTCCTCCCGCACAAAGAGGGGCACGCCGATGCCGCCGCGCTCCCGCACCGGGGCAAAGACCGGGTCATGGTCCCGCAGGGCCAGAAATTCCTTCAGGTTGGCGGTGCTTTCGGTGATGTCCACGTATTCCGCCGCAAAGCCCCGGGATTCTTGCAGGGCTTTGTAGTTGCGGCAGTCAATGCAGATGGGGGTTCCGTATACTTTCATGGAAAATGGGCTCCTTTCGCCGGGGTTTGCCCCTATTGTACCCGCCTTGGGGTCCCGGTGCAAGGGGCGGGGCGAAAAAAGCCCCGCTCCCGGGGAGCAGGGCTTTTTGAAAAGCAGGCTTGTGCCGGCCGGAAGGCGGGAACTTTGCTGCTCAGGCTTTCTCCAGCTGAGCAGCAAAGAAGGCGCGGTCCTGGGCGAAGTGTTCGGGGTCGGATTCCTCCAGCAGGCCGATGATCTCCGGCTTGGCAGCCTTCACGTTGGCCATGAGGGCGTCGTAGCACACAAGGCCGGTGCCGGGGCGCACGCATTTCTGTACCCCGTGCTCATCAAAGACGCAGTCCTTCAGGTGCAGCACCGAGATCCGGTCCCCGTACAGGTCGAAGGCCTTGTTGATGACGGCATTCTGTTCTTCCGGCGCGGCGGCCCAGGGGGCCACCAGGTTGGCGGCGTCCAGAATGACCTCCACCGCCGGGGAGGCGATGTCCTTGAGGAAGCGGTCCATCATCTCGGGGCTGCGCAGGGTGTGGTCGAACACCCCTTCCACCCCCACCGTCACGCCCAGCCGCTCGGCCGCGTCCACAATGGTGGAAAAGCTGTCCAGCAGGGTGCTGTAGCACTCGGCGCTGCGGGTGGCGTCGGTCACCGCCATGTCCGGGCTGTAGCGCCCGGTCTCGGTGCCCACCATGTCGGCGTTACAGTGCTTGGCGTAGCGCAGCCGCTCCACAAAGCGGGCCACCTCCCCGGCCCGGGCGGCGGGGTCGGGGTTCACCGGGTTGATGTAGCAGCCCAGCACCGCCACGTGCAGGTCCCGCTTGGCCAGTTCCCGGCCGATCTTGTGGGCAAAGCCCGCCGAATAATGGCCGGTGGTGAAATCGTAATCGGAAAAACTTTTTTCAAAGGCGAGCTGCAGATGCTCCAGCCCCTGGGCCTGCATGGCATCCAGGGCTTCGGCCATGGGGGCGGGGCGGTAGGCATCGTGGGCGCGCATACCAAATTGGATCATTACATTCCCTCCTGACGGTCAAGACCGGCCGCGCCGATGATGCCGGCGGCGTTGCCCAGGCTGGCCAGTTCCAGCCGGGTGTTGCGGCGCGAATACCGGGAATAGATCATGGGGGCCACCTTCTTGCGCAGGGGGGCCAGCAGCTGGGCCCCGGCCCCGCTGAGCCCGCCGCCGATGCACAGCAGTTCGGGCTGCAGAATATTGATGATGTTGGTCACCCCTTCGGCCAGATCGGTGAGGAACTCGTCCAGCACCCGGGCGGCGGTGGCGTCCCCCGCCTTGGCGGCGGCAAAGACTGCCCGGCCGTCAATGGGGGCCCGGGCCAGCAGGCTTTCGGGGGCGTCGGCCACGGCTTCGGCGGCGCGCTGGACCAGGGCGGTGGCGGAAGCGTAGGCTTCCAGGCAGCCTTTGCGCCCGCAGGTGCAGGGGCGGCCGCCGGTGTGCAGGACCATGTGGCCCATCTCCCCGGCGGCGGCGTTGCAGCCGCCCCACAGGCGGCCGTTCAGGATGATGCCGCCGCCCACACCGGTGCCCAGAGTCATGGCCACCATGCTGTTCACACCCTGACCGCAGCCGGCCAGGTACTCGCCCCAGGCGGCGGCGCCGGCGTCGTTGGCGGCCAGCAGGCGGCAGGCAAACCGCTCCTGCAGCAGCCGCACAAAGGGCACGTTGTCAAACCCGAAGTTGTTGGCGTATTCCACCGTACCTTCGGCCTGGTTCACGGTGCCCGGAATGCCGATGCCCGCGCAGCCCACGTCGGCTTCGGTCAGGCCGCGGTCGGCCAGCATCCGCACCACCAGGGCGTGGATGTCGTCGGCCAGGCGTTCGGGGCTTTTGGGCAGGTTGGTGGGTTCGGAAACCTGGTACACCAGGTGCAGAGCGTCATCCACCAGGCCCATGGCAATGTTGGTGCCGCCCAGGTCAATACCGATGTTATACATGGGAAACCTCCTGTTTTGCGGGCTGGCTGCGGGGAACCACCGCAAAGGTTTTGATCTCATAGGGACCGAAGTCGGCGGTGACAAGGCCCTTTTCCGTCGGGACGGGGCTCTGCCGGTGCTCCAGCAGGTCGCACTCCCACACCTCCAGGTCGGGGGCGCCCGCCAGGTTCCAGTGCACCCGGGTCTGCATGCCCGCCGCTTCGTACATCCGCAGGATGGTGGCGTCCTGGCTTTCGGCGTGCTTGAACACCTCACAGAACACGTTCTCCCGGTCGATGTGCACTTCCGGCCACAGACCGGCGCTTTCACTCCCGCGCTTGCCCAGCCAGGTCAGGGCGGGACGGTTCAGCCGGCCCGCTTCCCGCACCACCCCGCCGGTGCGGAAATCACCGGTGTGGGGCATCAGGCTGTAGGTAAAGTGGTGGGTGCCGATGTCGGCGTCCGGGGCCGGGAACACTCCGGCCTTGATCAGGGTCAGGGCCACCTGGGAATCCCTGGCGCTGTAGCCGTACTTGCTGTCGTTGAGCAGGGCCGCGCCGTAGCCGCCGTCGGACAGATCCAGCCAGCGGTGCATGCACATCTCGAACCGGGCCTGCTCCCAGCTGGTGTTGGTGTGGGTGGGGCGCTCCACACTGCCGTACTGGATCTCACACTGCAGCTTGCGGGTGAAGAAGGCAAAGGGAAAATGTACCTTCAGCAGCTGCTGGTGTTCCTGCCAGTCCACCGTGGTCTCAAAGTCGATGCGGGGGCTGTGGGCGTAGAAGAGGATCTTCTGCTCGATGGTGGAGTTCAGGTACCGCAGCCGGGTGCGCACCACCCAGCGCAGGGGACCGGCCTCCAGCAGCTCGGCGGGGCCGCAGGCTTCGGGGTCCCAATGCTTGCGCACATAGGCTTCGTCGATGTTCCAGGCGTCGAACTCATAGGGGCGGTCGTCGTACACCCGCAGATGGTTGCCGGGGGCGTCGGGGGCAAAGAGCTCCCGCTGGGCCTGCTCGTCATACAGGGAATTCAGCTGGCCGTCCGGCTGGATCTGGGCCCGGTAACGGCCGGTGCGCACCAGCAACGCGCCGTCGGGCAGGTATTCCGCCCGGGGCAGCGGGCGCCGGGGCAGTTCCTGCCGGGTCAGGGCCACCGCCTTGTGGCCCAGGGGCGGCAGATCCTCCACCAGGCAGAGGGCCGAACCGTCGGCAGTGCGCTGGCAGGGAGCATCCGCGGGGCGGGGGGCGTCGGCGGGCAGGGTGAGCAGCAGGTCCTGGGGATAGCTCAGGGGGTTCCAGGCCAGCAGGGTGTCGGCACAATCCGGCTCCGCAGGCTCGCAGCCCGCCCGGTGGCCCAGGGCGTCCAGGGCCTGGGCCTGCATGGAGGCACACTCGGCCTTGACGAAGGTGTATTCCCGGGCGGTCTGCTCGTACACCTCCGCGATGCTGGACCCGGGCAGGATGTCGTGGAACTGGTTCAGCAGCACCAGTTTCCAGGCGTCGTGGAGCCGGTCGGCGGGGTAGGGGGTGTCGCAGCACAGATGGGCGGTCTGGGCCAGCCATTCGGTGGTGGCCAGCGCCTCCTCACACCGGCGGTTGTCCCGCTTGTTGGCAGCCTGGGAGGTGTAGGTGCCCCGGTGAAATTCCAGGTAGAGCTCTCCGCTCCATTTGGGCAGGTCCTTGCCCTGCACTTCCTGTTCCAGGTCCTCAAAGAATTCCCGCACGCCGGAGAACCGCACCACCGGACAGCCGGGAATGCCCTGTTCCATGCGGCGGCCCATCTCGATCATCTCCCGGGTGGAGCCGCCGCCACCGTCCCCGTATCCGTAGACGGTGAGGACCTTGTGGCTGCAGGGCTTCTGCTGGTACCGCTGCCAGCAGCCCATGATGTGGCGGGGATTTTCCAGCCCGTTGTAGGTGGTGCCCATGGGTTTGCGGCGCAGTTCCGGGTAGGGGTCGGCGTCGGCGGTGGTGATGAAGTGGGACAACACCTGGGAACCGTCGATGCCCTCCCAGTACATGGTGTCGTAGGGGAAGAGGTTGCGCTCGTTCCAGGCGATCTTGGTGGTCATGAAGTACCGCAGCCCGGTCTTGCGCATGATCTGGGGCAGGGCGGCGCTGTAGCCGAAGACATCGGGCAGCCAGAGCACCACATTGTCCCCGGTGCCGAACTCCTGCTCAAAGAACCGCTTGCCGAAGGCGATCTGCCGGATCAGGGATTCCCCGGAGCTCAGGTTGCAGTCTGCTTCCAGCCACATGGCGCCCTCGGTCTCCCAGCGTGCCTCCGCCACCCGGCGGCGGATCTGGGCAAAGACTTCTGGGCAGTCCTCCTTGACGAACGCGTACAGCTGGGGCTGGCTGGACATGAATTTGTATTCGGGGTACTCCTCCATGAGGGACAGCACGGTGGAAAAGCTCCGCAGGGCCTTTTCCCGGGTCTGGCGCACCGGCCATTTCCAGGCCACGTCAATGTGGGTGTGGCCCACGCTGTACACCTGGGGGGCGTCGGGGTCGGGGCGGCCCAGCACCTCGGCAGCCAGCAGTTCCCGCACCCGGTGCAAAGAGTCCGCCCAGGCTTCCGGGCCGATGTTGCGCAGGTCCAGCAGGTCGGCGGCCCGGCACAGGGACTGGAGCAGCCGGGTGCGGCGGTCATCGTCATCCCGCAGGCGACAGGCGGTCTCAAAGGGGGCTTTCAGGTCATAGTAAGCGGCCTGAGCCAGAGGATCGGGGATGCGGGCCCGCAGATGCAGGAAGTTGGACTTGCCCGCCGTGTTGCTGTACCCGTACAGCCGCAGGGACACCACGGTGCCGGGCTCGGCCTTTTCGGTCAGGACAACCTCCCGGTGGTTCATGTCCAGGGCACAGCGCAGCTTGCCGTCCACATAGGCCAGGAACTGGGGGTTGTCGGTGTTCCAGATATCGCTGGCCCCGGTCTCCAGCTCCGCCACCACCAGACGGCCCCGGGCGGCTTCGGGCAGGATGTAGTTGACCCCGAAGCAGAAATGGGCGTCGGGCCCGCCCCAGGTCTCGTCGGTGCCGAAGGGGGTCCAGGCGGCCATGTCCTCCAGCACCCGGCGGCGTTCGCCGTAGCCGATGGCACACATCCGCACCCCGCTGAGGGGGCCGAGCTCGGTGTACAGCCGGGATTGCAGATGGTTCAGGGTGCTGTGTACGTATTTTTCCATCTCGGTCAGATTCATGGCAGGTCTCCTAAAAAAAGGGGAGCACTGTTTCCCCTTGCTTGGAAAACAGCGCTCCCCGGTTTTGTCAGGCGTCGTGGTTGACGCGGATGCTGAGTTTGCGCTCGGTGGGGGTGTAGGCGTTGCAGTACACCGTGAACCCGGCGGTGTTCACTTCCTCGCCGGAATAGTGGCCCTGGAACTCGTGTTCCCCGAACCCGGGGCCGATGGTGATGTGCTTGGCGCCGTCCCGCACCGTCAGGGTGCCGTCCCGCAGGATCAGGCCGGAACCGGCCTGGGCACGGATATTGAAGGCGGGATGATCCAGCACCGTATTGGCCGGCACGCAGAATTCCACCCGCAGAGGCAGCCGGTCCAGCCCTTCGGTCTTGAGGTGGAGGTCCAGCCCGTCGGGCTGCTCCACGATCTCCAGGGTGATGGTCAGCTGGCTGCTGATGAGCTTGTCCCGGCTGGCGTGGTCCATCTGCCACCAGTCGGAGGTGGCGGGGGGCTCCTGGAAGGGCAGGTAGTACCAGCCCTTGGCGGTGGCCTGCAGGGTGCAGCGGCCGTCCTCCACCTGGATGGTCTGGGGAATGAAGTTGCGGATGTCGCAGTAGCTTTCGCCTATCTTCAAGTATACCATGGTGGAGCCGCTCTTGAAATAGAGGAAAGCACTTTTTCCGTTGAGCACGGTGTAGGTGTACTGGGGATTCTGTACCCGCAGCACCCCTGCATGGTGGAAGAACTTGCGGTACTGCGCCGGGAACCCGCAATGGGTGAAGTGGTGGTGCAGCATCTCGTCGTGGGCCATGATAATGTGCAGGCAGTCCGGCGCAATGTCTCCCCGGGCCATGTTGTCCCGGATGATGCGCTGGGCGGCGGCATCAAAGACCTCGTTCTCCTCATGGCTGCACATGTACAGGTACTGGTAGAAGTACTTGTCCGCGTATTCCAGCTTGCCCTGATCCTGGCGGGTGGAGTTCTGGGTGAAAACGGTGCCGTCCGGGTCGATGTAGGTGAGCATCATGGACAGGTTGCGCCGCACATAGCCCAGGAACTTGTCGTCCCCGGTGGCCTGGTACATGGCCATCATGGCGTTGTTCACCACAGCGTTGTAGTTGCCGGTGGAACGCTCGGCGTACTCGCCGTCCTCATCCCCGTCAATGCCCTCGGCCAGGTACTGGCCGGCCCGGTCCCGCAGGCTCCGGGCAAAGTCAGCTTCGTCGGCAAAGAGGTTGGCGCCCTGGAGCAGGGCCGCCGCAATGCCCCAGCGATGGTTGGGGGTGTGGAAGCCGCCGTCCCGGATGGCCGGCAGGGCCTTGTGCATCAGGGCCAGGTACCGCTTACGCAGTCCGGCGATCTGCTGGGAGCCGTCGTCGTACTTCACCAGGATGCGGTGGGTGGCGAACAGCCGCTTGAAGCAGAAGGAGGTATCCGGCGCCGGGTGGAAGTTGCAGGTGGGGTAGTCAAAGCTGCCGTCCTCCCGCTGGGTGCGGGCCACAAAATCCAGGGCCAGGCAGATGGCGTCATACAGGGCCGGGTCCTTGTGGTAGCGGCTGTCCGGGTTGAGCCAGACGGCCACCGCCGCGGCCAGGGCATAGATGGTGGGTTTGGCTTCCCACACATTGCTGCGCAGGCCGCCGTACTGCAGGTCCTGCTTGTCTTTGACCTGCATGGCCAGGAAATTCGCGGTGCGCTGCTCGGCGCCGGCGATGAGGTGTTGGATGTAACGTTCCATGGTTTGCTCCTTGAGGGGATCAGCCCTTCACGCCGGTAGCGGCGATGCCGCCGGTGATGTACTTCTGCAGGAAGATGAAGATGATGATGACGGGCACGATGGACAACACCGAGGCGGACAGGATGGAGTTCCAGTCAACGCCCATGGTGCCGATGTAGCTCTTGACAGCGATCTGAATGGTGAAGTTCTTCTGATCGGACAACAGCATCAGGGGCAGGATGTAGTCATTCCAGCGCCACATGAAGGAGAAGATGGTCAGGGTGATGGTGACCGCACTGCCCAGAGGCAGCATGATCTTGCCGAAGATCAAAGCCTCGTTGGCGCCGTCGATACGGGCGGACTCGGCCAGTTCCAGGGGGATGGACATGTAGTGCTGGCGGTACATGAAGATACCGGTGGTGGTGGTGACCACGGGCAGGATGCAGCCCCAGATGTTGTTGTACAGGCCTATCTCGGACACGACGGTGAACTGGGCGATGGTCAGGATCTCACCGGGGATCAGGGTGCCCAGCAGGAAGACGGCGAACACCTTGTTGGTGTAGTTCAGTTCCTTGCGGTAGATGGCCAGGGCGTAGCCGCACATGGCACTGGTGATGACGGTGATGATGGTGCCCATGACAGCCAGGAACAGGCTGTTCTTGAAGTAGACAAAGATGCCGTCCTCCACAACGCCGAAGTAGGATTCAGCGGTGGGGTTCTGGGGGAAGAGGTGCAGGGGGTAGGCAAACAGCTCATTGGAAGGTTTGAAGGAGCTGAACAGCAGCCAGATGATGGGGAAGATGATCAGAAAAGCGACCAGAAGACCCACCAGGGTGACCACTACATTGGAAACGGTACGTTTTGCGCTTTCGCCCATCAGATCTCGCCTCCTTTAGTTGCTTTGAACTGCACAACGGCAATGATGATGAAGACCAGGCTGACCAGAATGCCCAGAGCGGACGCGTAGCCGTACTTGTACTGGTTGAAGCCCTGATCGTAGATGTACTGCACAATGTAGGTGGTGGAGGTGCCGGGGCCGCCCAGAGAGATACCTTGGACCAACGCGTATTCCTTCAGGGAGGAGACGGTGGTCAGCAGCAGGACGATGAAGGTGGTGGGCATGAGCAGGGGCACCGTGATGCCGAAGAAGGCCTGGACCTTGCTGGCGCCGTCCACGCTGGCAGCCTCATACAGGTCGGGGGAGATGTTCTTGATGCCGCCGATGTACATGAGCATGTAGTAGCCGGCAGACACCCAGTTGGAGGCCACGCTGATGACGATGGTGGCCAGGGTGGGGTTCAGGGACCACTGCAGGGGCTGAATGCCGATGCCCTGCAGCAGGAAGTTGATCAGGCCGTATTCCTGGCCGAACATCCAGTTGATGGTGATACCGGCGACCAGCGCGGAGAACAGAACCGGGATGTAAACCAGGGTGCGCACCAGGGTGGTGCACTTCAGGCTTTTGGAGGTGACCAGGGTGGCCAGCAGCAGGGGGATGGCTACCTTGAAGGGCAGGTTGCAGATGGTGTACAGCAGGGTCCGGCCCAGGGTCTTGTAGAAGTCGGCGTTGGTCAGGGCGGTGATGTAGTTCTTCAGGCCCACAAAGTCCATGGTCTTCCAGCCGTCATAGTTGGTGAAGGAAAACCAGATGCTCAGGAACAGCGGGATCATGAAGAAGAAGGTAAAGAGCAAAAGGGATGGCAGGACGAACATCCAGAAGGCGCCGGTGTGTTTCAGCGCCGTATTCTTTGTTTTGGTCATGACACTCTCCTAATTCGTGGCGGGCAAAAGGCCCGTTGAAATTTTCAGGGAGTTGCCGCCGTGCGGCAACTCCCTGAAAACACTTGTGGCAACGGTCAGGTTGTCAGCTGCCGGATCAGTATGCCATCTCCCAGCCGGAAGCTTCGGCCAGTTCGGCAGCGAAGGTGTCCAGAGCTTCCTGGGCGGTCACTTCGCCGGCGACAGCGCGTTCCAGCGCATCGCGGTACTCGGCATCCTTATAGGTTCTCCAAGAGGAGGCTTCATCGGTCATGAAGGTATCGGTGACGTAGTTGGTCTCGTTCTGCATGATGGCGAAGTCTTCCTTGGCCTTGTCGGTCTCGGGCTGATAGGAAACGTCGTTCATAACGGACAGGCCCTTGTGCAGCTGCAGGTAATCCTGGTAGTTGGAATGGTCGTCGCCGTACAGCCACTGGATGAACTGCTCAGCCAGTTCCACGTTCTCAGCATCCTTGGGGATGGCCAGAGCGGAACCGCCGATGATGGCGGACTGGCAGGTGCTGCCCATGGGGCTGGGAATGACGCCGAAGTCGAAGGAAGTGATCTCGGAGCTGAAGGTGTTGTAGTTCCAGCTGCCGGACAGCAGGATGGCGGCGTCGCCGTTCTTGAAGTACTCAACCGGGTTGTCGGTGGTGCCGCCGGCCCAGATGGCCTTGGGCATGACTTCGTTGTTGGCCTGGACAAAGCGCTCCAGGGTGGAAACGTTCTGCGGGCTGTTCAGGGTGACCTTGAAGGTGTCGCCGTCAGCTTCCACGATGGAGCCGCCGTTGGCGTACATCAGGATGTCGTAACGGGCACGGGAAACGTCGGCGGCAAAGCCGTACTTCACGCCGGCCTTCTCCTGCAGGATGGCGGCATTCTCATACAGCTCTTCCCAGGTCCAGGGATCCTCGATGGTGGGAGCTTCGATGCCGGCGGCCTCGAAAGCGTCCTTGTTGTAGAAGATGCAGGTGGTGGTGTACTGTTCCGGAACACCGGTGATGGTGTCGGAGGTGTAGCTCTTGCCAACCAGCTTCAGGGCGTTTTCATTGAACAGGCTCAGATCCAGCACGGTGGACATATCCACGAATTCATCGGGATACAGCTGGTGCAGGAAGGTGGTGGCGCACAGGTCGGGCAGGTCCTTGTTCTTGGCCATGGAGGGGAACTTGGTGCGCATGTCATCATGGGAGATGATGATCTTCTCCACGGTGTTGCCGGTCTCGGCGGCCCAGGTGTCCAGGGCGTTGCCCAGAGCGTCGCCCTCGCCGGGTTCCTCAGACAGGGTGACCTTCAGGGTGCCGCCGGTGATGGGGGCGGATTCGGAAGTCTCCGCGGTACCGGTGGAGGTGCCGTTGGAGGTTGCCGTGCTGCTGCCGGAGCTGCCGCAGGCAGCCAGGGAGGTCAGCATCGCAGCTGCCATGACCCCGGCCATGGTGTTTTTGATGAGCTTTTTCATTGTGGTTTCTCCTTTCAGTGTTTATCTAAAAAGCTTTGGCTTTCCATAAAGAAGAGCATGGCCAGCGCCTGGCCGTAAGGCATGGGCTTGAGTTCGATGTTCTTGTAGAAATCCTTGGACTCACGGCCCATGGGGGTGCCGTAGGAAACCTGATGGACAACGCCCTCCTCGTCGGTGTAGCCGATGATGGGCTCCAGGGCGCGCAGGGCGGGTTCGATCCAGCTTTCCTCCCCGAATCCCAGGGAGATGCCCTTCAGGATGCCGTAGGCAAACCCGCAGGTGGCGCTGGATTCCACATAGGAATCGGGATCATCCACCACCGTGTGCCACATGCCGTTGGGTTCCTGGTACTGCAGCAGCGCTTCCACCTGATGGCGCCAGGTGGCAATGAGCAGCTTGCGCACCGCCGGGGTGCGGCCGGGCGCGGCCAGAAATTCGGGGATGGCGGCGGTGATCCAGCAGTTGCCCCGGCCCCAGAAGGCGGCGGCAAAATGGCTCTTTTCCTTGAAGGACCAGCCGTGGTACCAAAGTCCGGTCTTGCGGTCCGCCAGGTACTTGACGTGGAGCAGGAACTGGTATTCCGCTTCCTCACAGTATTCCGGACGGTTGAGCACCCGGCCCATGTTGTCCAAAAACAGCACGGTCATGAACAGGGTGTCGTCCCACAGTTCCTGTTCGTTGATGGAATCGGAGGTGATGTGCTGCAGCCCGCCTTCCTTGGTGCGGGGGAAATCCTTGTAGATCCATTCCGCCCATTCGCGGCAGGTGTCGCGGTAGGCGGGCACATCCAGCTCGTCCAGCATGTAAGACAGGGGCAGCAGCGGGGTCACGGTGTTCACGTTCTTGCTGGGCAGCCCGATCTCGAACTGCTTGGCGTAGTACCGGGCCAGAATGTTCTTGTACCGCTCATCCTTGGTCCGGTCGTACAGTTTCCAGACGCCGTACAGACCCACACCCTGCGTCCATTCCCAGTGTTCATATTTGCGCAGGTCGTCATTCGCAAGACTGTTGGTCTGCATGCCTTTGAGGAACTGTTCGTCGTCCTCATACAGGACTTTTTCGAAGCTTTGCAGATATTGGTCGATGTAATGGCAAATATCCTGTTTGGTCGGTTTCATGTCTCTGTCCTCCTACACGCATATGATACCATCCGTCCCACAAAAAACCTACGCGTTTTCGGCTTTCTTGGGGGTGAAGATATTGCGTATTTTGCGTTTTTTGAGAGAATCGCACACAAAAATGCAACAAGAGTTAAGACTTATAGGCAAAGTGTACAGCAAAAGACGGCAAAAAATTGTCACTTTGCCACGGAACGGGTCTTGCGCAGAAGGGTCAGGTAGCAAAGATAGAACAAAATCATCCCCACCGGCAGGATGCCGAAGCTGAGCCGATAGCCGAAAGCGTCGATGGCGGCGCCGAACAGGGCGTTGAAGGCGATATCCGCCAGGGTGGCCAGGCTGATGATGCTGCCGGTGCGGGTGGCGGCCACGTTTTCGGGGTAGACCTGCTGGATCAGCAGCACCATGGTGGGATAGAGCACCGAGATCAGGAACCCGGAAACGCCCAGGATCACCAGACCGCTGCTGCCCAGCGCCACGCCCAGCACGAAGAGGACGGTGCCTGCCCCGCCGAAGAGGCACAGGCTCTTGCGGGCACCCAGTTTCTGCACCGCGGGGGCCAGCACCAGACGGCCCAGGGTCATGCCGCCCCAGAACAGGGACAAAATGCCGGAAGCCTGGGCGGAGGGCATCTCAAAGGCATTGATGCAGTAGCTGAGCAGCCAGTTCATGATGCCATGCTCCCCGATGAAGTAGAAGCCGAACATGGCCACAAAGAACCAGAATACGCTGCGGGCGGGTTCCGGGCTGGCCTGGAGGGGCTGGGCGCCGGGTTTGTCCGTGTCGGCGGCGGGGGTGTGCTGGGGCACGTACAGCCGGCTGAGCAGGATCAGGACGACGACGCCCGCCGCCAGCATGATGCCGTTGATGAGCTTCCACCCGCCGAAGCTGAAGGCATAGTTGCCCAGCAGGAACTGGCTGCCGCTGGTGCCGATGCCCTGCAGGAAGAACAGGATGTTGACCATCAGGGGCCCGTAGCCGAAAAAGACGGCGGGGGCCAGGATGTTCAGGGTGGTGTTGAGCAGGGTGGAGGCGCCCAGGGCCAGGAACATGGTCACCAGGATGGCATAGTAGCTGTCGCTGACCAGGTTGATGATCAGGGCCAGCCCCCACAGGCAGATGGCCGCCGCCGTGACCTTTTTGCGGGGGAACACGTCCAGCAGTTTGCCGCCGATGCTCAGAAACAGCAGGTTGCCGGCGTAACTCACGGTGACGATCATGGAGAGCATGGTGTCGGTCAGGCCGTAGCGCTCCTGAAAGATGGGGGCAAAGATGCCCCGCAGAGCATCGTTGATGCCCAGGGCCATCATCAGAAGCCCGAAGCAGAGCAGGGGCAGCCAGGGGCTCAGGCGGCGGGGTTGAGAATCGGAATTCATTGTTCGGCTCCTTTCTGTTGGGCGGCGCGGGTCCCCAGGGTCAGGGTCCAGCAGGCGTGCAGGGCGGCACCGTCCAGGCGGTAGGCATCCTGCAGCTGCGGGCCGCAGCTGTTGGAGCCGATGCCGCTCTGGTCGGCGTCCAGGCAGAGAATACAGGTATCGGCGGGGGTCAGTTCCCAGGCATGGGCGGCGGCGGTCAGGGCCTCCTGGGAATCATACCCGGCGGTAAAGGCAAAGGGCTGGTCCGAAGCGGCACACACCACCGGGATACCGTCGGCGGCGGCCAGGGTCACCCGGTCGCAGTCCCAGTGGCTGCCGTATTCCTGGGGTTTCAGGTAAGGGATGCGCTGGGTGCGCAGGTCGGCGTCGAAGCAGCCGTGCCAGCTGGCCCGGTGCTTGTCCCGGTAGCTCTCTCCCGGGCCCATGCCCTGGTACCGCACCCGGCACAGCGCCTGCGGCAGAAAGAACCGCAGCCCGAACCGGGGCAGGAAGGGGAATTCGGTGTCCCGGTCGGCGTCGATGACCACCGTCAGGTCGCCGCTGCCCGCCACCGTCCAGGTGATGGTACCCCGCACAAAGGGCTGGCGGCTCACCGAGGCCAGGGAGAAGGTGGTGCGCAGGGACACAGCGCCCTCCCCGGCGGTCACCTGGGTGGTGTAGGTGCGCACCTGGGCCCGGTCGTATCCGGCGTACTGCCACTGGGGCACCATCTCGATGTCGTTGTCGGTGGGGGCACGCCAGACGTTGAACTGGATGGGACGGTCCAGCAGGCAGGCGCCGCCGGGCACCTGCAGCCGGTCAAAGCTGCCGGCAAAGGTGTCGTACCGGTAGGTGAAATCCCCGCCGGTGAGGGTGATGTACCGCTCCTGGCGGGTCACCAAGGGGGCCGGGGCACAAATGGGCTGCATGGCCGGAGCAGGGCGGCTGCCGGCGGGCAGCTCGTCAAAGCCCAGCACCGTCCCCTCGGGCTGCAGCAGGCCGGTGGAAAGGTATTCCACCCGCCAGAAGCACCGGCCCCAGGCATCCGCAGGCAGGGGCAGGGCAGGCAGCTCGGTCCAGGCATCCCCGTGGGGGACAGCCGCCGGGGCAGGCAGCAGGCCGCTTTCCGACCGGTGGGAACCGCAGGTCAGGGTCCAGCGCAGCCGCACCGCCTGGTCCAGGTTGGTGAAGTCCAGCATATTGCGCAGCCGGACCCGGTTGCCCGGCCAGTCCGCCTGCTGCAGCCGCACCGGCCGCCAGACGTTCTTGAACTCCAGCAGGTTGGGCTTGACCTCCCGCTCGGGGCTCACCAGACCGTCCACGCAGAAATTGCCGTCGTGAGGGTACTCACCGCTGTCCCCGCCGTAGAGCAGATGCCCCTGGGCATCACGCACGGCGTGGTCGCACCATTCCCACACAAAGCCGCCGCACATAAAGGGATAGCGCATGATCCGCTGGTGGTAGTCCTCCAGGTCGCCGGGGCCGTTGCCCATGGCGTGGGCGTACTCACACAAAATAAAGGGCTTGTGGTGGGCGGGGGTGGCGGCGGCGTAGGCGTCGATATCCTCAAAATGCGGGTACATCCGGCTGTAGAAATCCAGGTCGCTGAAATCGTAATGGCTGCCCTCCGGCACATACCGGGCACCCTCGTAGTGGCGCAGCCGGTCGGGGTCCCGCTGGCGGGTCCAGCGCAGGGCGGCCTCGAAGGTGCAGCCGTAGGCGCACTCGTTGCCCATGGACCAGAACAGCACGCTGGGACGGTTCTTGTCCCGCTCCACACACCGCTGCACCCGGTCCACCGTGGCTTCGGTCCAGTCGGGATTGTCGGCAATGGGCTGGTTCCACCGGTTCAGGTGGGTGGTCCAGTCGTTGACCTTCTTGTATACCTGGTCGGTGCCGTGGCTTTCGTCGTCGGCCTCGTCCATGATGTAGAAGCCGTACCGGTCATACAGCCAGTAATACTGGGGGCTGTTGGGATAATGGCTGGTGCGGATGGCGTTGACGTTGTGGGCCTTCATGAGCTGCAGATCCCGCTCCATCTGCTGCCGGGAGATGGTGTACCCGGTGTCCGGGTCGGAGTCGTGGCGGTTGACCCCGTGGAGCTTGATGGGCTGGCCGTTGAGCAGCAGGCGGGTGTCCCGCACTTCCACCCGCCGCAGGCCCACCTGCTCGGTGATGCACTCTCCGGCGGTGCGCATGACCAGCTGGTAGAGGTAGGGGTCCTCCCCGCACCAGAGATGGGGCTGTGCCACCTGGGCGGTGAACTCGGGGCCTTCGGCGGTGCCCTGGTCCACCACGGCACCGGCGGCGTCCAGCAGCTGCCAGTCCACCGGCACGGGCGCATCGTCCAGATACTGCAGCTCCACCCGCACCGCGGCATGGTCGGCGTGGCCGGGGGTCACCCCTTCCAGGCTGGTGTGCAGGAAATAGTCCCGGATGCCGGTTTCGGGGCGCCGCAGCAGGAACACATCCCGGAAGATGCCGCTCATGCGGAACTTGTCCTGGTCCTCCATGTAGCTGCCGTCGCACCATTTGAGCACCAGCACCCGCAGCTCGTTTTCCCCGGGGCGGAGCAGATCGGTGAGGTCGAACTCGCTGGTGGAGTGGGATACCTGGGAGTAGCCCGCAAATTGGCCGTTGACCCACAGGTAGAAGCAGGAGTCCACCCCCTCAAAGTCCAGCCAGACCCGGGGCGTTTCCGGGCGGGGGGTATATATAAAGGTACGGCGGTACAGCCCGCAGGGATTCTGCCGGGGCACATAGGGCGGGTCGAAGGGGAAGGGATACCGGGTGTTGACGTACTGGTGGTGATCCACCCCGTAGTTCTGCCACACGGCAGGCACCGGGACGGTGCGCCAGGGTGCGGACATAGTGCCGGGATCGGCGGGCAGATCCGCAAAGGAATCAAACCAGCAGAAATCCCAGTTGCCGTTCAGGGAACGGAACCGGTCGGAACTCTCCCGCTCCAGAGAGTAGGGGCCGGGTCCCGCCGCGGGGATGTAATAGGCGCGGTCGGGCAGGGTGTTCAGATGCAGTTGATGGGGGTCCTGATGACAGAGGGGAAAGGACATGGCACAGCCTCCTTGCAGCAAAGGATGGTGACTTCCGCCCGCCTGGCGGGTAGAAACATCTAGCATGAGTATACTGGACAAATGGGCCAACAACTAGCGTATTTTTGCCGAATTTACCATTTTTTATTGCATTTTATGCTGTTTTGTGTTATGTTGGGCTTAATTGAGAACAAAGTGGCGATTCCGCCGGCGGGGCCCGGGCTTCGGGGACCGGCCGCAGCGGGAAAGGAGGGGCAGGAAGGATGAAATATTATCACAATTCACCCCTGTTGTATGAAAAGGGATTTTCGGTGGAAGTGTGCGACGCGGACAGCTTCGCCCAGGCTTCCACCTATTATTACTTTGATTACGATGAGCGCAACCACTCCATCAACATGGAGTTCCCCCACTTTCATCTGTATTACGAGATGATGATCCTGCTCAGCCCCAAGGCCTACCACTTTGTCAAGGGCAAACGGTACGATATTGTGGCCAACGATATTGTTCTGCTGCCGCCCTCCACCCTGCATCAGTCGGAGTATCTGCCCGGGCCGCCCAGTGACCGCATCATCATCGGTTTTCTGCCGCCCCGGGGCGCCGGCTACTATGAACCGGGCTACCAGCGGCTGCTGTCCATCTTTGACGGGGAAAGCCCCATCCTGCGCTTCCACCGGGAACAGCAGAATGTGATCTTCCAGCCGCTGAACGAGCTGGTGGAGGCCTGCCAGAACGAGCGGGACCGCACCCTGCGGGATCTGATGATCCACACCAAATTCACTGATTTCCTCACCCGGCTGTATCTGGCCCGGGGCAACAACCAGTACGCCCCCAACGTGCAGAACGGCATCAAGGAAAAGATCTACAACATCTCCAACTATATCCAGACCCACTACTGCGATGACCTTTCCCTGAAACAGCTGGCCGACGCCTTCTATGTCAGCCCCTATTACCTGTCCCACCTGTTCAAGGAGGTCACCGGCTATACGGTGGTGCAGTACATCCAGCTCACCCGCATCAAGAACGCCCAGTTCCTGCTGCTCAATTCCGACACCCGCATTACCCAGATCGCGGCCCAGGCGGGATTTTCCAGTTTTTCCCAGTTCAACCGGGTGTTTCACAAGTTCTGCGGGGTGTCCCCCTCGGACTACCGCCTGTCCACCCACCACACCCCCTACAGCGACGAAAAGAGCATGTAAAGGCGGCTGTTGTTTCAAACAAAAAAGGCACCGGAGCCCTGGGCTCCGGTGCCTTTTTGTGTGTTGTTGGGGTTGGTTGGAAAGAGCCGGGCTCAGCCCACCACGGTCACGCTGGTGATGTGGGGGTTGACGCCTTCGTACCAGTACAGGAAGCCTTCCATGTCGATGGTCTGACCCACTTCCAGGTTCTTCACAGCGGCGTACACGTCGGTGGTGTTGTCGCACAGATAGCTCTCGATGGTGAAGGTGTAGGTCTGGCCGTTGTAGGAAGCGTTGAAGTACAGGTCATCGCCGTCGGTGCCGGAGCCGTCCCAGTTGTACAGGAAGGCGTGCTCCTCGTCGGAACCTTCCATGGTGGAGGGCTCCACGGTCAGGCCCTTGAAGCTGACCAGCTCGTTCTGGTGGTCGATGAGTTCATCGCTGCCCAGCAGGTCGGTCACGTCCAGGGGTTCGGCAATGAAGGGCTCGGCGTCCTCCACGATGGTGAAGGTGCCGTCGGTGATCTCCACCTCGCCGGACCATTCGCTCTTGTAGCCGGTGACCTGGATGCAGGTGCCCGGGGTCAGCTTGTCGTAATCCTCCTCGGAGCAGGCCATGTCATACAGGAAGTAGGCGCCGTCCTCGCTCTGGGCGTAAACGGTGGCCTTGTCCTCCCACCAGGACTGCTTGGCCTGGACGTAGGTCTGGATGGTGACCTCGGTGTCCACATCGGCGGCCATGTACTCGTCATGGGTCAGCATGGTGCCGGCAGTGGCGGGAGCGGCTTCCTCGGAAGCGGTCTCCTCGGTGGCGGTGGCCTCAGAAGTGGCCTCGGATGTGGTGGAATCGGACGCGGTGGAAGAGCTCTGACCGGCGCAGGCGGTCAGGGAAGCGATCATTCCGAAGGCGACCAGAAGGCTCAGAATCTTTTTCATTATTGTTCCCTCCTAATGGTAGGCCGGGGCATCCCTCGCGCCCCGGACAGTTCCATTATAGCCTAACAGAGCCAAAAATCAACCGATTCGGGCCTCTTGTCATTATTTGAAAGATTTTCCCGCCGGTCGTTTCCGGGCCCGCACCCGGTCGGCAATCACCCAGGCAAGGATCCCCGCCCAGGCCGCGGCCAGTACCCCCAGCAGGGCCACCGCGGTGGGGGGCAGGGGGCCTAAATCGGCCTTGCCCGCCATGGCGGAGGTCTGGTCCAGGTGGTAGAGGGCCACCGTATCGGTGTACAGGTCCAGGATGTAGGCATCGTCCACCGTCTGGTGGCGGCGTACGCTCTTGGTCACGTTCTCAATCAGGGAGCCCGCCGCGTCCCGCAAAGAGGCGGAGCCATTGAACACCGGGGTCACAAAAGTGTTGTCCAGGTTGTCCAGCAGCAGCTGCACCGCCGCCAGCTTGACGGCGTAGTGGGTGTCGTCGTCCTCCCCGGCCCGGGACAGATAGTCCTGGTAGGCGGGGTCGCTCTGGGCCTTGGTGGTCACCGGCACGTAGCCTTCGGTCTCGGAGTAGGCAATCTGCACATCATTGGTCAGCAGATATTGGGCAAACAGCCAGGAGGCCAGCACCTCCTGGGGGTCATCCTTATTGAAGATGCAGACCGACGGCCCCTGGGAGATCATCTGGGGATGCTCCGGGTCGTATTGGGGCACCATCCGCACGGCGGTCTCGAAGTTGACCACCTCGTCCGGGGCAATGTCCATCAGGGGGGCGTTGCTGCCCATCCAGGTGGAGCCGGCGGTGGAGTCCACCGCGAACACGCACTGCCCGGCGTTCAAAAAGTTGGCGGGGTAGCCCGACAGCTTGAAGGTGGAGAAGGCTCCGTCCGCCGTGTACCCGGCGATGCCCTTCAGGATGTCGGTGGTCACATCGTTGAACAGCTCAATCTCCCCGCTCTGGGTGGAGTAGCCCGCCCCCTTCTGGCGCAGCATCTGAATCATCATGTTGTCGGTGGATTTGTACAGGAAGGGCACCATGACCTTCTGCCCGTTGAGGGCGTAGGTGCCGTCGGCGTTCTGTTTGGCCGCGGCCTCGGATACCTCCCACACAAAGTCCCAGGTGAGCACGTCGGGCAGGGTGTAGCCCAGCTCTTCCACATAGGTCTTGTTCACGTAGCAGGCCTCGGTGGAGCGCATGTAGGGCAGGGCGTAGCAGGTATCCCCAAGGTGGCATTCCTGCCAGAACTGGGGCACGATCTCCTCTTCGGTAGGGCCGTCAAATTTCAGCTCACTGCCCCCCAGCCCGTATTTGGGGTCGGCGGCCAGGTCATCCAGGGGCACCACCACATTGTCCCCGGTGAGGTAGGTGGCGATGTGGTCGGGGTAGGTAATGCAGACGTTGGGGGTGGTGCCGGTGGAGATGTTGGTGATGACGTCGTTGTAGATGTCCCCGTAGTCGGTGTACAGCCGCAGGGTCACGGTGATGTTGGGGTAGAGGGCCTGGAAGTCCTCGATGGCCTTTTTATAGATGTCGGTCTGGGTCTTGTTGGTGTCGTTCTTGGCCCAGAAGGTGATCTCATACTGTTGGCTCTCGTCAAAGGAATCCGGCACCGCAAAGGCGGCCCGCTCCTGGCTGCCGTGGCACCCGGCCAGCAGCCCGGCGCACAGCACCCCGGCCAGCACCGCCCCCAGGGGGCGCAATAACCGATGGTTCATCCTTTCAACCCTCCTCTGGAAGCGCCTTCCATGATCTTGTTGCGGAAGGCCAGGAACAACAGCACCAGCGGCACCGAGATGACCACCACGGCGGCCATCATGGCGGGGACGTTTTCCCGGCCGAAGCCCTCTTCCCGGATCTGCTGGATGCCGTTGGACACCAGGAAGTAGGCCTGGTCGTCGGTGATGAGCCGGGGCCAGACGTAGGAGTTCCAGCACTCGATGAGTTTCAGGATGGTGATGGTGACGATGGTGGGCCGGCAGATGGGCACCATGACCTTCCACAGATATTTCAGGTCGGAGGTGCCGTCCACCTTGGCGGCCTTGTACAGCTCCTCGGGCACCT
Organism: uncultured Gemmiger sp.; assembly: GCA_944382785.1. Taxonomy (GTDB): domain Bacteria; phylum Bacillota; class Clostridia; order Oscillospirales; family Ruminococcaceae; genus Gemmiger. Next base: position 1,070 of record CALWNO010000105.1, on the reverse strand, counting down.
GCTCAAAGTTTTCCTTTAATAAGTAGATGTAAAACACCGAGGTGATGGAGGGCAGGATCAACCCGGGAAAGCTGTTGCGCATGTCCAGGTTGGTGATGGTCACAAAGTTGGTGATGACCACCAGCTCGTTGGGGATCATCATCATGGACAGGAACAGCCCGAAGATGAAATCCCGGCCCCGGAACCGCAGCCGGGCAAAGGCGTAGGCGGCCAGGGTGCTCACCACCACCATGACCGCGGTGGTGATGACCGCAAAGATCAGGGTGTTGAGCAGGTACCCGCCCAAAGGCACGGCGGTGAAGGCCTGCTTGTAGTTGTCGAGAGTGGGGGAGAGGGTGAAGAAGGAGGGCACATACTCCGAGTTGTAAGCGCTGTAGCTTTTGACCGAGGTGAGGACCATCCAGTAAAAGGGAAAGAGCACCACCACGGCCCAGATGCTCAGGGCCAGATAGGTCAGGGCTTTGACAAGCCCGTTTTTCCGCCCGGCGGCTTTGCGGCGGGCCTCAAATTCCGTGTGGGTCATTGGATGTGCACGCCTCCTTCCGAAACGCGGCGGCTGATGAGCAGGTTGATGCAGGTGATGGTCAGCACGATGACGAACAGGATGATGGCCGCCGCCGATGCGTAGGAGGGGTAGCCGCCGCTGTCCCCGTAGAGCATGTCGTACACATAGCCCACGATGGTGTTCATGCCGGCGGCGTTCAGGTCGGTGCCGAAGAGGGCCACCGCGTCACTGTAGGCCTTGAAGGCGCCGATGAAGCCGGTGATGACCAGATACACCAGCATGGGGGCGATCATGGGCAACGTGATGCGGAAGAAGATGCGGGTGCGGGAGGTGCCGTCCACCCGGGCGGCCTTGTAGTAGTCCGGGTTCACCGAGGCCAGCGCCCCGGTGAGCACCAGGATCTTGAAGGGCATGACCACCCAGACGGTGTAAAAGCAGAGGACGAACATCTTGGCCCAGTGGGGACCATTGATGAAGTCGATGGGCCCGGCGCCGAACCAGCGGAGCATCAGGTTCACAAGACCGTCGGTATACTCGGTTTTCTGGAACAGCACCATGAACACCA
>CALWNO010000104.1 GCA_944382785.1 uncultured Gemmiger sp. | reverse complement strand
GCTTCCTGTGATCGTCGCCTCGTTCAGCGTCAGGGTGGCGGTGTTTGGGTTGTATCTGACAGTCCAATCATTAGAATTGTCGGTGGCATCATTGAGCCGTATTAACCCCCCACTGTCATCTGTAGCCCAGTAGGTTACAGTATCAGCTACAATGACCTGCTGATCTCCCACATAAAGCTTAGCAGGCGCATCTTCTCCCGCCCCGCCATCCCCCATTTCAGGGGCAAACCGGGTAGTGTACAGCCCGGCACCGGTCTTCCGCCGCCGGGTGCCGGGCCGCCGCTTTCATCTTGACTTCGTCATTTTTTCTTTTTTCGGCAAGTTTTGTCCCCTGCCTGCCTTTTGTTCGTTTCTCCGCTGGACTTCCCCACCCGGTTCTGCTACACTGGAATCAACCAAAAAAGGGAGGGTTTGCTTATGCTGCCTGTGGTGAGCGTACAGACCATGCGGGAATGCGACGCATGGACCATTGAACACGAGACCTCCAGCCCGGAGCTGATGCTGCGGGCGGCCCGGGGCATCCGGGACGCGGTGGACTGGGACCGGGGCAGCCCGGCGGGCATCCTCATCGGGTCGGGCAACAACGGCGGGGACGGTGCCGCCCTGGCCATGCTGCTGGCCCAGGCGGGGCGGGCCTGTGTTCTCTACCGGGTGTCGGAGAAAGCCAGCCCGGACAACGCCTTCTATCTGGAGAAGGCGAAAGCCCTGGGGGTGCCGGTGCGGTCCTTTGCGGGGCAGGAAGCCGAAATTGCCGCCTGTCCGGTGCTGGTGGACTGTCTGCTGGGCACCGGGGTTTCGGGCACGGTGCGCGGTGCGGTGCGCCAGGCCATCCTTTGCCTGAACCGCGCCCGGGAAGCGGGGGCCTATGTGGTCAGTGCCGACATCAACAGCGGCCTCAACGGGGATACCGGAGAGGCGGAACTGGCGGTCCACTCCGACCTGACCGTGTCCATCGGCTTTTTCAAAACCGGCATGTTCCGGGGGGATGCCGCAACCTACATCCGCCGTCTGGTCAATGTGGACATCGGCATCCGGCTGCTGCGGCAGGAGTTTTCCCTGGTAGAACCGGGAACCCCCGCCGGAGAAGGGAAGATTGTCTGCCCGGGGTATTGTGAGATGGAGAGCTTGCCCAAAGCCTCCCCTGTGTAAGGGGGAGGTGCCGCGCAGCGGCGGTGGGGTTGTAAACTCTGCCCCATCTCCCGTTTACGGGCAACAACAGTAAGTTCACAACCCCTCAGTCAGCCTTCGGCTGCCAGCTCCCCTTGCACAGGGGAGCCTGTCTCTACCACCAATAACAACCCCCCACTATCCCGGCCGGGACAGTGGGGGTATTTTTATCAGAAGGTATACCGCCGGATCTCGCAGTTCTGGATTCCAAAGGCGGCGTACTCGGCGTTGGTCATGTCGTAAAAATAGGAGTTGACCACCCGGGCAATGCCGTTGTGGGCCACCAGCAGGCAGGTCTCATCCCGGCTGCGCAGCTCGTCCAGCAGGGAATAAATCCGGGCAGCCACCCGGAACATGCTCTCCCCGCCGTCAAAACTTTCCACAAACATGGCCTTGGCTGCGGAAAACTCCGCCCCGTTGCGGGGGGTTCCCTCAAACCGGCCGAAGTTCTGTTCGGTCAGCCGGGGTTCCACCGTCAGGGGCAGACCGGTCACATCCGCAATGCACCGGGCGGTGTCGGCAGCCCGGGACAGGGGCGAGCAGAGAATCCGGTCAATGGGCAGCTTTTCCAGCCGGATCTTCTCCCCCAGTTCGGTGGCCTGGCGGCGGCCCAGCTGGGTGAGGGGGCTGTCGGTGGCGCCGCAGATCTTGTTTTCCACGTTCCAGACGGTCTGGCCGTGGCGGGTGAAATACAGTTGGGTTGCCATACAGATTCCTTTCAGTTTACACGGAGCCGGGTGTTTACAGTACAAGACCCCGGCGGCGGTCGGCGGTTTTTCGGTGGAGGCTTTCGGCCATGAGGAACATGAGCACCAGCAGCACCGCCATATACCAGGGATACAGGGCCATGGAGATATGCTGGCCCAGCACCCCGAAGAGCGGCGGCATGAGGCAGCTGCCCACATAGGCGCAGGCCATCTGCAGGCCGGTCATGGACAGACTCAGTTCCCGGCCAAAGTTGGCGGGGGTCTCGTGGATGATGCAGGGGTAGACGGGGGCGCAGCCCAGCCCCACCGTGATGAGGCCCGCAAACAGCACATTGTGCCCGGCGGGCAGCAGGATAAGCACCAGCCCCAGGGCGATGAGGGCCTGGCCCAGGCGGATCATGTTCTGGTCGTTGATCTTCATGGTCAAAAAGCCGCAGACCCCGCGGCCCACCGTGATGCCCAGATAGAACAAACTGGCCCAGGAGGCGGCGGTCTCGGCGTCGATGCCCCGCACCACGGTGCAGTAGCTGGCGGCCCACATGCCGGCGGTGGCTTCCAGGGCGCAGTAGCAGAAGAAGCAGGTCACCACCTGGCGCACCCCGGGCAGGCGGAGCAGTTCGGGGATGGACCGCTGCTGGGGGGTAAAGTCCGCCCCGTCCAGGGTCTGCTGGGGGCGCTTCCACAGCCGCAGGCTCAAAAACAGCACCAGGGTCAGTACAAACTGCAGCACCGCGATGGTGCGGTAGCCCCCCTGCCAGGCGCCCCCGGCCAGAGCCTGTCCCATGATGATGGGGCCGATGCTGGCGCCCACACCCCACATGCAGTGCAGCCAGCTCATGTGGCGGCTCTCATAGTGGAGGGACACATAGCTGTTGAGGGCGGCGTCCACACTGCCCGCCCCCAGGCCGTAGGGGATGGCCCAGAGACAGAGCTGCCAGAACCGCCCGCTGAAGGAAAATCCCAGCAGGGCCACGGCGGTGAGCAGGACGCTGTAGGCGGTGACCTTGCCGGTGCCCAGAGCGGCGTTGAGCCGGGCGCTGGCCAGGCTGGACAGGATGGTGCAGGCGGAGATGATCATGGAGACGATGCCCGCCCAGGACAGGTCCGCCCCCATCTGGGTATACATGCTGGGCCATGCCGCGCCCAGCAGGGCGTCGGGCAGGCCCAGGCTGATGAAGGCCAGGTAGATAATGGGCAATAACAGGGATGCCATACAATTTCTCTCCCACCAAAAGATTTCGGTCCTCAAAAACGGACCCATGTGGGAAATTATACCACGAAATGGGGAGGATGCAAGACGGGGGGCGGACGGCAGGCTGCCGGGTTCTGGCAAGCAGGAGCTTGCGGGAGTGTTGTTCTTTTTTTGGGGCAGGCGGCTGCCTGCGGGATGCTCCTTCCTTTTCGTGCCCGAAAAGGAAGCGAAAAGGGCCCGCCGTTCCGATGCGGCGGCCGCCGGCTGGGGCTGCGGCCCCAGACCCCAAGATGCGGCCACCTTGCGACGGCCTATTCACCGGCCTGGGGGCCGGTGAACAAGGAAGTGATTAAAAACCATTTCCCAGTAACAAATGCTGACCGGAACCATCCGGCAAGGTTGCGCCCTACCCGGTTGCGCTCCTCCGTTTTACCAGTAGCCTCTTGGCCAGGCTATTTCAAATCATTTTCCTTGCTCAGGCCCCCAGGGCCTGAGTAGGCCGTCGGTAGGTGGCCGCATTCCCCGGGTCCAGGGCCGCAGCCCTGGTCGGCGTCCACCGCCTCGAAACGGTGGCGGTTTTTCCGTCGCTTTTTGGCGGCAAAAAGCGACAACTCTCCGGCAGCCTATCGTTACCCCGGCAACCGAGCAGCCCCCCTCAGTCGCCTATCGGCGGCACCTCCCCTTACACAGGGGGAGCCTCTCTCTACTCCCAAAGGTACCGCAAAAAGGGCCGCGCCTTGCGGCGCGGCCCAAAACAGGCAGGATATTTTCCTTTTTTGGCTGTGAAAAGGATTGTTATTGTCAGCGCAGCACCGCGCCCAGGTTGGCGGAACTGACCATGCGGGCATACCGGGCCAGCCAGCCGCTCTTGACGTTGGGTTCGGGGGCCTGGTAGGCCGCTTTGCGGGCGGCCAGCTCCTCGTCACTGACATGCAGGGTGATGGAGGCGTTGGGGATGTCGATCTCGATGGTATCCCCTTCCTTCACCAGGCCGATGGGCCCGCCGGAGGCCGCTTCCGGGCTGACGTGGCCGATGGCCGCGCCACGGGACGCCCCGGAGAACCGGCCGTCGGTGATGAGCGCCACGGTGGTGTCCAGCTTCATGCCCGCCAGGGCGCTGGTGGGGTTGAGCATCTCCCGCATACCGGGGCCGCCCTTGGGGCCTTCGTACCGGATGACCACCACGTCCCCGGGGTGAATCTCCCCGTTGTAGATGGCGGTGATGGCGGTCTCCTCGCTGTCAAAGACCCGGGCCGGGCCGGTGTGATGCTGCATTTCGGGGGCCACGGCGCTGCGCTTGACCACGCAGCCGTCCGGAGCAATGTTGCCCCACAAAATCTGCAACCCTCCGGTGACCGAATAGGGATTGTCGATGGGGCGGATGGCCTTCTGGTCCAGGATTTTTGCCCCGGCGATGTTCTCGCCCAGGGTCTTGCCGGTGACGGTGGGGACCTCCAGGTCCAGCAGCCCCGCCTTGGCCAGTTCGGCCTGCACGGCGGGAATGCCCCCCGCCTCGTACAGGTCGGGCATATGGGTGGGGCCCGCCGGGGCCAGGTGGCAGAGGTTGGGGGTCTTGGCGCTGATCTCGTTGAAGAGTTTCAGGTCGATGGGCACCCCCGCCTCATAGGCGATGGCCAGCAGATGCAGCACCGTGTTGGTGGAGCAGCCCAGGGCCATATCGCAGGTCAGGGCGTTGCGGATGGACCGCTCGTTGACGATCTGCCGGGCGGTGATGCCCCGGTTGACCAGGTCCATGATGGCCATGCCCGACCGTTTGGCCAGCTGCAGCCGCTTGGCGTAGACCGCCGGGATGGTGCCGTTGCCGGGCAGAGCAATGCCGATGGCCTCACACAGGCAGTTCATACTGTTGGCGGTGTACATGCCGGAGCAGGAGCCGCAGCCGGGGCAGCAGTTGCAGGTGCAGTCCTCCAGCTGTTCGTCGGTGATGAGCCCGGCCTTGTAGGCGCCCACCGCCTCGAACATCTTGGAAAGGCTGACCTCCTCCCCGCCGTAGCGGCCGGCCAGCATGGGGCCGCCGGAGCAGACCACCGCGGGCACATCCATGCGCACGGCAGCCATGAGCATGCCGGGCACGATCTTGTCGCAGTTGGGCACCAGGACCAGACCATCCAGCTGGTGGGCCATGTACATGGTCTCCACGCTGTCGCAGATCAGTTCCCGGCTGGCCAGGGAATACTTCATCCCGATGTGGCCCATGGCGATGCCGTCGCACACGCCGATGGCGGGCATGAGCACCGGGGTACCCCCGGCCATACGGATACCGGCCTTGACGGCGTCCGCGATCTTGTCCAGGTTCATGTGACCGGGCACGATCTCACTGTAGGCGGACACCACGCCGATGAGCGGGCGGTCCAGTTCTTCCGGGGTATAGCCCAGGGCGTAGAACAGGCTGCGGTTGGGGGCGCGCTCGGGGCCCTTCTTGACGTTATCGCTGTGCATGGGGCACATCCTCCTCTGCCGCCCGGGGCGGCCGTGCTGTTGTGTTTGGGGTTGGAGCTTACTTCTTCAGCCAGCTCATCATCTGGCGCAGTTCCTTGCCCACCTTCTCGATGAGGTGCTCGGACTGCATCCGGCGCTCGGCCAGGAAGTGGACCTTGCGGCCGCCCTTGGGGCTCATCTCGGTGAGGAACTCGCTGGCGAAGGTGCCGTCCTGGATCTCGGTCAGGACCTTCTTCATCTCCTTGCGGGTTTCCTCGGTGATCAGGCGCTTGCCGGTGCGGTAGTCGCCGTACTCGGCGGTGTTGGAGATGGAGTAGCGCATCTTGTCGAAGCCGCCCTCGTTGATCAGGTCGACGATGAGCTTCATCTCGTGGCAGGTCTCGAAGTAGGCCATCTCGGGGGCGTAGCCGGCTTCCACCAGGGTGTCGAAACCCGCATGGATGAGCTCGCAGACGCCGCCGCACAGGACTGCCTGCTCACCGAACAGGTCGGTCTCGGTCTCTTCCTTGAAGGTGGTCTCCAGAATGCCCGCACGGCCGGCGCCGATGCCGGAAGCGTAAGCCAGGGCAATCTCCTTGGCCTTGCCGGTGTAGTCCTGCTCCACGCAGATCAGGGAGGGGCAGCCCTCGCCTTCGGTGTACAGACGGCGGACGATGTGGCCGGGGCCCTTGGGAGCGATCATGATGACGTCCACGTTTTTGGGCGGGGTGATGGTCTTGAAGTGGATGTTGAAGCCGTGGGCGAAGGCCAGGGCCTTGCCTTCGGTCATGTAGGGAGCGACCTGGCTGTTATAGATGTCGGCGCAGAGTTCGTCCGGTACCAGCATCATGACCACGTCACCGGCCTTGGCGGCTTCTTCCACTTCCATGACCTTGAAGTTGGGATGGGTGGCGGCGAACTCCTCCGCCTTGGCCCAGTGGCCGGAGCCCTTGCGCAGGCCGACGACCACGTTGACGCCGCTTTCGGCCAGGTTTTCGGAGTGGGCGTGGCCCTGGCTGCCGAAGCCGATGACGGCGACGGTCTTGCCGTCCAGGACGCCGAGATTGCAGTCGGAATCGTAGTACTTGTTGATAGCCATGGGTTCATTTCTCCTTTGCTGATTACATTTTATAAATAAGGTTTTTCCGGGAAACAAGGTTGGTCAGGGTGTGGGGCAATGGGTGCCGGGCAGAGGCAGCTGGGCGGCCCGCACTTCCTGGGGCGGTTTCTGCATGTGCTGGTGTTTGCCGCCCCGTTCCAGGGCGGTGACGCCGGTGCGGCAGAGTTCCAGGACCTGGTAGCCCTCGAACATCTTTAAGAAGGCGTTGATCTTTTCCGGCTTGCCAGTGAGTTCAAAGACCATGCTGTCCGGGGACAGGTCGATGATCTTGGAGTTGTAGATGGAAGCGATCTCCCGCATTTCCGCCCGGTTGGCGGTGGTGCAGGCCACCTTCAGCAGCAGCAGCTCCCGCTGCAGGCTGTTGTCGGCGTTGAGTTCAAAAACCTGGCGGGCCACTTCCAGCCGCTCGGTCTGTAAGATCAGCTGTTCGATCTCCTGGTCCTTGCCGTGGGTGGCGATGGTGATACGGCTGACGGCGGGGTCGTTGGTGGCCGACACGGTCAGGCTGTCGATGTTGAAGCCCCGGCGGCAGAACAGGCTGGACACACGGGCCAGAACGCCGTTCTGGTTGTCCACCAGCAGGCTGATGACCCGGCGGCGATCGGCGGGCTGGCTGTTTTGGGTTTCCTTTTTCATGCTGAGCCCTCCTTTATTCCATGATGATATCGTTGATGTCGCCGCCGCCCGGGATCATGGGCAGCACCCGCTCGTCCTTGCCGATGCGGCAGTCGATCCAGGTGGGGCCGTCCTGCTTCATGGCGTCGGCCAGGGCTTCCCGGAATTGGGCCGGGTTGGTGGCCCGGTAGCCCTTGAGGCCGAAGCCCTCGGCCAGCTTGACGAAGTCGGTGTGGCGGTGGGGGTCGGTGGCGGAGTAGCGGCCGTCGTAGAAGCTGGTCTGCCACTGCCGGACCATGCCCAGCACCGAGTTATTGAAGATGACGGTAATGATGGGCAGATGGTAGCTCACGGCGGTGCAGGCTTCGTTGAGGTTCATGTGGAAGGAACCGTCCCCGGTGAGCATGATCACCCGCTGGTCCCGGCCCAGGGCCATCTGGGCGCCGATGGCGGCGCCGTAGCCGAAGCCCATGGTGCCCAGGCCGCCGCTGGTGAGGAAACCGCGGCTCTTGGTGTGGTGCAGGTACTGGGCCGCCCACATCTGGTGCTGGCCCACGTCGGTGACATAGACGGCTTCCGGCCCGGCCTGGCGGCAGAGCTCGTCGATGAGCTGGTGGGGCCGCAGTTCGGTCTCGCTGTCCTGGGGGCGGTAGTCCACCTTCTGCCAGGAGCGGATCTGTTCCATCCAGAGCTTGTGCTCGGTCTTGTTCACGTGGGGCAGGATGGCCTGGAGCACGTAGGCGGCGTCCCCGGCGATGCACAGGTCCACATCCACATTCTTGCCCATCTCGCTGGGGTCGATGTCGATCTGGATGATCCTGGCCCTGGAGGCGAAGGTGTCGGGATTCAGGGCCACCCGGTCGGAGAAGCGGGTCCCCACGGCCAGCACCAGGTCGGCTTCCGCGATGGCCTTGTTGGCCGCAAAGCTGCCGTGCATGCCCAGCATGCCCAGGTTGTGGGGTTCGCCGTAGCCCAACACGCCGGCGGCCATGAGGGTGTGGGTGGCGGGCATGCCTGCCTTGATGAGCAGGTCCCGCAGGGGCTGGCAGCCCGCCGCGCTGCGCACGCCGCCGCCGAAGTAGACGATGGGGCGCTGGGCCTGGTTGATCATCTCGGCGGCTTCCTTGGCCTGCTGCTCATCCACCTGGGTGACGGTGCGGATGAGTTCCGGGGCCTTGGGGGTGAATTCGCACTTGTTGGCGGTGACGTCCTTGGGGATGTCCACCAGCACCGGGCCCTTGCGGCCGCTCTGGGCGATGCGGAAGGCGCTGCGCATGGTGTCGGCCAGATCCTCCACCTTGCGCACCGTGTAATTGTGCTTGGTGATGGGCATGGTGATGCCCTCGATGTAGGCTTCCTGGAAGCTGTCCCGGCCGATGAGGCTGGTGGCCACGTTGCCGGTGAAGGCCACCATGGGCACGCTGTCCATGAAGGCGGTGGCGATGCCGGTGACCAGGTTGGTGGCACCGGGGCCGCTGGTGGCCAGCACCACGCCGGTGCGGCCGGTGGCCCGGGCGTAGCCGTCCGCCGCGTGGGCGGCGCCCTGTTCGTGGGCGGTCAGAACGTTCTGTATTCTATCAGAATTTTTATACAGTTCGTCATAAATGTTCAGGACCGCGCCCCCGGGATAGCCGAAGATGGTATCGACGCCCTGTTCGACCAGGACTTCGACAAAGATCTGTGCGCCGGTCAGCAGCATGGTGGACAACTCCTTTCGTTCCTCTGGAATCCTCTTTTCGTATTTCTTACCCATGGGGCCGATAACAGGCCCGTGAAGCGTAAAAAAAAACAGCCTTTGTCCCCTGTTTCCAAGAGACAAAGGCCGTGTAGGCTCTCTGCGGTACCACTCTTCTTGGCATGGTGTCCATGCCCGCTCACTGGGCTTCTGACAAAGCCCCGCACGGTAACGGGTGCATCCGGGTCCGGTTACTGGGTTCACCGGACCTGCTCCGGGATGACTTCGCGCCCTGCCTGCCCGCTGCCTTGCACCGACCGGCAGCTCTCTGGTGGTGGTGTGGGGCGTTACTGGTTCCCATCGCTGCAGTTCAGCTGTTTAGCTTGGTAAAGTGTATATAGGATTGTACCGCATTTTTTGCCCGATGTCAACAGGATTTTGGTAATTTTCACAAACCCTTGCGCACCGGCGGCTGAGCGTTTATACTGGGGTCAGCCTGCATTTGTCTGTTGGATGTAAATAAGGGGGAGTTTGTATATGACCATCCGTGACCTTTCGGTCCGTCTGGGTTCTCTGGTGGTATTGCGGGGCGTTCTGCGGGACGAAGCCGTCACCCGCTTTGCCGCCATGCTGAAAGCGGCGCTGGCCTATTCCGGCGACGCCGCTCCGCTGGCGGACGCCGTGGCCGATTTTGAAGCGGCTCTTCTGCCCCGGGGGGAAAACTGGAGCCGGGTCCTACTGGACACCATTCTCAATGACGACAACCTCTGCATCCGGCACAGCCAGACACCCCAGGGCGCCGGGGAGGTGGCAGAGGGCAACCTGGCCCGGGATCTGAGCGTGCTGCAGGCGGCGGGGTCACTGACCCTGGCGGACCTGCTGGCGCCGCTGGAGGGCGGGGATGCCCTGCAGCACCAGATGCCCCTGCCCTGGAAGGTGGAGCCGGAGCTTGTCTATGCCAGGGAGTACGCGGCCCGGCGGCGGCAGGTGCCCCATGCGGGGTACGGAATCTTTGCCCGGTACCATGTCTTTACCCTGGAGGACGGGGTGCTGACCCCGGTGCGGTACCCGGACCCCCAGCGGCTCAGCGAGCTGCCGGGGTATGAGCGGGAGCGCCAGAAGATCATCGAGAACACCAAGGCCCTGCTGGCAGGGCTGCCGGCGGCCAACGTGCTGCTTTACGGCGACGCGGGCACCGGCAAATCCAGCACGGTGAAGGCCCTGGCCAACGAGTTCCGGGGCGACGGGCTGCGGCTGGTGGAGATCAAGAAGCACCAGCTCTACCAGATGCCGGCGCTGATGGACGACCTGGCGGACAATCCGCTGAAGTTCATCCTTTTCATCGACGATCTGAGTTTCTCCTCCAACGACGACAACTTTGCCGCCCTGAAAGCCATTCTGGAAGGCAGTGTGGGCGGGCGCAGCCGCAACGTGGCGGTGTACGCCACCTCCAACCGGCGGCACCTGGTCAAGGAAACCATGTCCGACCGCATGGCGGGGGACGACATCCACGCGGGGGATACCCGCCAGGAGCTGATGAGCCTGTCCGCCCGGTTCGGGCTGACGGTGACCTTCCAGCGGCCGGACAAGGCGCTGTACGAGACCATCGTCATGGACCTGGCCGCCCGCTGCGGGGTGCAGATGCCCTCCGACCAGCTGATGATGCGGGC
>CALWNO010000103.1 GCA_944382785.1 uncultured Gemmiger sp. | reverse complement strand
GAAGCCGGCAACGTGCTGAGCGACGACGTTTACAAGTATGTGGAAGACGAGCGCTCCTACTACGCTCTGAACGTGGCTGTCACCGAGGAAAACTATGAGGACTTCATGGACTCCACCAAGGTCTACGAGCCCGTCTCCAACCAGCTGGATGCCACCACCCATCCCACCAAGAAGGTTTGGCTGGACATCTACAACTCCGCCGATAACTTCCTGGGCTCCACCTACCAGCCCCTGCTGCAGAACTATGACGATCTGCTGAACCTGGAAGTCGAATACATCGCCGGCGACGGCCAGACCGAGGCCAACATCACCAACCGTCTGAGCAACCCCAGCCAGTATGATGCCTTTGCCATCAACATGGTCAAGACCGACAACGGCGCTTCCTACACGGCTCTGCTGAGCCAGTGATTCCCACCGCACTGTGCGGTGAACCGATCTATTAACAGGTAACACCCACTTGCTATTAGGGAGTTGATATGCAAAGCAGCAGCTTCTCCCTAATAGCGTTTTTTGATGAAACCACAGCAGGAGCGGCCTTGGGCCGCCGCTGTTAAATTTGCAGATACGGGAGTAACTAGAATGGCAGATGCGAAAGACGATATCGTCTTGTCAATTCGTGGTATGTGCAAGTCCTTCGGCCGCAACCGGGTTCTTGATCATATCAACCTCGACGTCAAACGCGGAACTGTCATGGGGCTTATGGGCGAAAACGGCGCCGGTAAGTCCACGATGATGAAGTGCCTGTTCGGCACCTACCAGAAGGATGAAGGCAAGATTTTCCTCAATGGCAAGGAGATCAGCTTCTCCGGCCCAAAGGATGCCCTGGAAAACGGCATTGCCATGGTCCACCAGGAACTGAACCAGTGCCTGGAACGCAACGTCATCGATAACCTGTTCCTTGGCCGGTATCCGGTCAATTCCGTCGGCGTTGTTGACGAGACGCGAATGAAAAAGAAGGCCTCCGAGCTGTTCCGCAAGCTCGGCATGACCGTCAACCTGACCCAGCCCATGCGGAATATGTCTGTTTCCCAACGTCAGATGTGTGAGATTGCGAAAGCCATCTCCTACAATTCTCAGGTCATCGTTCTGGATGAGCCCACCTCCTCCCTGACCGTGCAGGAAGTGGAAAAGCTCTTTGAGATGATGCGCATGCTCAAGGCGCAGGGCATTTCCCTGATTTATATCTCTCACAAGATGGACGAGATCTTCGAGATCTGCGATCAGATCTCGGTGCTGCGTGACGGCAACCTGGTCATGACCAAGGACACCGCCGACACCAACATGAACGAACTGATCTCCGCCATGGTCGGCCGCTCTCTGGAAAGCCGCTTCCCGCCGGTGGACAACACCCCCGGCGAACCGATCCTCTCGGTACAGCACCTTTCCACCAAGTACGCACCGCGCCTGCAGGATATCTCCTTCGATGTGCGGGAAGGCGAGATCTTCGGCCTGTACGGTCTGGTGGGTGCCGGCCGTACCGAGTTGCTGGAAACCATCTTCGGCGTCCGTACCCGCGCCGCCGGGCGTGTATACTTCAAAGGCCGTATGATGAACTTCAACAACGCCAAAGAAGCCATCGAACACGGCTTTGCCATGATCACTGAGGAACGCAAAGCAAACGGCCTGTTCCTCAAGTGTGACCTGACCTTCAACACCACTATCGCCAACCTGAACCAGTACAAGGCCGGTCTGGCGCTGTCCAACCCCAAGATGGTCAAGGCCACCAACAAGGAGATCAAGATCATGCACACCAAGTGCATGGGCCCGGACGATATGATCACCAGCCTTTCCGGCGGCAACCAGCAGAAGGTCATCTTCGGCAAGTGGCTGGAACGGGAACCGCAGGTCTTTATGATGGACGAGCCGACCCGTGGCATCGACGTGGGCGCCAAGTACGAAATTTATGAGCTGATCATCAACATGGCAAAACAGGGCAAGACGATCATTGTTGTCTCCTCCGAAATGCCTGAGATCCTGGGCATCACAAACCGTATCGGCGTTATGTCCAATGGTCATCTTTCCGGTATCGTGAATACCAAGGAGACCAATCAGGAAGAGCTGCTGAGACTCAGTGCGAAATACCTGTAAGTGGGGGAAATTACTTATGGTGACAGAAAAAACGAAAATCCTGACGGCTGAACAGGAAGCGGCGCTTCTGCAGCCCATCGACGAGCACATCGGTGCCATTCAGGAACAGATCAATGCCCTGCGTGCGGACGGTACCGACCGGGTCATTGAGATCCAGAACAATATTGACAACCTCAAGCGCGACCGCATTTATACCGAGGCGGAAAAGCAGACCCGGATCGCCCAGCAGAAGGCCGAACTGGAAAAGGCCAAGGCTATGGAGGCCAAGAACAAGGACGCCATCGCCAAGCTCATCGCCGAAGCCGAAAGCTACCTGAAAGAGCACTATAACACCGATTATTATCAGGCTGTGGTGGCCAGCTGCGAGCTGGAGCGGGCCGCTGCTCAGGAAAAGTATAAGGCGGTTGTGGCGCAGCTGGAAAAGGAGCATCAGGCCACCCTTTCCAAGCTCACCGACGCCCATGAGATCAAGGACGAAAAGTACGTCCACAAAAACCGTCTGTTTGACGCCAAGATGCAGCTGGACAAGGACCTGCAGGCGGTCAAGGATCGCCAGCATGCGGCGTTTGACTACAAGTATCACCTCATCGACATGCTGCGCATGTCCAAGTTCACGGTAGGGGAGTCCCTGGCCCAGAAGTGGGAAAACTACAAGTACACCTTCAACCGCCGGGACTTCCTGCTGCGCAACGGTCTGTACATTGCCATCATCGTCATCTTTATTGCCCTGTGCATCATCACGCCCATCGTCAAGAATGTGCAGCTGCTCACCCTCAACAACATCCTGAACATTCTGCAGCAGGCTTCGCCGCGTATGTTCCTGGCTCTGGGTGTTGCGGGTCTGATCCTGCTGGCCGGCACCGACCTGTCCATCGGCCGTATGGTCGGTATGGGCATGACCGCCGCTACCATCGTGATGCACTCCGGCCCCAACACCGGCTCGGTGTTCGGCCATACCTTTGACTTTACCGGTCTGCCGGTCATCGCCCGCGTGCTGTTGGCTCTGGTGATCTGCATTGTGCTGTGCACCATCTTCACCACCATTGCCGGTTTCTTCACGGCCAAGTTCAAGATGCATCCCTTTATCTCCACCATGGCCAACATGCTGGTTATTTTCGGTCTGGTCACCTACTCCACCAAGGGCGTTTCCTTCGGTGCCATTGAGTCCAACATCCCCAGCATGATCATTCCCAAGATCAACGGTTTCCCCACCATCATCCTGTGGGCTGTGGCCGCCGTGGTCATCGTCTGGTTCATCTGGAACAAGACTACCTTCGGCAAGAACCTGTACGCCGTGGGCGGCAACCCTGAAGCGGCTTCCGTTTCCGGTATTTCCGTCTTCCTGGTCACCGTGGGTGCTTTTGTCATGGCCGGTGTCCTGTACGGCTTCGGCTCCTGGCTTGAATGCATCCGCATGGTGGGCTCCGGTTCTGCCGCGTACGGCCAGGGCTGGGAAATGGACGCCATCGCGGCCTGCGTCGTGGGCGGCATCTCCTTCACCGGCGGTATCGGTAAGATCTCCGGCGTTGTGGTCGGTGTATTCATCTTCACCGCGCTGACATACTCCCTGACCACCCTGGGCATCGATACCAACCTGCAGTTCGTCTTCTCCGGCATCATCATTCTGGTTGCCGTTATGCTCGACTGCCTGAAGTACGTCCAGAAGAAGTAATCCTCAATCTTCCCATATCTTCTCCGTACCTGCCGCAGAGGAATTTCTCCTCTGCGGCAGCTTTTTGCGGGAAGGACGGCAAAAGGCCGCCGACCGGGTTTTGCATTCCCGGCCGGCGGCCTTTTTGTAAGGTTTAGGTTTTATCTGCTCCGTTTGGCTTTCTTTCGCACACTGTACCCGAAGGTCCCCAACCGGCGCCCCAGGGCCAGGTACTCCCCGTGGGAGTAGACGATCAGCTTTGCTTTCTCCAGGCAAAGCTTGCCGTTTTCGTCCAGCAGGCTCTCGTCCACGTCCACAGCTACCACTTCCGCCAAAAACAGATCATGACTGCCCAAAGGGATACGCTGGGTGACCTTGCACTCCAGATTCAGGGGGCTTTCTTCCAGAAGAACGGTGCCGACTTTGGCGGCGGGAGCAGCATGCAGGCCCATGGCGGCAAACTTGTCCACCTCCCGGCCGCTTTTGACGCCGCACCAGTCTACCGCACGGGTCAGGCGCTCGGTGGGCAGATTCACCACAAACTCGCCGCTGTCCTTGATGAGATCATAGCTGTACCGTTCCGGCCGCACGCTGATGGACAGCATGGACGGCTGGGTGCAGATGGTACCGCACCAGCCCACCGTGATCAGGTTTGGCTTTTCGGGGCTGCCGCAGCTCACCAGTACCGGCGGCTCGGGATTCAGCAGGGTGGACCCTTTCCAGACCTGTTTGCTCATGCGTCCTCCTCCTTGTCCCAGGTGCGTTCGCTGATGATGTAGCGGGGCCGCGCCTTGGTTTCCATATAAATCTTGCCGATGTACTCACCGATCACACCCAGGCAGATCAGCTGTACGCCGGATACAAAGCAGATGATGCAGGTGGTGGACGCCCAACCGGATACGGTGGCACCCAGGGCGGCCTCCACCATAGCCCAGATCACCCCGATGAAGGAGATCAGGGCCACCAATACGCCGAATCCGGTGATGAACCGGATGGGCTTGACCGAAAGGCTGGTGATGCCGTCAAAGGCCAGGCCCAGCATTTTGGACAGGGGATAGTGGCTTTCCCCTGCAATTCGCTCGTGGCGCTCATAGGTCACAGCTGTGCTCTTGAAGCCCACCAGGGGCACCATGCCCCGCAAAAACAGATTGACT
>CALWNO010000102.1 GCA_944382785.1 uncultured Gemmiger sp. | reverse complement strand
GTTTAGATATAACTTCTATGATATTTGCTATTTCTGAAACTTTGGCATATATGTTAATACTCATATCTTGTCCATTTAGTTATAAACAGTTCTAAAACTATTTATCTTATATATGCATATATATATTTATATAGAAAATATATCTATAAAAGTTAATATTATATATATTATATATGTTGGGGCATGGTTATATAAACGGGTTGTTATTTAATATTTCATTTTTTATGTGATATATGGTTGTTTGTATTTTTGTTGGTTTAATATTGTATATTTGTGCCATTTGTGTTTTGATTTTATTTAACACTTTGGTTTTTGGGTTGATTATATATTGGGGTATGTTGTCAAACCCTTCTTTGGAAAAGGTTTTATATATGCTGTATGCATAAAGACTTTTCATTGGTTTCAGGTTTAGTTTTTCTATTTTTTTCCATAAAGAGTCAGTTTTTCGGTTCAAATATGGTAATATATACAAGGCAGGGTCTATTATGCGAGACCATATATTTTTGTTTAATTTTTTGACAATTTGATTTTTGAATATATTTTTAAATGATATATCTTGATCTAATTCGCATTGGCTCAGTTTAGATCTTAACATTTGTGTGCGATATATTCTGTATTCAAACCGAATAATATCTGTTTTTGTTGATAATTCTGGGTTATTATTTAATATCTCTGTTCCTGCGGCTGTTTTTTTTAATTCTTCTAGTTTGTCATAAAAACATATTTCGTATGATGGTGTGCTTTTTGAGCCAGGTTTGTAACAAACTATATTGACTTTGCGACCATCCTTGGATTCTTTTTGTATTTCTGTGTTGTAAAACTTCGTTTCACCTTTTTGTATTATTTTGGCAAAATGCAATTTGTTCAGTGTGGATAAAACAGTGTCAGTAGAAGAATAGTTTGTAAGGTCTATGTTTTTACAGGTATGAACTTCCCAAACATAAGCATTGCTTATATCGTCCAGAGATATATCGATATTCAGGTGTTTTAATTTTGCCTGTAATGTTATTATTAAACAAGTAAAGTCGGTTTCTTTTATTTCTCGGATATTGTTTCCATATAACATAATAGGGGCAGAAAATCGTATAACACAAAAACCTATTTGGTTCGGATACATTGATATAGATATTTCTGGTAAATATCCATATGTATTTTTTTCATCTGTTGTGTGCTCGCGGTACGGTTTGAATGGGGCTTTTATGGGGGCAGCTTGCCACGACAGCACCCTTTCTAGATATAAAGCATCTATATTGAAATTATCATAACTTCTGAAAGTTACCAGGTTTAATGGAACCGCTATTTTTATAGTATCTATCATTTTTATTCCATATTTATGTGTGTTTTTGCATAAAAATCCCATGTACCTGTTGGATATACACAACAGATATATTTATTTTTGTGCCGTTTATGTTTGGATTAAAATTAGGTGTTATTGATTGCTATCTATTGCTTTTTGCATAGCATCTCGGACGGCTTTCGTTGATAATCGGGCATAAATTTCAGTGGATTGCATAGATTTGTGTCCCAATGATTTTCCGATTGTCAATAAACTGGTGCCTTGAATTGCCTGCCATGAAGCCATTGTCCTGCGAAGGTCGTGAACCCTTAAATTATCCAAGTTCGATTGTTTCAAGATTCGTTTCCATGCTTTGGTAAAATAGACATAATGTCGCGATGGATTTTCAGGATTTGGAAATACCCATTCGCTGATATGTGGCAATTTATTTAATATTTGTATGGCTTGGTCTATCAAAGGAACGGTGACAGGTTCGCCGTTTTTGGTATCTGGGATGTGCCAAATTTTTTGTTCTAAATCAATATCACACCACCGCATAGCCAATACATTGCTTTTTCTTGCACCTGTGTATAATAACAGCAGGAAAAATGCCTGATATATGTGTGGCTCTTTGCATAGCGCTTTTTTGTATTTTATAACTTCTTCCTTGGTCATATAACGATCTCGTTTTGTTGTACGATGTTTCTTTATATTATTTGTAGGATTTTGAGCAATCCAATCCCATTCAATGGCTTTGTTATACATTGCCCGCAACCGTTCTAATGTATGATTAGCTTGGTATTTGCCATTATTAGCAGAAATTTTATCAAATAATGCTTGGATTTCTGGCTTGCAGATATCACCAATTTTACGATTAAACCAATGTCCAAGAAACTTTGGTATTTCTTGTTCGTCTTGTCGCCAAGATTTCTTTTCCAGTTTAGAATATCTTTCCATAAATTCGGCGAATAAATCACCCAAAGTTTTCTGTATGCGATACTCGTGCTTTGTTTGATTTGGGTTTTCGCCGGCATGGAATTTTGACAGAATGTTTATTGTTTGTTTTCGTGCTTCTTGAATAGACATTTCTGGGTAATGTCCCAATGTTATTCTTACCACTTTATTATTGTGTTTTTTTAATACCACAAACGATTTGACATTGTTGTCAGATACCCGTACAGACAGACATGTTTGTGTTGAATCATACACAACATATCGTTTTTTGGGTTGTGCTGGCTGCAAACTGTTCAAATATTCTTTTGTAAAATGATGCTTATTGGCAGACATTTGGTTTCGTTTTAATTTGTGACATGTTTACTCGAACACCAAGAAAATCAAGCTTTTTATCCGTTGGTTTCCTTGCTCTCAATCCATTCCATAACACTGCTTAATGGGTATAAAATTCGCCCACCAGTTTTTATATATGGTATTTTTTCTTGGTGTGTGATTCGCCATTTAGCCAATGTATTTGGCTTGTATCTTATTATTTGGGCGAATTCTTTTGTTGTTATATATGTCTCAATTGTTTTATTTGATTCGATCATGGCTTAAATCCTTGGTAAAATTAAATTCTAATTGTACAGCTTCTTTGTGTGGGGGATTTTTATTCCCCCACTTCTTTTTTTTCGTTTTTTTAGGATTCTGATTTGGATTTTGGATATTAAAATCAAATTCCAACTGTATCGCCTGCGGCTTTTTATTTTTATTCCGCATGGGATTCACCTTTTTTATCGCTTTGTGGTAAAATGATAATATCCTTTTCTTCTGTGTTATACATGTAGCAAATTACATCATCCCGCGATACTTCTCGTTGCAGAAATTCTGGTTTTGGCAGTCTGAAAAGTGGCGGTCTGTTTTGCAATCGGATTGCTATTGATTTATCAATAGTCCAACATATTCCGTCTTCTGAACCAGCACGATATACAGTGAAAAGCTGTGGCAACCGTCTTTTCGTTTTCAGAAAATGTGTGCAGTTTTTAAACTCTGCAAATATTTTCGCGAAAATTTGTCTGCTGTTTAAATCGTGTTCTGAATAACACCAAGAATCACAAATCAGTGGTTCCAAGATGTTGTCGGGGCACTCGTTGGTGTTTATTACCTCTAATAACCGTTGTGCTCGATTCACAGGGTCTAGAGCCACATAGGTGTCAAACTCCTTGCACTGCCATGCCTTTTGCCGAAAGGTTTGTCTTTCTTGTTCAGTTAAACAACTTAATATCAGGCTGTCTGTATAGTTGTGCAATGTTTTGTTTTTCGCCCATTGTGGTCCATAGTGTCCCTGGTTTTCTCTTTCGCGAATCAGGTATTCTGCTTGTGCCCCAATATAATGTTTTTTTATTTTGTTAAGAATTTGTGACATGGTTTTTCTCCTTTTTTTTGTCACATTGCCTTGCCGAAGGGCTGACTCGGCAAAAAAAGGAGATACAGACAATTAAAAGAAATCAGTTGCTTTTAAATTTAAAATCCATTATCATTCTTATGTCAGTAAGGTTGATATAGATTTTGTCTGTATCTACTTTGTTTGGGCAGGTGTTTCTTGCCCAATTTTTTTATTCAAAACTTTTAATAGAAAGTTTCGAATTTTTTTGAAGCTTTTGTTAACTTCACGATACATTATGGGGAATTTTTTAATTTTATCATCTAAGAAAATTACTTACAAAACATATGGAAAA
>CALWNO010000101.1 GCA_944382785.1 uncultured Gemmiger sp. | reverse complement strand
TTGTATCACCATCACGCAACACCAGGGTGTCTGTGTTTAATGTTTCGATGGTATAAGATTCTGTGAATTCTATGGTTTGACCATTTCCAATACTTTGGCCCGTCATGGTCAGTGTATCACCATCCCGGGTCCATGTGTCGTATTGCAGTGTTGCCATGTTCACAGATTGGGCCGAGCCATCGGTGTTTAGTACAAAACCCTGGGTCATGCCGGGCATATTTGGCACGGGTTGGGTCCATGTGCCGGTAATTTGTGGGGTATCATTACATGCGAATAAAAATATTGCACATAAAATTGATAATATTTTTTTCATATTTTTTCTCCTGGTTAATACATGTTATTATATCATAAAATTAACTGTGAATTTAACAGGTATATCAGTTTTATTGTAAAATAATGCAATATTATAATTTTCTAGATTTTCTGCACCATCAGTACCGAAAATATGAACAGAATCTGACCTGGAAATCTGTGTGTATGCAAATCGGCGTACTGCCGTCCGCCTGGTTTCGGTGGTTGAACCATATTATTTCTGTGGGTCAAATCCAACATAATACATATAAAATAAAAAAACATACCACAAGGGTATGTTTTCATTTTAACTGGTTGCGGAGTGTGGATTTGAACCACAGACCTTCAGTCTGTGGAATATTTGATAAAATTTGATGAATAATTTTAAATTTTTCTTGAATTTCTGCGGGTTATAGGTTATTGTGAAAATAAATAAAAATCAATAGCAAAAAACGAAAATTCATAGCAAAAAATGCTGGCAATAGCAAATACATAGCAAAAAGTGTCCGGGTTATAGGTCGAATAAATGGTTGTATCTTGTAACCGATTGGTAATAAAAGGGGGATTTTATGGTCAAGAAATTAAAAGAAAACAAAACAAACGATTTGACCCCTGTTATGGGCGAGATGTTTTTGTATAAGAGTGATTATGGTACGGTTAAACTTAACGGCTTGATTTTTCAGGAATCCTTGTGGTTAACACAGGCCGCGATTGCCGAGTTGTTTGGTGTAGACAGAAGCGTTGTAACAAAACATATTCAAAATATTTATAAAGATAATGAACTAAATGCGGAAAATACATGTGCAAATTTTGCACATTCCCAGAATTCTGCCGTTTATCCAATATCAAAACCGACAAATTATTATAATTTGGATATGATAATTGCGGTTGGGTACAGGGTTAATTCCAAACGGGCAACGCAATTTCGTATTTGGGCGACCAAGGTCTTGCATGAATATGTTCAAAAGGGCTTTGTTTTAGATGATGAACGTTTAAAACTGGCTGGAAAACCATTTGGTCGGGATTATTTTCGGGAATTATTGGAACGGGTTCGCTCAATTCGCGCCAGTGAACGTCGTGTTTATCAGCAAATAACTGATATTTTTGCGGAATGTAGTATTGATTATGACCCGCAATCAGAGGCAGCTATAAACTTTTATGCAAATATTCAGAACAAGTTTCATTATGCTATACATGGCTCTACTGCGGCTGAGGTTATAAAAAAACGTGCTAGTCTGGATAAACCGCATATGGGACTGACCAGTTGGAAAAATTCGCCAAATGGTCGTGTTTTGAAAATGGATGTTTCGGTGGCCAAGAATTATTTGAGCGAAAAAGAACTGAAAGATCTTGAGCGTGTTGTGACAATGTTTTTTGATTATATAGAACATCAGATTGAACAGCAACAAGCATTTAGCATGTCACAGTTTGCTGAGGCTGTTGATCGATTGTTGGCGTTTAATAATTATAAAGTATTACATGGATTGGGGTCAGTTAGTGCATCGGATGCTAAACAATATGCAGAAGCAATATATGATGAGTTTAACAAGACCCAGAAGATAGAAAGTGATTTTGACCGCATTGTGAAGCTAACCAAGGATAAATAATCGGTTGTATGCAAATCAGACAGATGGAAAAGTCACGGATTGAATAAATATGAAATCACAGCATATCAATTTTACTGAAAAAGCAATTGCGGCACTACCAATTCCCGCCAAAGAGCAAGGGCAGGCGATTTATTACGATTCTGGATCAACTGATGGATTGATGTTAATTGTGACGTATGGTGGGACAAAGACATATTATCATTATATGTTTTTTAATAAACGACCAGTGCGTACCAAGATAGGGCGGTCATCGCAAATAAAACTGGCCGTTGCTCGTGCAAGGGCACATACAATGGCTGAAAATGCAACAAAGGGTATTGATCCTGGTGAAAAACGGCGTGAAAATTTGCACGATATTACCTTCAAACAGTTTTATGAAACGATTTATCGTCCTGAATATTCCATTGTTTATAAGAAACCGCGATCTGTTGTAAATGATGACAGTATATTTACTCATCATTTGAAGGATTTTCATAATCGGATGATGTTGGGTATAAAGCCGGTTGAAATAGCCAAGCTGCATAATAATACCAAGCAAACACATAGTCCGTATACGGCAAACCGTGTGTTGTCGTTGATTAAACATATTTATGTAATTGCGGCAAAACATGGGTATATGAATGGACATGCGAATCCCGCCGCTGATATTACAAAATTTAAAGAACAAACTCGTGACAGATTTTTGCAATCTGATGAACTGCAAAGATTGTTTGCGGCATTGGAAACCGAACAGAACGAGGTATTCAAGAACTATATCTTGATTTCGTTGTATTCTGGACAGCGCAGAAGTAGTATATTGTCTTTGCGCTGGTCTCAGGTGGATTTGGTTAATGGTTTTATTTATTTACCAGATACTAAAAATGGTGAACCGATGCAGGTTCCAATGACAAATCAATTAAGGGAATTGTTTGAAAAAATCAACCATAGCAAGAATTCGGACTGGGTGTTGCCGAGTGTAAGAAGTAAAAGTGGTCATTTGGAAGATCCAAAAAGACCATGGCATGAATTATTGCGTCGTGCAGGGATTAAAAACCTGAGTTTGCATGATTTACGGCGCACGATGGGCAGTTACCAGGCAATATCTGGCGCAAGTTTGCATATTATTGGCAAATCATTGGGGCATAAATCTGCTAGCGCGACACAAGTATATGCCCGCCTGACTGCTGATCCTGTTCGCAACGCCATGCAAAAAGCAACAGATAAAATGATGGAGTTTGTTAGTGATTCGGAATAAAAATTAAGTAATCCGAATCAGTTAAGAGTATTAAAAAGTTTAATTTTTTTATACAAATATGTGTTTAGTATAAATACACCGATTCTGTTTTCTTTGTCAAATATGCAGAATATCCGCATTTTTAAAAGTAAAGCGAAAAATATTTTTTGTACAATATTTTTTTGTTGTTTATTTTGTGGTAAATCAATATATATGTTTGTATTGGCAAAAAATCACAATATATGGTGTGTTTTGCCAAAAAAGTACCCACCGAATAATCGGTGGGAAACGGAACCAGAGAAAACTGATTACGTTTTTATGCACAAATGTACTATAAGATACGAAGAAAAAAAAGTAAACAGTTTTCTCCTTGCTATAAACATAAAGGAGAAAAAATATGGCAAGTAGATATTTAAATACAAAAGACTTAGAAGTTCATCATATCCGTATTGATGGTGGTAATGGTTTGGATAATGCAATGGTGCTTTGTCAAAAGTGTCATGCCAACACCAGTTCTTATGGTGATTCAAATCATAAAAGCCCGCCTGCATTTACTCAGGAAACGAAAGACAAGGCACTAAAACGTGCTGGTAATCGTTGTGAATGTACCAAGGGGACTTGTTGTAATACAGGAGGTTTGTTATGGCGGTAAATAAACCATATGGTGATAATAGTCGAATTGGGGCTGTTAAAGAACGGTCGCAGTGTTTTAATCCAACGAATGGCTGCTATGTTAAACGTAATAGTGAAACAGGGCGATTTATGGATGTAAAATCCGATGGAACGCCATTCAAAGGGGTTAGAAAGGAAAACT
This sequence comes from uncultured Gemmiger sp., assembly GCA_944382785.1. Taxonomy (GTDB): domain Bacteria; phylum Bacillota; class Clostridia; order Oscillospirales; family Ruminococcaceae; genus Gemmiger. Next base: position 9,764 of record CALWNO010000101.1, on the reverse strand, counting down.
AAGATGTACCAACCGGTCATTTGACCGGTTGATATTTTTGAAGGTGATGTTTTATGTGGAATATGAAGACACTGAAAGATTTGGTGATAATAAAGGAGTTTGTGCCAGAAAAGATTCCGGATTTTGTGGGTACAGAACCGATATTTGATTTTGTTAGGTGGAATCTTTACGAAAGAATTGCGAGTGGGCTGAAGTCTTTTTGTTTATTATGTGATAACAGACGTTTTTATGATGCGTTTTTGATCGCTGGTAATGTTTTAGAAGTGTGCGCAGTTTTAAGTTATATAAAAGATAAAAAAACAGAAAAAGAACGGTTAGAAAATTTAAATAAATATTTGGCGCGGTCGTCTGCAGGGCAATTGTTAAGAACGTTATCTTGGGCTGATGATTTAAGTAAAGATATCGTTTGGAATGCATATGAGTCGGGTTTAAAGTTATTTGCTCCGGTTGGTGAGTATATAATAAAAAACCTGAGAAACGGTAAAACTGACAGGGAAAACCATAGGGATATTTTAGATAAATTAAAATATCGTGATGGTAGTAATGCAGATAAAAAATTATTGATTAATTCTAATTATGTGCGTCCAGACCCGCAGGGATATGTCAGGGCGTTTTCAAAAACGTTTGATAAGTTAGATAATGGTAAATTTGAAATTATGTACGACAAGTATTGTGATTTTAAACATGTTAATATAATGTCAAACGGCGTGGCAGCAGAAACAATGAACGAAGATGTTATTGATTGGGCAATAGAAATTATGGCTGTACTGGTTTTGTATTTGCAACGATATGGTTTGGAACCGATGGATGATTGAACGAATAGGTATAAAAAAGGACTATATAAAAACACAGCTGGACAATAACAAATCAAAGGACAATGATTATCCGCGTTGGAAAACAATTGTTTCCTCAAATGGAACAACTAATTGTTATAATACTCAATATTGGGAAGTAAAATAATAAAAAACCGGTCGTATGACCGGTTTTTTATTTATTACCTTTGGCGCGATTATGTGTTTTGCATAGCATTTGGCAATTTTTAATATCTGTTGCACCACCATTTGACCATGCGGTTACATGATCTGCGTCCATTTCTGATATTTTCCATATTTTTTCTTTGTTTGCATCATGCCCAATTGCACACAGGGGACAGTTAGATATGTGTTCGCGCTCTGCGTTTGCTGTCTGAATGGCATATTGGGCTTGTTTTGTTGCTTCGTCAAATACCCGAATTTCAAGCAGTTTTGTATCAACACAATTACCCAATATATATTCAAACACACCCCGGCGGTTTTTTACATACGGGTCACCATATAATGCTTTTACTTTTTCTGCCACTTGTGATGGATTATATGCTTGATTATGATATTCATTGTACAGTCGTCCCCATTCCAGACCACGCATTTCTTTTTCTACCATTGGAAATACTGCGCTGACCCAATCAATAACACTATTAAAATGATTTTTTAATTCATTGATGTTTGTGTCTTGGCGGTGTGCACTCATATATCTGCTGACATCACCATTGCTGACCCATTCCAGTGCCGTTTTAAGATAATCTTGGCGATTTGCGGTTCCAGATATATATGCAGACCATTTTTGAATGTTGGTGTTTTGGCTGTTGCTGAATTCTGCTTTGGCCATTGTTACAAATGGTCCGGAATATATGGCGTTTAATAATTCTTGTTCATTCAGCGGAATGCCGGCAATGTTAATAGTTTTGAACCATTCTTTTATTTCTGTTTCAGTCCCAGTGCATTCATAAATAAGCAATGTTGTATTTAATATTTTTTCCTGGATATGTGGATTCAAACCGTCAAAATATTGCTCCATTCCGTTTTCGTCTTTGATTGCGAACTTATTGGTAATAAATCGCCCAATACTGGTTATACGTTGTTGGCCATCCAGTACCTCAAACATGTCATCACTGACTTTATTAAAATAAATCAGCCCCAGTGGGTATCCCTTTATAATAGAATCAATAACTCCCGCTTCGCGGTTTTCAGTGGCATAAATATAATTTCGTTGATATTCTGGTTGAATAACCAGATGCCCAGATAAGCCAAACAAGCCTTTGCCTTCCAGTTCGTTATACACAAAACCGTTACATATATCACGTATGGTTATATCTGTGTGCAATGTTGTTTTCATTATAGAATCCCTTTCTTTTGTATCAATATACGTCTGTAGACAGATGTTCCATTTAAGGTCGCGTCATTACAACCGCCTAGCCAATATCCACCATCCATGTCATATTCATTATGTCTTGACCATCCAACAATCTTAAACTGCTCTGGACAATATTTATCCAAAAAACTGATTGGAACGCCCATGACACCGTCGTAATCCGATGGAATTGCATCGGTAAATGGTACCTCTATGGCGTCATAATTGTCATATTTCTGGTATCCATTTTCGCGAATTTCTTTGTGTTTGCTGTATTTTATATTTTCGGCCAATGTCATTAATTGTAATGGTTGATGACGACGACCGTGTTCAATATTTGTGAACCAGCAACAGTTACGAAATTTTACAAGCCCCGTTTCCGAATTGTATACTCCATCAGCGTATTCATTAATAGCTGACTTTGGTATCGCGAAGAACGCATTACCGGAAGAAAAACCGTTGCCTAGCCACATTTTATTGTTTTTTATTAAAGGAAATACCTCTTTGTAAGTTATGGCATTTACACTTCCGATAATAAGAAATTGTTTATTTGCCTCAATAATCCATGCCAGAAATTCACGAAATAATGAAAAGGGTGGGTTGGTAATAATTATATCTGCCGCGTCACGTAATTTTTTTATTTCATTACTGCGAAAATCGCCGTCGCCGTCCAGATATTTCCATTCCAAATCATTTATATCAATATGTCCATTGCAATTTTTATCGCGACATAGTGTAAATATTTTACCGTTTGTTTGTGTTTTATTTTCATTAAATTGTTTTGCGCCAGATTCAAATAATGTTGGACAATAATCATCACAAGCGGTTGGTCCCTTGGATGCACATGCATAACTGGTAGATATCAGTTTTTTTATACCGAAACGTTCAAAATTTTGGGCAAAAAATTTTGTAAAATTGCTCCATTCCGGATCATCGCATGGCAACAGAATTGTTTTATCACGAAATACATCGGGATTATAGTCCAGATATGCATTGATTTCTTTTTGTATGTCTGCATATTGTGTATAAAATTCATCATTTTTTGCACGTTTTGCAGCGGACAGATTTTTGTTTGCCATTTGTAACCCCTTGCAGGGGCGCAAAAATCCAATGAAGATTGATTTTTCTCAATATTTTTAATTGCCGAATAGGTATTTTTAGCCTATAATCACCCTAAAAAAGTGAAAGGAACAGGGGTTCATTGATTTTTGTTAATTTGTGCTTTTATATAATAGTTTATGGTTGTTGAACTCACTTTCAATTTTTTTGCAATTTTTCGATTAGATAGGCCGGATTCTTTTAGTTTTTTGATAATGTAATATTTTCCATCTAATTTATGTGATTTGTTTTTGCAGCCAAAGGCTCGCCCCAGTTTTCGGCCTGATGCTTTTATATTTGCTAATGCTTCACGTGTGCGCTGAGATATCAGGTCGCGTTCTATTTCTGCAGATAGTGCGAAAGCAAATGCCAGAACTTTTGACTGTATATTATCACCCAGTTCATAATTATCTTTGACAGTATATACACGCGCACCGATTTTCATACAGTGTTCTAAGATACGCATTATCATAAACAATTTTCGTCCTAAACGGGATAATTCACTGCATATTATAATATCGTTTTTATTTATGATATGCAGTAATTTACCCAGTGCGCGTTTTTCTGGTTCTTTTGTACCTGATATGCCGTCGTCTTCTATATATTTATCTATGTGCAGGCCAAGCGCATTGGCTTTGGCTTCTATGCCCAGTTTTTGGTTGGCACAGTCTTGTTTATCGGTTGAAACACGTATATAACCATAAACCATATTTTATCCATTTTTTATTAGTTTGTTTTTTGTCACGATGTCACGGTTGTTTTTGGGTGTGGTAGCACAGCCAAAAACAACCATTGGACGATTTAAAATGGTATGTCTGATAAGTTTTCAGATTCTTCTTCGTTTATTATTCTTGATGGTGTGTTAATTGTGACATTGTGACAAGATTCTTCGGTCTTTTGTTGTGGTGTCGGGCTGGTTGGTGGTAAATATCGTTCAAATTTTGGTACAAAATCCACAAGGGCATATTGTCGGACACGGTTATATCCAATGCGGTGTTGTGCTGGTTTAATGTCGAAGTCTTTTAATAATTTAGCTAAAGAATGAACATTAAGACCGCGACCATAATTATATTCGTACCAAGGTGATTCTTCTAAATTTTTTAGTTCTTCGACCAATACTGTGGAATCGATGTATTCGCAATCCTTGGCGGCGAATATGCTGCGTATGTCCGATAATAACATAGTTTTTAAAGATAGTTCATCGATATTGCTTCGATTTTTCATAAGCGTTTTAATCGATGAAGTAAATTGTGTCAGGTATTCAGGGGATATGTTGCTGGCGATGGCGAACAGTGGTTCTGTAATGTCTTGTGCTCGACTATCCAGCCATTCTGGTAATTCTGGGTAAATAGCTGAGATTTGTTCACGGTTGTCTTGCATATATCGCAAGCATTTTGACTTCAGCAACCCTGTTATAGGACGGATTTTGCGTGATATGATTCTTTCACGTTTTTCATTTTTTGTTTTTCTCTCCATACAGATTATAATACTGCGGTCCGCAATGGTCTGTGGTGTTTTGCCTATGCAGGCAATCGCACAGGGTGCAAAGCAAATAAAAACCTGGGGACGGAAATTCTTATTATTAATCTCTGACCTGATGACCTTGCCATCTTTTTTATATCCTGTGTTGATGATTCCACGTAACTCTTCGTTGGTGTTTATGAATGTGTCAGCTTCATCAATTATAAGCGTTGGGTGTTCCAATTCTATGACGCGAAACATTGCAGATGCACTGATACCAGAAACGCTTAGTGGTCGGTACGATAACTGTGTCAGAAAGTCCAGTAAAGATGTTTTGCCACATCGTGGTTCTGGTGAAATTATAGACAGTCTGGGGGTGTAATCGAATGCATCTGGGATATATGTATGTAAAATCCATATTGCGATTGCGTCATCTGCACCTGTTGGCATGAACAAATACGTGTTTAGTATTTTTTTTATTTCTGTCACCAGTTCCATCCCATTTATTGGGTCTGGGTATGGTACGGTATTTTCCGATAGACACGAAATGTTTTGTGGTGTTCCCGTTGTGGGTGTATTCTCATTTCTAGGCATTATCTGCTCCTTTGTTTAATTGTTTATTTGACAGGCTGATTTTGAATCAGGTTCAGAGTACCTGTCATTTGCTTTTGACCACTTGTTTCACACAAGAAGGTTAAGGCCTTGACCAGGTCAGATATACTTCCTGTATTCATCGAATTGGTGATTAACGTTTCTAACAGGTTGTCTTGAACGGTCTTGCCGTTGCTCATTTTCCTGTTTAGCATTTCATTGATACTTATTCGCATCGACTTTCGTTGACGCTGTTGTTCATTTCTTGCGCGGCTGCCAGTACGTTGAGGTTTTATTTGCAGGTCCACTGGTAACTGATTGGATGGCACCAGGTTATCTTTATTTGACATTTTTGTCTCCTGTTGTTTTATGATTTACAATATTGGATTCAATCCATTGCTCTATATCTTCTTCGCGGTAACGAATGCGATTACCAAATTTGATATATGGGATATCTAAACGTCCCTGATGACGCAGGGTGTTCAGACTTGGTACGGTGCTGCCCAGAATTTTGGCAACGTCTGCTTGTGATAACAATTTCGTGTTGTTCATTATTACTCCCTTTTTTATTTTTTAATCTGCAGACATTAATGACAAGAAACCGATGGAAAAACCATCGGTGAAAATTTCGGCTTGGCAAAAAAAATAATCAGATTGAAATTAGTCGTTTTTTTGAAATGTTGTGGCGACACAATCTTGAATATATTTTGTAAGTGTTGGGGCCGAAATATTAAGAGGTTCTTGAAATTTGGCCTCATAAAGTTGTTTTATTTTTTTGCGGTTTTCTGATTCAGATTGGTAATCTGGTTTTAAATTATTATCCCGCATAATTTGTTTAATTCTTTTCATTATTTTTGGGGTGTTTTTATATTGTGCTTTTTTACCCTTGGATGAGTTAATGGTTTGAATACATACAGTAAAAAAACGGTGGGTTTGTTCTATGCAAAGAATTAAAGATTCTGTTTGGGCAATATATAGTTTTTTTGCATTAATTGAATTAAGTTTATAAATTCGTAGTAGATTTTCATAAAGTATATGGGCAGAAATGAAAAAATCACTGATACGAACCTGTTGTCTTTTGGTTGAATTTTTTTGTATCTCGCGAAATTTTTTATTATAACTGGTGGCAGACGGGTTTAATTTATTTAGATCGTGTTGTGTGATTGTTGAATTATTTATGCAGTCGTATATGTAATTTAAAACGGGTTGTATCTGGGTATCATCCAAATAAGTGTTTTGAAGTTCAAAAAATTGGGTATGGTATGGGTCTTGCGGGATGAATTGAATATACTGGTTTGCTTTTTTGGGGTTTCTGGTTACGTCTAAAGGCAGTTTTTTCTTTGGAATACTTAAAAAGCCTAATTTTGCAAGTAATTGAATGATATGATTTTTACAAATGATATTAAAATTTGTTAATGCAAATTGTTCGGCAGGAGAGGTGCATTTTTCTAATTGGTTTTTTGTTGGCAAAAGATATTCGATGTATGGGTATTTGGTTTGCATTTTTAATCCTTTTAAATCAAGGACATGATACTAAAAATGGTTGAATATTCAACAATTCTGCAAAATGGTTATGAATGCTATGTATAGCAAATACATAGCAAAAGGGTACAAATAGAAGTGTATTTTAGGAAGTAAAAATAACAAAAAATCCGCAGATTACTGCGGAGAATCTTGGTTGCGGAGTGTGGATTTGAACCACAGACCTTCAGGTTATGAGAAAACAACTTTTTTGAATTTTTACTAAAATTTTTATTGTAAAAACAAAGTATTATATTTAATAAAGTGATTTTGTTTGATTAATGTTTAATTTTGAATATCAGGGCGAAATAAATATTCTTTTTTCAGATAGTTGTTCCTGATTGCATATGGATACATATTGATTTTATTGGACGGGCAAAGTTGCCCCACGGTTGCCCCAAAGTGGATTTGATAAAATCTAAACACTCTTAATATGACAAAAAAGCCGCAGAAAACAGATATGGCTAAAATGCTGCATTACAAGTTGGGGATTTGTTAGAAGGGGGTTAATATATTCAAGTTGATTATTTTATCTACTTATATATACTTTATATGATGATAATTATTAGGTGGAGTTATGTCGGATTTTGAAAAATTTTTAAATAATCTTGGTCATGAAAATGAACATGTGGAATATAAAGAAGCCAAAAATAACTTTCCTATTACAGATAATAAAGATCCGCATTGTATTCATGGGTATTGTGTTGCTTTGGGAAATGAATGTGGTGGATTTTTGGTTTTAGGTATTGATAATAATATGCAGGTTGTTGGTACAAACTTTGATCTTCATAAAGAAAATTTAAAAGAATTTATTTATGAGCAAACAGGGCAAAGAATAGAAGTTATTGAATATTGTATTGACGGTAAAAAGGTTATAGCAATAGACATACCATCACGACCTGTTGGTAAATATTTGACTTTTAATAAAATTCCTTATATGAGAGTTGGGCAGCAATTAAGAGAAATGGATCAAGAGACAATCAAGAAAATTTTAAATGAAGGTCAGGTTGATTGGTCTGGTCAAGTTGCTAGGGGTGCTTCATTTGATGATATTGATGATGTCGCTGTTTTAATAGCAAAAGAAAATTTTGCTATTAAACATCCTAATATTCAAAAGGAAGAAATAGCTTCTTGGGATAAAAAGACCTTTTTATCAAAAGCAAAATTATTAAATGATAATAAGGTCACTAATGCCGCATTGATTTTATTAGGAAAAGAGGAGTCTAAAGACTTGTTAAGTCCTGCCGTTGCACAAATAAGTTGGATTTTAAAAGATACAAATGGAGAAGATTTAGATTATCAGCATTTTTTTCCACCTTTTATAAAAACAGTTAATGATCTGTATGCCAAAATAAGAAATTTGAAATATAGGTATATGCACGGTGCTGGTTCTTTATTTCCAGAAGAAGTGGATAAGTATGAACCTTATGTCATAAGAGAGGCTTTGAATAATTGTATTGCTCATCAAGATTATTCAAAATGTTCTAAGATTACAGTTGTAGAGAAAACAGATAGTTTGATTTTTGCGAATGATGGTTATTTTATACCAAAAACTATAGAGGCTGTTATAGATACTGATACCCCACCGAGATACTACAGAAATAGATTTTTAGCGGATGCTATGGTGAATTTGAATATGATAGATACTGTAGGTAGTGGTATTAGAAGAATGTTTAGATATCAAAGAGATAGGTTTTTCCCTTTACCAACTTATGATTTGTCCAGTGAACAAGTGAAAGTAGAAATATTTGGTAAAGTTTTAGATGTAAATTATGCTAGAATTTTAGCAGAAAACACAGATTTATCTTTGGAAGATATAATCTTATTAGACAATGTTCAGAAAAAAAAGAAAATCGAACAAACTGCTGCTAATAGGTTAAGAAAGTTGGGGTATATAGAAGGTAGATATCCACATATATACATATCGGCATCATTAGCTGAGAAAACCAATTCTGTGGGTGATTATTTGAATAAAAAGGGGCTTGAAACTAGGTTTTATGAAAATCTAATATTGGATTATTTGAAAGTAAGATCTGCTTCAAAAAAAGAGTTGGAAACTTTTTTGATACCTAAATTGTCAGAAATTCTGACGGATAAACAAAAAAAGAAAAAAATTGGAAACATTTTACATAGAATGTCTGTAAAAGGGCTGATTGTAAGTAGTAGTAAAACTAAAAGGGCGGTTTGGAGTAAAAAATAGTTGAATTTAGAGTCGCAAAAAAATTAAAAATCCCGAAAATCCGGGATTTTTTTTCATAAAATAAGTAGAAAATAGGATATGTTTTTGAGTTGAAAAGTTAATTTTTGTAAGAATTTCAATATATAAGATTTCTATCTAATTACCCTATACCTAAATTGGACATTGGAATACCTGTCTAAATAAACCCCTTAATAAGCTTGACTTTTAGACACTTTCGAGCCAGGTTACAGCTGAACTTAAATACTCTATTTGGATTTATTAAACAAAAGGGGAATGTTATGGCAATCGTATTGTATGCTCGTGTCAGTTCAATCGGTCAAAATCTGGATCGCCAATTACAGGATTCTGATAAATACGATCGTATCTTTGAAGATAAATGTTCCGGTAAAAATACCGACAGACCTGCTTTGCAAGAAATGTTAAACTATATCCGCGAAGGTGATGAAGTATATGCCCACGAACTGTCGCGGTTGGCCAGAAACACTTTTGATTTAATAGATTTAGTAAATAAAATTCTGGCCAAGGGTGTTTCAATTCATTTTATCAAAGAAAACCTGCATTTTTCGCCAGACAAAGATGATGCCACCAGCCAGTTGATATTGACTATATTGGCATCTATTGCACAATTTGAAAGGACTTTGATACGAACTCGCCAGCGGGAAGGCATAGCAATCGCCAAAGCCAATGGCAAGTTTAAGGGGACTAAGAAACGATTGACCGCGGCACA
>CALWNO010000100.1 GCA_944382785.1 uncultured Gemmiger sp. | reverse complement strand
ATTGCGCTGGTCTGACATTGACTGGAGGCACCGGACCATCCATGTGCAGCGGACGGTGGTCAAACTCAGCGGACAAACGATCTTTACCAAGGAGCCAAAAACCGCCAGCGGCAACCGGAGGGTGTACATCAGCAAAGAGATGTGCAAGCTGTTGAAAGCGTGGAAGCAGGAATGTGCCTGGCAGATGGAACAGGCAGAAGGGCAGACCCTGACGGAGGAAGATTACCTCTTCCGGCAGCCGGGTGGTGATCCCATGGTGCCCACGACCTTTACCTTCCGTTTCAAGAAAATCCTCAAGGAAAATGGGCTGCCTCAAAACTTATCTGTCCACAGCCTGCGCCATACCAATGCCAGCCTGCTCATTGCCCAGGGCGTGGATGTCCGCACCGTTGCAGGACTGCTTGGTCATTCCCAGCCCAGTACCACACTGGATATCTATGCCCATGCCTTTGATAAAACCAAGCGAGAGGCACAGGAAAAGCTGGGAAAGGTGATGGGGCTATAAACGAATCTGCACAGCCATGCTCCTGCCGAGGCGGCAAGAACATGGCTGTTGCTCTTGTCCGATTTCTTTGCTACACTGAAAAAAGAGGTGATAATTATGGAGCTACGCAAAGAATCGGGCCGGATTTTTGCCACGGATGAAACGGGAAAACTACTGGCAGAAGTAACCTTCCCGGAACAGGAGGGTATTGCTGTCATCAACCACACCTTTGTGGACGGTTCTCTGCGGGGACAGGGGGTTGCCGGACAGCTTCTGCGTGCGGTGGCCGATACTCTGCGCCAGGATGGCCGCAAGGCCAAACCTACCTGTTCCTACGCCATACACTGGTTTGAGACTCATCCCGAGGAGCAGGATCTGTTGGGGTAACGAGGTAGAGCATGCAATATCACAAACTGGTCCGGGACCGCATCCCGGAAATCATCGAAGCCGACGGCAAAACCTGTACCTGGGAGATTCTATCCGGAGAGACTTACCTCCAATTACTGGACGAAAAGTTGAACGAGGAACTGGCGGAATACCAGGAGAGCAAATCCTTGGAGGAATTGGCCGATCTGCTGGAGGTGGTGCAGGCCGTGGTCCGGGCACGGGGCTGGACGCCGGAGCAGCTGGAACAGCTGCGGGCTGACAAGGCCGCCCGGCGGGGTGGGTTTGAAAAGCGCGTCTTACTTACCTCTGTGCGCAAGAAAGAGGATTACAGTTATCTGCTGGTGATGCGTGACTTCCTGCAGTCATCCGGCAAGCTGTACTCCACTACCTTTCCCCAGCTGGTCCGCCAGCGGCAGCAGGGCAAGGTGTTCCCTTTCCGGGAACATCTGCGAGGATTTCTCTATGCGCGGTTGAGTGCCCACACCCAGTGGCATCGTGTGGCCTCTAAGCTGTCTCAGGTGGACGAGTTGTTCTTTCAATATGATGAACAGGCCATCCTGGCCCGGGAGGGAAGCTATTTTACAGCAGGATTGAAGCAACTTTCCTGCGCTAGCCAGTGTACCAACCGCCAGATGAACCATCTGGGAGAAAACATTGAACGGCTTCGGCAGATCGCTGCGGAATATGGTAGTCTGGATGTCTATGTGACCTCAGCCCCACCGGAAACCATCGTCCGGGACCTTGCCGCAGGAACACACAAGTTGTACGGCATCGGCACGGCCCTTGCCTGGGAATATCTGCGCAACGTGGGCATCGATGGAGTCAAGCCCGACATCCACGTCTGCCGCTTCCTGGGGGCCGACCGTATGGGGGAATCCGAGCAGGAACAGGCCAGTGCCTCCGAAGCTGTGGCTATCGTCCATAAAATGAGTGCGCAACTGCATCTGCCTATGGTAGAGATCGACAGCATCCTTTGGAGCTACTGCGCCAGCCACTATGGAGAGATCTGCACCGCGACCCCGCACTGCGATGCGTGTGTTGTGCGCAAATTCTGTACCAGAAAGGAAGAATACGAATGACCCCTGCCTCTTTGCAGATATTGGTGGCCGAAAAGATCAAGGCACTGTATGCCATCTCCCGGGAGTTGGAGCAGCTTTTTCCCGGCAGGCACTACACGCCGGATGGCCACATGGTCGGCAGCATCGGGGAAGCCCTGGCCGCTAGCTGCTACGGGCTGGAGCTGTTCAAGGCGGGGGCAGAAACCCACGACGCCAAAGCTCCCGACGGGCGACTTGTGCAGATCAAGGCCACCCAGATTGACCGGGTGGCGCTGTCCAGTGAACCGGAATGGCTGCTTGTACTGAAGATTCACCCCGACGGAACCTTTACCGAAGAATACAACGGCCCCGGCGCACTGGCCTGGGACCACTGCGGAAAAATGCAGAAAAACGGCCAGCGGGCTATCTCGCTGGGAGCGCTCCGAAAGCTGCAGGCGGAAGTTCCGGTGGACAAGCGGCTACAGCAATCCGTTTAAACGGAACCGTGCAGCCCACAGGAAAGTTTACCCTTCTAAACGAATACATCCCAATAAAAAGAAAATGGCAGTTGTCCTCATTTTGAGGATAACTGCCTGTTTTTGGCGCCGAATAGGCATGATAAAATCCCCCAGTTCAACTGGGGGTCAATAAAATTACTTTAGTAAATGGAATAGGTTCCGGCGTTAGCCGGAACCTAAAGTAAAGGAATATGGTTTTGAATAGTGTACAGATTGCTTGATATAGCCCCGTATAAGGGGCTTGCAGTGCAAAAGGTGTGATTGAAAAATAGTTCAATGCCCTCTTTAGAGGGCTACCACAGGAGATAGGCCCTTATAGGGCCTGTTCAAACCACCCGTTCAACGGGTGGTTTTGATTTGTGGGAGATGCACAATTTTTTGTGATGGAATTGTGAAACTCTGATATTGACAATAAAATAACAATATGATATGATACATCCTAACGAAAGGGAGTAGTTGCACAACGCCAGTTGTGTTGGG
>CALWNO010000099.1 GCA_944382785.1 uncultured Gemmiger sp. | reverse complement strand
GTGGCACCCTTGGAGAAGAGGTACGCCTTGACCTTGGGCTCGGTGCCGGACGGACGGAAGATGACCTTGTTGTCGTCCTCGAGGCGGAACTCGATGACGTTGGCCGGCGGCAGCACCTGCGCGGCCTCCTTCTGCAGGCCGGAGACGCGCGGCATCTCGGGGCCGGTGGCGTAGTCGGTCATGCCGAGGACCTTGTAGCCGGCGATCTCGGCGGGCGGGTTCTTGCGCAGGCCGTCCATGATGCCGGCCATCTTCTCGGCGCCCGCGGCGCCCGGGAAGGACGCGTTGACGGTGCCGTTGAGGTAGTAGCCGTACTTCTGGTAGAGGGCGTCCATGGCCTCGTAGAGGTCCATGCCCTTCTCGGCGTAGTAGGAGGCCATCTCGACGCAGAGCATCGTGGCGACGATGGCGTCCTTGTCGCGGGCGTGCGTGCCCACGAGGTAGCCGTAGGACTCCTCGAAGCCCATGAGGAAGCGGTCCTCCTCGCCCTCGTCCTTGAGCTGGTCGATCTGGTCGCCGATGTACTTGAAGCCGGTGAGCACGCGCCTCATCTCAAAGCCCCAGTCGCGCGCGAGGGCGTCGGGCATGGAGGAGGAGACGATCGTGGAGACGGCCACCTTGCGGCTCACGTCCTCGCCGTTGTCCTTGGCCATCGTGGCGAGCCAGTCCATGAGCAGGACGCCCATCTCGTTGCCGGAGAGCAGCACGTAGTCGCCGTCGTGCGGGATGGCGGTGCCCATGCGGTCGGCGTCCGGGTCGGTGGCCACGACGAGGTTGGGCTTGACCTCCTCGGCGAGCTTGAGGGCGAGCTCGAGGGCCTCGCGGAACTCGGGGTTGGGATAGGTGCAGGTGGGGAAGTTGCCGTCCGGGTTGGCCTGCTCGGGCACCACGGAGACCTTCTCGACGCCGATCTCCTTGAGGATGCGGGTCACGAGCTCCATGCCGGTGCCGTTGAGCGGGGTGTAGACCACGGAGTAGTCGTCGGAGGCCTTGAAGCCCGGGACGGAGACCTTCTTGATGTTGTCGATGAAGCTGTCGAGGACCTCCTCGGGCGTCCACTCGATCAGGCCCTTCTCGATGCCCTCGTCAAAGTCCATGATCTTGACGTTGAACGGGTCGGCCTTGGCGATGTTCGCGGAGATCTCGGCCGCGGCCTCGTCGGTGATCTGGCCGCCGTTGTCGTTGTAGACCTTGTAGCCGTTGTAGGGCGCCGGGTTGTGGGAGGCCGTGAGGACGATGCCCGCGGAGGTGCCGAGGTGGCGCACCGCGAAGGACAGCGTGGGGACGGGCTCGATGCGCGGGTACACGTAGACGTGCACGCCGTTGGCCGCGAGCACGCCGGCGGCGACCTTCTGGAAGTCCTCTCCCTTGTTGCGCGAGTCGCGCGCGAGGGCGAGCGTCGGGTTCTCGTAGTGCGCGTTCAGATAGTCCGCGACGCCCTGGGTGGCCTGCGCGACCACGTAGACGTTCATGCGGTTGGTGCCCACGCCCAGCGTGCCGCGCAGGCCCGCGGTGCCGAAGGCGAGGTCACGATAGAAGGCGTCGAAGAGCTTGTCCTCGTTGCCCTCCTTCGTGAGCTCCGCGAGCTCGGCCGCGAGGTCGGGCTCCTTGACGTTGTCCTGCCAGGTCTTGACCGTGGCCTCGATGCTAGCGTCCATTGCGTGTTCCCCCAATTGCTCGGGGCGCGAGCGCCCGCCCGCGCCAAACCCACACGTATAGGGAAATATTACTAGCCCGTGCCGGCAGCCCGACCGTCGCTTGCGCGGGCGGACGCCGACAGGCGGCGGATGGCATCGTCCGCGCTCCACCTGAGCGTCCAAACTGACCAAAATGAGGCGCGCTGTGACCGAGAGCTCATTTGTAGGGTATTTTGCGGACGTCAAGTCAAATACACTACAAATAATCCAAGCCATCTACCTGCTCTTTTACGAAAGTTAACCCTTGGTCATACTTGGGGTTGCCTCCGTGAAATACCCTACAAACGAAACTCCCTGGGACTACGCCCGCTCGACACGCTCCACCAGATAGGCGTGGTGAATCTTGCGGTTGCGCGAGAAGTCCTCGGGGATGGTCTCGTCCGTGATGTCCGTGAGGCGCACGCCCGCGCGCTCGAGCTTCTCCACGTCCGGCTTGAAGTTGCGCAGGTTGCACGAGAAGATCGCGCGCCCCCCGCGCACCAGCAGACGGGACACGCCAATGACGAGCTCCGCGTGGTCGCGCTGCACGTCGAAGGATGCCTTCTTCATGCGCGCCGAGTTGGAGAACGTGGGCACGTCGCAGAAGATGAGGTCCCAGCGGTTGCGCGTGTGGCGCTGCTCCGTCACCCACGCGAGGACGTCCGCCTGCACGAACTCGTGCTCGGGACCGTCAAAGCCGTTGCGCGCCATGTTGCGGCGCGCCCAGTCCAGGCTCGGGCGCGAGAGGTCCACCGTCGTGGTGTGCTTGGCACCGCCGTCCGCCGCGTAGCAGGTGGCGGTACCGGTGTAGGCAAAGAGGTTGAGGAAGCGCTTGGACCCCTTGGTCTCCTTCATCATCTCGCGGATGCGCGAGCGGGTCTCGCGGTGGTCCAGGAAGATGCCGCAGTCGTGCCGCGCGTCAAAGTTGACCTCGAAGGTGAGCCCGCCCTCGTCCACGAGATGCGAGCCCGCCGGGAGCTCCACGCGCGCGGACGGGCGAGAGGAGCCGGGCAGCTGGGGACCGCGACGCCCGCGCT
>CALWNO010000098.1 GCA_944382785.1 uncultured Gemmiger sp. | reverse complement strand
ATGCATGCCTGCAAAGGAGGAAGATGGATAATGAAGTATAAAAGATTATTAACTGCTTTTATGACCACTGCTTTAATTACGGGGAGCATAGCACCACAGGCAATGGCAGCAAATTTTGCAGATATAAACGATGTACCTTGGGAAGGTGCCAAAACATACATAAACTCTGTAGCTGATGCCGGACTTATGGTTGGAGATTACAACGATAAGGGTGAAAAAGTATTCAGGGCAAAAGATAAGGTAAGCTACTGCGAAACAATGCAGCTTGTATACAGCCTTATGAAAAGCTATACCGGAAAAGCTGTAGACAGCGCTGTTGTAACAAAATACACAACCGTTATGAGCGGTTATAAAATACCGTCATGGGCCTATGACTGTGTAGCTTACGGCCTTGAAAATGGAATAGTAACTATATCTGATATACCGGGATTTATCAGTTCATCCGGTGCCAGTGTAAATGCTACAAGACAGGACGTAGCTATAATGCTGGGTCGTGCACTTAAAGATTTTGATACTGTTAACAACAATGCTACTCTTAGTTTTAAAGATGCTTCAAGTGTGGCTTCCATAGCTGTGCCGTATGTTGATTTGCTTAACCGCTTGGGAATTATAACAGGCGATGATAACGGCAATTTTAATCCTAAAAACTATATAAACAGAGCCGAAATGGCCGTAATTGTATCAAAAACAAATGATTTAATCAAGTCAAAAGGACAGGGCGGAACATCAACAACAACTCCAGAAACTCAGACAAGTTCCGTTACTGGTACCGTTAAAACAGCTCAGACTGTAGGCGGAAACATTGTTCTTACAGTTGATACCGGTTCATCTACTATGAGCTTTTCAGGCGCTACATATCTTTCATGCTTAAGCGGTTCTAAGGTTATAACACTTTCGGATGTAGCCGTAGGCGATAAAGTCCTTGTTTCATATAACGGTCAAAATATTAAAAGCGTTGTTGTAACAGAGCCTGCAAGCAGTCAGGACACAACAACTGAACAGACAAGCATAAAAGGTACATATTCAAGCATGAATAAATCCTATATAACAATAAAAGTAGACGGAAGCAAAAAAGACTATGATTTATATGATTTTGAATATGTAAGATTTTATTATGAAAATGAGTCAATGGACTATGATGAGTTTAAGGATAAGATAACAAGCGGTGACGATGTTTCTCTGTATTTTGACAGCAACGGTGATGTAATCAAGATTCAGGCTACTGAAGGCGACGGAGAAGTTGACGAGGATGACTATGATTACACAGGTTATTTCGACAAAATAACTACTTCATATATAAGACTTAAGAGCAGTAAATCAAGTTCAACTACTAAGGAATATGACTTTAAAGATGATGACAGAGATAAAGTAACATTCTATATAGGCTCAAAAGAAAAGGACTATGACGATTTTTATGATGAAGTTGACGATGACTCTAAAATAGGCCTTATAACAAACGGTGACGATGAGGTAACAAAGGTGTACCTTATTGAAGATGATGACAGTGATTATGATGAAGACGGATATTTCTATAAATTAACTGAAGAATATATCAGAATTACATCAAAGAAAGACTCCAGCAACTATGACGAGTATGAGTTTAAAAATAAAGACAGCGATGATGTTACATTCTATGTAGACGGCAAAGAACGTGATTTTGATTATTTTGATGATAAGGCAGAAAAAGGCTATAAGATAGGCCTTATAACAAACAGTTCTGATGAAGTTACAAAAGTTTATATGACAACAGATGATGACGACGACGATGATTACGACGAAACCGGTTACTTATACAAAATAAGCAAATCATACATCAGACTTATGGATAACAAAAACGACGATGACTATGACGACGAGTATGAGTACAAAAATGATGATGTAGATGATGTTACATTCCATGTAGACGGCAAAGAGCGTGATTATGACTACTTCTATGATAAAGTATCTAAAAAAGATAAAATAGGCCTTGAACTTAACAGTTCCGATGAAGTTACCGATGTATATCTTATAAGCTCATCAAGCTCATCAACAGATGATGTTAAAGGTGAGATACGTTCTATTTCTTCATCATCTGTAAAAATTCAGGGCTCATCAAGCAATTATATTGTTGATGACGCTGACGACATAGATGTTTATGACGACCTTGTTGATGCTTTAAACGACGATGATAAAACTGCCGAAGTAACCCTTGAGTATGACGACGATAATTATATAGTTTCAATAGAGGGCTATATTTCAGGCGGTACAGGTCTGCTTTCAAGCATAGATACTTCAAACAAAACAATAGGCATAGAGTTTGACAGTGGAACAACTACAAAATACTACTATAAGAGCAGTATTAATGTAGATTTAAGATACTATGACTCAAGTGTTGAGGGTCTTGAAAAAGCCATAGATAGTGAGAAAAAGGCCGACAGAGAGGTTGATATAACTGTAAATTCCGACGGATATATTACAGATATTGAGTCAAACGATATTTAATTAAATAAAAAAGTGTTTAACGGGGCTTTGCCGTAAGGCGGGCCCCATTAATTTTAAGGAGATAAAAATATGCTGTACAGCCCAAACATAAAAAAAGCAGTAAACATAGCTTTTAAGGCACATAACGGCCAGTATGATAAAGGCGGTTATCCGTATATTATGCATCCTCTGCACTTGGCCGAAGAAATGGAAACGGAAGATGAGGTTATAACATCACTTCTTCATGATGTTCTGGAAGATTCCGACGTAACTATTGATTTTATTAAATCCAGCGGCTTTTCATCAGCTGTAATTGAGGCATTAACAGCTCTTACAAGACAAAAAGATGAAGAATACGGCCAATATATAAAAAGAATAAAAAGCACAGGCGGTATAGCCTTAAAAGTTAAAAAAGCGGATTTACGCCATAACATCACATTAGGACGTATTGAAAGTTTTACCGAAAAAGACAAAGAGAGGCTTCAAAAATATAAAGCT
>CALWNO010000097.1 GCA_944382785.1 uncultured Gemmiger sp. | reverse complement strand
TCTGCATCAACCAGAAGGATCTGCTGGGAGAGCCGGAGGTCGGCCGCCGGTTCAAGGGAATCGTCTGGCTGCAGGGAAATGTTACCTTTTGATTTAATGAAATAAGTAAAGATAAAAATCTCAGCAAAAGAAAAATATTTTTCTTTATGCTGAGATTTTTTAAAAGTTTGAAATTTAATGAATGTTGTAGATAATGAAAAATGTTGATTTGTCTTATTTGGCCAAAGATAAAAAAGTGTGATTAATGGATTTGAATTATTTGTTCGATATGCGTAGGCTTTTGGGACATAAAGACATTTAGAATCAATAGGACGGGTCACAATTTCGCGGTCATAGCCTGGAAGGATAAAACCTTTCGCTTTTATGTATATTGCATGATTATCCTGTAATGCAATAGGAACAGTTTCCAGATCTTCTACGAAACGTTTTCTACTGGCTGTGAAACCGCAGCGGGCCAGGGCTTTTTCATAGGAGTGATTAGTAATCGGGTCATCCTTTAGATAAATACATTCTTCTTCGGCCAAATCCTCCAACGTAAGAGCTGTTTTTTCTGCCAGAGGATGTTCTGTTGACATCATGACTTCCATGCCATCTCTACGAAATTCTTGAAAACTCAGTTCTATATTTCCAGAAGTGATATTTCCAGGGAGTATTCCAATATCAATAAAATCTTCTTTTAGCGCAGAAAATACCTCGTGAGGCTGATAATAATATTTTTTAAACTTTACATTGGGATACTGCGTAAAAAATTTTGAAATGATGGAAGAAAAGTCTTGTTTGATGGTATAGTATAGCATTCCCAGACGAAGAGTCCCAGTGATACCTGTTTTTAAACCATTGATGTCTTGCAGTAAAAGATCATAATTCTGTACAATATGCTGGAACTGAGTATAAACTTTTAAACCTGCCTCTGTTAGTTCTACATTATGTTTATTGCGGTCTAAAAGTTTGATTCCCAGTTCTTTTTCCATATCCGCAATATGTCTGCTAAGGGCAGGCTGGGTAATGAAAAGGCTTTTGGCAGCCTTTGAGTAATTACCAAGTTTCTTAATAGCAATCAGTTCGCGCATATGTTCAATTCGCATACAATATCCCCTTTATAATGCATTTTAAGCATAACCATTCCTTGTTCGTTATAACCGTTTTTATATTTACTATGTTATGTTAATTATAACTTAATAAAATAATTAACACAATAGGAGGAAAAAATGAATACTAAAATTACACCAGATGTAAAAATCAGTCCATTGCTGCCAAATCAAATTCCAAAAAACAAAGTATTTGTTTGTCCAGAAAGTGTATGGATGCCAGATTCCGATGGAAAATGGCAGCTTCATCCATTTGCTTTTGATCGTTGGGATGTGGAAGAAATGGCATACTATGATTCCTGTACCCTTCATGTAGGCTTAAATCCTTTTAATATTTACAGAGTACATGGTGGTGACTTTCTCCAGCTGTTAAGCTGTACATCAGTAAATACTTTTAAAGTGTTTCCAATCGGAAAAGCGCGGCATACAATTTTTTGCGATGATAATGGAAAAATTCTTTTGGATGGCATCGTGCTTCGTACAGGGGAAGAAGATTTTACAGCTTATAATATTCCTGATCCAGCATATATGAATCATCAGATGGGAAGCCCTTTCAATTTTGAATGTGATAATCTTCGGGAAAAACGTTTTGTATTTCAGATGTGCGGAAAACGCTCTTTGGAAGTAGTTGAACATGTCTGCAGAAAAGATCTTCATGATCTGAAATTTATGTATGTCTGTGATGCTCAAGTTGATGGGAAAAATGTGTTGATTCTGCGCACCGGTATGGCAGGCACACTAGCATATGAAATTCATGGAAATGTTGAGGATGCGCCAGACATTTATCAAAGAATTCTTGATATAGGTGCAGAATATGGCATTCAGGAAATTGGACGTTTATGTTATGTAAATCAGCATTGTGAAGGTTCTATTTTCCAGCTGGCTGAACATTTTAATATTAATTTTGGAATGCCTGGAGATCAATTTGTAATTTCTGGAAGTCTTCCTCGGGACAGTGAATTACAATATCACAGTCCTTACGACTGTGGATGGGGAAATCTTGTGAAATTTGATCATGACTTTCCTGGTAAAGAAGCACTGGTCGCGGAATCTCAGCGTCATCATAACACAGCAGTTCATTTGATTTGGAACAAGGAAGATATTTTGAAGGTTCAGGCAGCTGTTATGGATCCGGAAAAGCGAGCAGATTATATGGACATGGGTGGAGATTATGACTATAAAAATAATTGTTCTACTATCCATATGGACGCTATTTATGATGGAGATAAGCTAATTGGAGCATCTTCTGATAGAATGCTTTCTGCTAAGACCAGAGAGATGATTTCTATTTGCACTATTGATGAGGACTATGCAATAGAAGGAAAAGAAGTGGAAGTACTATGGGGAAATCCTGGAACTTATCAGATGCGTATCCGTGCAAAAGTTACTCTAATGCCTTATATAAAAAAAGATCGCAATGATAATTTTGACGTGGAAACAATTCCACATCCTGTATTTGATTAAACTTTTGATCTGTCTGGCCATGAGCAGCTTCAATATATCAATGACATAAATATAAGCAGGTGTTATAATTGTGTTACAAAATAAGAAATTATTTTGATATTGATATTTGGAGACTGCAAAAGGAAAATGAAAATTCTTAATATCAAAGAAATCACAGACTTCCACACGCCGGAACTGGACGTCTATGCCCGCCTGTCGGAGAATCAGCTGGTGAACCGGCATG
>CALWNO010000096.1 GCA_944382785.1 uncultured Gemmiger sp. | reverse complement strand
CACAGTCAAGGCCAACTTTTATATCCTGATATGAACGTGTTGCAAGAGAAATTAAATATCCAATATATCTGTTTCTGCCGGCTGAATAATCAACTGTTCTGCCTATATTTTCTCTGTGAGCATTAGGAATCTCACCTGATTTTCCATCTAAATAATCTTCTATTTTGAGTATTGTTTCCTCGTCCATTTTTTCACCACGGTTATTAATAAGCTTAATACCGTTGTCATAAAAAGGATTATGGCTTGCAGAAATCATAATGCCGCAGTCAAAATCTTCTGTTCTTGCTACATAAGCAACACTTGGAGTTGTTGTAACATGCAGAAGGTAAGCGTCAGCGCCTGTAGATGTTATGCCTGCTCCAAGGGCATATTCAAACATATAGCTTGAACGCCTTGTATCCTTGCCTATTACAATTTTACATCTTTCGCTTTTGTCTTTGCCGTAGTACCAGCCAAGAAATCTGCCGACTTCAAAAGCATGGTTTACAGTCAAATTAACATTAGCTTCTCCCCTGAAGCCGTCTGTACCGAAATATTTTCCCATTTATATATCTTCCTTCCAATAAACATTCTATATTAAAAATATTCTCATAAAAACTTAAGGCTATGCAGATTTTAACATAACCGTAACATGTTTTCAACATTATACAGTAAATTAAATCTGCATAGCCCTGTAATTTTAATAAACGTGGCTTATCTGGTATGATATTCTCTCATCGCCAATTCTTAATTTAAGTATCCTGAAATCCGGATTAATGCTTCCGTCATTAAGCCAAAGTGAAGGAAGATTAATATATTGTATTCCGTCTTTTACACTGGTCCAGCATGCCGTAGATGATGAAGAAACAACCATAACATCTCTGCCGGCTTCTTCTATTTCTTTAAGTGCACTCTTAAATAAGTCACCTTCCAGTTGGTCGCTGAAGTTTGAAGGTGAAGTATCCATGAAGAATACAACATATTTATTAGGCGACATCATAATGTCGTTTTTAAACCTCTGCCACTGATCCCAATTAGTATTTTTAAATCCGCCATTAACAGCAGTCATGTTAACAAGTGTTACATTGTCTTTGTAATAAACGGTATAGCCGTTCTGCCACCTTATAACATCTATACTGTCGCCAAATGAAATATCGCTTTTTCCGCCGTAAACTGCCGTATCAGCATTAGTTTGAAGCATCTGATGTATTTTGCTTCTTTCACTGTCGTATAATGCAGTATCGCTTACATTACCGCTTGATACTGTTCCTGCAATATTAATATAGTAATATCCGTCTTCTTTTGTTACAAAGTCAGCATCAGATACCGACTGAGCTTTAGGCACATCAACATTAGAAGTTATTGGGTAAACACCTCTTAAATCGTCAAAATACATTGCCTGCTGCTCAGTATTTGTATTTGTTAAAGCTGCTACATAAATTGTATTAAGAGTTATAGGATAGCTTACACCGTCAGGAATATCAGCCGTTACATCCTGCCAGCCCTGCCAATTAACATCTCTTGAAAAGTCTATTACACTTTCTGTTCCCTTTGAATCAGTTATTTTAGCTCTTACCCACTGGCCTGTTCCATTGCCGTATATCTTTAATTTAAGCTTTGACGGACTTCCGGCTATAGGCTGAGGATTTACAAAGTTAAGATATGCCGCCTGTGTTTCTTCAGACTGCTTAAAGTAATAGCTTAAGCCAAGGCCTGTAGCTCCGTCTGTAAAGTTTTTCTTAGAAAGACCTGCAATACCCTGAATATCTGTCGGGTATGATGTAAAATTAAGATACTGAATATTCTCAAAAGAGTCTATCTGTTTATCTTCACTTCCTACAGCTACTTCTACATAACAGGTATTGCCGGCATAAGAACAAGTTATATAACCGCTGCCTTTTTCAGCTGCTGAATAAACATTGCCGTTCATAGAGCCGAATGTTGTGTCATATTGTGCAATATTTGTAATATCCATGCTGCTTCCTGAAGAAGTGTGAGCCGTTACTTTAATTTCTTTGCTCTCTCCCGGTTCTAAAGAAATTTGAGACATCTCAGGTGAAATACTTGTTACATAATCAAGGCTTAGTTTGCATGTCTGGCTTATGCCATTATAAGTAACAGTTATATTTGTACTCTCTGCTGCACCGTAAGTATATGTATTGCCGTTAAACACACCTGAGTTGTCATCTGAAATATACTGTATCTGGTCTGCCGGTATAGAAATTTTGTGAAGGTTTTCGTCATAGCCTTCAACATTAAATGTTACAGTTCCACCCGGAACGGCTACATCACTTGAAGGTGTAACCTCAAGAGTTTTTACACTTCCTACAGGGCTGTTGTCAAAAATGCCAACGGCTGTCATAACAGCTCTTGCTGCACCTTCTGCCGGTGAATTTACTATTTCAACACTGCCGGAATCAGTATTTTTAACAGCCATTGTAGATGAGCCGCCGCCGTCTAAATTAAGGCCGTAATAGCAGCCTTCATCTTTTAAAATCTGAATTGCTTCGTCAACATCAGCGCCTATGCTTACATTATTTCCACCGCTTCTTTTGCCGTCTATAACAATAAGCTTTAATGTGTTTTGGTCCTGA
>CALWNO010000095.1 GCA_944382785.1 uncultured Gemmiger sp. | reverse complement strand
CACCTGCCCCAGCTGGGCAACCGGGGTGCTTACCTGATTCAGGAAATGAACGACAAGCTGGTGGCGCACAAGAACTATATCCATGAAGTGGGCCAGGACATGCCTGAGATCCTGAACTGGAAATGGCATCTGCCCCAGAAATAATGCCCCTCCCACAGCGCTTCTTTCTCCGTTGAACTGTTAAAAGCCCGCCGAGACCATCCGGTTCCGGCGGGCTTTTTGTGTATCCGTTTTGCCCTTACAACAGCGGCAGCAGGGTGTGGGCGGCCAGCCCGGCCGCACCGCACAGACACATGGTCAGGATGGGGTCCCATTTCAGGCGGCGCAGGATCACAAAAGCCGCCACAAACAGGGTGGTATCGATCCAGCTTACATTCTGCAGAACCGGGGTATTGCCGTCAAACAGCACCATGGCCAGAATGGACAGCCCGGCGCCCAGGATCAGGGCCACCACCACCGGCCGCAGGCAGGCCAATACGTTTTGTATTACGGATAGGTTCTGATACTTGTTGTAAATATAGGCCAGCAGGGAGACCAGGACCAGTGCGGGGGCAATACATCCCAGGGTGGCCACCACCGCCCCCGGAATTCCCGCAATGCGCACCCCCACAAAGGTGGCCGAGTTGATGGCGATGGGCCCGGGGGTCATCTGGGCGATGGTGATCAGGTCGGTAAATTCCTGCAGGGTCAGCCAGTTGTGCTGTTCCACCACCTGGCTCTGGATCAGGGGCATGGCGGCATATCCGCCGCCCACGCTGAACAGACCTACCTTGAGAAAACTAAAAAAGAGCTCTGCGTAAATCATGACCGCGCCGCCTTTCTATGCTGCCAGGCAGCCCGCACCACCCCGAACGCAGTCGCTGCCAGAATGATGACAATCACATTGATGTTCAGCACAAAACTGGCCAGGAAAGCTGCCACCATCAGTCCGATGAAGAGGGGAGAGCGGGTCTTGAGCACGTCTGTGCCCAGATCGCAGACCACATCCAGAATGACCGCGGCAACCCCGGCCTGCATCCCCTTGAGGACCAGAGCCACATAGGGGTTGGAGGCGAAGGCCTGGTAGATGAAGGAGATCAGGGTCAGAATGACCATGGGCGGCAGGATGGACCCCAGCACCGCCACCACCATGCCTGGAAATCCCGCCACCCGCCAGCCCACCAGAATGGAGGCATTCACCGCAATGGCGCCGGGGGAGGACTGAGCCAGGGCGGTCATGTCCAGCATTTCCTTTTCTTCCAGCCAGTGCAGCTCGTCCGCAAACTTCCGCTTCATGAAGGTGACAATGACATATCCGCCACCGAAGGTGAAGGCACTGATGTACAAAGTGGCAAAAAACAGGGTCCGCAGCTTTTGGGCGGCGGACATGGGCTCCTTTTCCATGGGGGAGGGTCTCCTTTCCGACATTCTGTTCCCAGTATACCTCTTGCAGACTCATGTGTAAAATGCTATTGTTTTATTAAAATCATAATTAAATTGTATAGACTGGAAAGGGGAGGAGAAGATTGACCCTGCGGCATCTGAGCATTTTTACCGAGGTTTTCCGCACCCAGAGTGTGACGGAGGCAGCCCGGAATCTGCATCTGACCCAGCCGGCGGTGACCCGGGCCGTGCAGGAGATGGAACATCATTACGGCGTGCAGCTGTTTGAGCGCATCCGCCGCCGGCTTTCGCCCACCGCCGGTGCCAGGCGACTGTTTGCCCAGGCCAACCATATTCTGGAAGCCTTCGACCGCATGGAGGAGGATCTGCGGGAATGGGACGACCGGGGCCTGGTCCGGGTGGGAGCCACCGTCACCCTGGGCGGGGCACTGCTGCCCGGGTTTGTACAGCGGTTCCGGCAGCAGGTCCCCAGCGGGGAGGTCCGGGTCACGGTGGCCAACGGGGATACCATCGCCGCCGCCCTGGAGGAAAACCGGCTGGATCTGGCTCTGCTGGAAGGCCGGGTGTCCAACCGGGACCTGCACTGTGAACCCATCGGCTGTGATCATCTTTGTCTGGTGCTGCCTTTGTCCCATCCCCTGGCCCAAAAGGCGTCGGTCACGGTGGCGGAGCTGGCTGCACTGCCTCTGCTGGTGCGGGAACCGGGCAGCACCGCCCGTGCTCTTTTGGAGGAGACCCTGCTTTCCCATGGATTTGCCCTGGACCCTGTGTGGGAAAGTACCGACACCCAGGCCCTGCTGCAGGGGGTCATCCATGGCCTGGGCGGGGCGGTATTGCCCGAAGAGACCGCCGCGGCGGGGGTACAGCGTGGACTGGTGTGCACACGCCCGGTAACAGGGGCGACCTTTGCGCGGCGCCGGGTCATTGCCTGGCATCGGGACAAATACCTCACCGGTGCCATGCAGCGGTTTATCGATCTTTGCCGCCCGGACCTGTGACGGTCGGCTTTGCGCCTTCTTGCTCACAAAAAAGCCTCCCCCGTGCCGTGGACCGCCCCAGATTGTGCAGACAGCACAAAAAGAGCCCCTGAGTAGGGATATTGAATTTTAGCAGGAGTGGCGCAGCGTCAGCGGCGCCACTCCTGTTTTTGTTTGGATGCGCTCATGGTTGTAA
>CALWNO010000094.1 GCA_944382785.1 uncultured Gemmiger sp. | reverse complement strand
TGGTTCGGAATAGTGTAGTGCTGGCGGTCTATCTATTGTTTTCGGTTGCTTGCTTCTTTACCGTACATGAGCATTCGGGCGAGGTCTCTATGAGCAGGCAGAAGTACGGTGCGTTCATATGCGCCTTCTTCGGCATAAGGATGCTCAAACAACCCCAGCTTGAACTTGACGAGGAGAATTCGGTATACAGCTTTGTCGATTGTATCTTCGCTGACTTTGCCTTGCCGGACAAGCTGTTCGAGGTTGTCCAGGTAGCAAAGACTTAGCATATCCATATCGACGCCGGCATTGACGGCCAACGCCGCTGCGTCTTTGCGGTCGTTGGCAACTCTCTGGTGAACCAACTGAGCCACTGCATCCCAATCCGATATGACAAAACCGGAAAAGCGGAAATCGTTCTTTAAGATTTCGGTGAGAAGATGATGGCTTGCAGTTACAGGGGTACCGTCATTTTCATGAAACGCCGACATGACCGTCAAGGCACCGGCATCCAAACAGCTCTTAAAGGGGGGAAGATAGATGTTACGCAGTGTGTTTTCACTGATTTCCACACTGTTGTAATCGCGTCCACCCTCTGCCGCACCGTAACCCACATAATGCTTGCAGCAAGCGGCAATGCGGTCTGGCTTGGCAGGATCATCACCTTGGAACCCCCGAACGGAAGCGGCGCCCATCCGGCCGGCCAGATAGGGATCTTCGCCGAAGCCTTCCGCAATGCGCCCCCAACGGGGGTCCCGTGCGATATCCACCATTGGTGCGTATGTCCAGTGAATTCCATCGGTCACGGCTTCTCTGGCGGACATGGCTGCAAAATCCTCAACAAGTCGATCATCAAACGTTGCTGCCTGCCCAAGAGGGATAGGTCCGGCAGTACGATGGCCGTGCACAATGTTGGAACCGTTAATCAGAGGGATACCCAGCCGGGTTTCCTCAACGGCGATATGCTGACAGCGCTGCCGGTCTGCAAGATCACCGCAGAACTGTTCCTCGTCGCCGGCGAGAGCGGATGTGGCATAAATCAGTGATCCGACATTTCCCGCGCGAATCTGGCTCTCAATGTCACGGATCTCGTGGCGTGAGAGGGGAATCTCATTGAGCTGTCCGATTTTTTCCTGAAGCGTCATGCGGGAGAGGAGGTCTTGTGTGCGGGCTTCGGGGGAAAGCGAGGGATTCTGGTAGTCAAGCATGATATCGTAACCGGGAATTCTGGTGCAGAGGGTACTATGTGGACACAGCAGGCAAAAATGCAAAGAAAATAGAGGAATACATACGTCGCCAGCTGGAAGAAGACAAGGCTGGAGAGCAGTTAACGATGGGAAACATCTAAAAAGCCCGTTTACGGGCGGCAAGTAACAGTCCTTCGCGGCTGGCAGACCGTACCAACGCGACGTGACGCGTACGCTAGTATTCCAGGGTTTTACCCGTCTATGAAAAACCCCCGGCTTTGCCGGGGGATATTTATTGCTGCGGTATCAATAATATCAGTCTTTCCGTATGCCTGAAACGATATACTTTTCCTCATCGGATACCATAACATCCACTGTGAACCAATGCCCGAAAATCTCCGCCAGCTCTTCGGCGGGCAGCATCCCCATGGACACTTTCGCAGCCCGGCCGGAATGGTGTTGGTTCAGCTGCTCAAGGCTCATGCTGTGGGCCACCGTCAGCCTTCCGCCGGGCTTCAGCCAGCCGGACAGGTGACGCACCAGCCGTGCGGGATCGGGAAAGTGGGGAAACGCGTTGTAAATCACGCAGCAGTCAAAGTCCCCGGTGCCGGGCATAGCTTCCATGTCGCCGCAGACCACCCGGATAGGGGAGAGGGCTTTTTCCCCGGCAATCCGGGTCATCTCCGCCGAAATATCCACCGCCAGCACTTCTGCCACCCGGCGCTGACGGTAAAAGGGGAAGAGTACCCCCGTCCCGCAGGCAACATCCAGCACCCGGGAATTCTCCCGGACACCGGCGGCGTCCAGAATGGTGTTGATTTTGGCGGTGTCCACAACCAGGTCATGATCCCAGCCGGGGGCCAGCTCATCAAAAAACTCGATAATGTCCTTTTTGTCGATGGCGGCGCGGCCGCTCTCCATGCAGTGTACATCCATATATGTTTTCGTCCTCCCGGTTTGGCGTTTATTCGCTGTAAATCTGCTGGTTGCCAGAAATGGCCTGCCCCAGATACTCGTCGATCCACCGGGCGGCGCCCTCCTGGTTCCGGGTGCGGATGAAATCATACAGCTTTTCGGTGTTGCGGCAGAGCGCGCCGATGCCGTACAGCCGGCAGAAGCGGGTCCACAGGGTGATGACCGGCGGCTTGAAGGAGTAGTAGATCAGCGGCAGGATACTGTTGCCGCTCACCAGCGCCAGCTCATGCTGGAATTGCCATGCAGCTTCCGCCGCCTGGGCAGGGGCGTCACATTCGGCAATGGCAGCCAGCAAAGCGCCCAACTTGTCTAAAGCTTCGTCCGAAGCGCGCTCAATGGCATTGGACACCGCCAGATGTTCCAGCGCCATGCGCACTTCCAGAATGGACTGGACCTCTTCCTTGCCCAGAATACCGCCCTGGTATTCCATGATGGCGATGAGGGTGCTCAGATTGCCCCGGCGCCGGT
>CALWNO010000093.1 GCA_944382785.1 uncultured Gemmiger sp. | reverse complement strand
TGGTCAACGGCGAACAGGTCGACCAGGTCAAGGATGACCCCGCCTTCGACAGCCGCGGCGCCGGTTACCTGTGGTACATCAGCCCCAACATGGGCAGCGTGCCTGAACTGGCCAACCAGAACCTGCGTCTGGCCATGACCTTTGCCCTGGATCGTGAATCCATCTGCAACGACGTTCTGAAGGACGGCAGCGCCCCCACCTTCACCGCCGTGCCCCCGCAGTTTGCCACCGGCCCGGACGGCAGCGACTTCAGCGCCGACCAGACCAAGTATTCCGACGTTTGCGCCTATGACCCCGACAAGGCTCTGAGCTACTATGAAACCGCCAAGCAGGAACTGGGCGTGGACAGCTTTGAATTCGACATGGTCGTTGACGCCGACGACGCCCCCCAGAAGGTTGCCCAGGTCGTGAAGGAGCAGCTGGAAACCACCCTGCCCGGCATGACCATCAACCTGGTCATCGAACCCAAGAAGCAGCGCGTGGAAGACATGCAGAACGGCAACTTTGAGCTGGGTCTGACCCGCTGGGGCCCCGACTACGCCGATCCCATGACCTACCTGGGTATGTGGACCACCGGTAACTCCAACAACTACGGTCTGTGGTCCAATGCCGACTATGACACCATCATCGACGAATGCACCACTGGCGATCTGTGCACCGATCCCGAAGGCCGCTGGAGCGCCATGTACGACGCCGAAAAGATCGTTCTGGACGAGGCCGTCATCTTCCCGCTGTACACCCAGTGCAACGCTGAGATGATCAGCCCCAACGTCACCGGCATTGAGTTCCACCCCGTGGCCCTCAACCGCGTGTACAAGAACGCCGTGAAAGCCGGCTGATCAACCGCAAACTGACCGCGCAGTGGCCTTGCCGCACGCTGCGCGGCCTTTTTGATTGACAGAGGAAGCCCCGGTTTCGGCCGGTGTGCCCTCCCCTGACCACAGTAAGGAGGAATCTCCCGCCGTGAAGAAATACATCCTCAAGCGCATCCTGACTTCGCTGTTTACCCTCCTGGCGATCTTGCTGGTGCTGTTCATCCTGATGAAACTGATGCCCGGCTCGCCTTTCAACGACGAAAAACTAACCGATGACATGCGCGCGGCCCTGTACGCCAAGTACGGCCTGGACCAGCCCGTCATTGTGCAGTTCCTGAAGTATGTGGGCGGTATGCTGCGGGGCGATCTGGGTGTGAGCTATAACATCTCCAAGAATACCCCCATCAGCCAGCTGATCCAGACCCGCCTGCCCATCTCCATCCAGATCGGCGGCATGGCCGTGCTGCTGGGCGCCGTGGTGGGCCTGGTCCTGGGCATTATCGCTGCCCTCAAGCGGGATACCATCTGGGACACCCTGGCCACCATCATCTCGGTCATCGGCGTTTCGGTGCCGTCCTACGTCTTTGCTCTGGGTCTGTCCTACACCTTCGGCTTCCGTCTGCAGTGGTTTCCCATGCTGTTCTCCGCCAACGACATAACAGGGTCCAGCGTGCTGCCCAGTATCTCCCTGTCCATGTTCACCATGGCCTCCATTGCCCGGTTCACCCGCAGCGAGATGCTGGAAGTGCTGGACAGCGACTACATGCTGCTGGCCGAAAGCAAGGGCATTTCCGGCCCGGCGCTGATCTTCCGCCATGCGCTGCGCAACGCCCTGATCCCCATCATCACCGTGCTGGCTCCCCTGATCGTGGACCTGATGACCGGCTCCCTGGTGGTGGAAAAGATCTTTGCCATTCCCGGCGTGGGCAGCCTGCTGGTCAACGCCATCCAGTCCAATGACTACAACGTGGTCATCAGCCTGAGCTTTATCTACAGCGCCATGTACATCGGCATCATGCTGGTCGTGGACATCCTGTACGGTGTCATCGATCCGCGGATTCGTCTTTCGAAGGAGGGGAACTGATATGGCACAAGCAGCCGCCGCTCGCGTCAAGATCAACGCGCTCAACGACGTCGCCGCCGTCAACGCCGCCTTCCCGGAGCATACCTTTACCGAGAAGGATTTCCAGCTGAAAGCCAACGCCGACGACATTCAGATCGACACCAACTTTGCCTCCCAGAGTTTCTGGAAGGACGTCCGCATCCGCTTCTTCCGCAAGAAGAGCGCCGTGTTCGGACTGATCATGATCCTGCTCATCACCCTGATGGCCATCTTCGGCCCCGGCATGAATGAGTACACTTATTCCGGCCAGGAGCTGAGCCAGAAAAACCTGGCCCCCCGCATTCCCGTCATCGAGGACCTGGGCATCTTTGACGGCAGCGAGACCATCGCCACCACCACCGGCACCCGGACCACCAACCAGTACGAGGAAAAGGGTCTGGACGATGTGTACTACTGGTTCGGCTCGGACAACTTCGGCCGTGACATCTGGACCCGCACCTGGGAAGGCGCCCGGGTCAGTCTGATCATCGCCGTGGCCGCCGCCGTCATTGATATGCTCATCGGTATGTCCTACGGCCTGATCTCCGGGTACTTCGGGGGCAAGGTGGACATGCTCATGCAGAGGTTCCTGGAGATCGTCAACGGCATTCCCCGTCTGGTCATCTGCACCCTGCTGCTGTTGGTGCTGCAGCCCGGCATCCTGACCATCGTCTTTGCCCTGATGCTCACCGAATGGGTGGGCATGAGCCGCATCGCCCGTGCCGAGATGCTCAAGCTCAAGGCGCAGGAGTTCGTGCTGGCCTCCCGCACCCTGGGTGCCGGCAGCTTCTTCATCATCTTCCGGGAAGTGCTGCCCAACATCATCGGACCCATCATCACCCAGGTCATGTTCAGCATCCCCACCGCCATCTTCACCGAGGCCTTCCTGAGCTTCGTGGGTCTGGGCATCCCGGTGCCCCAGTGCTCTCTGGGTTCGCTGATCAACGAGCTGTACAACAGCTTCACCACCCATCCCTACCAGATCATCCCGCCCATCGCGGTGAT
>CALWNO010000092.1 GCA_944382785.1 uncultured Gemmiger sp. | reverse complement strand
TATTTGCAGAAGTGAGCGTCACCTTTTTCCTCATTTTCTATCCCTAAAACGTTACCTTCACTTTTGCAATTTACCTTCCTTACAAGAATCAGTATAGCGGCCGGAAAGTCCTTTAATCCGGACTTTCCATAGCTGTGCACCAAAATTCGATCCCATAATCGGGACGACAATACGAGTATCCGGCAGCCCGCCGGAACGCCGGAAACGGCCGGAGGACGGGCTTTCTTTTTTATACCTTTTTTCGGCATCGGGAGGGCCCTTTTCATGGATCTTGCGCAAAAGCTGGAAATCCTGGCCGACAGTGCCAAGTATGATGTGGCCTGTACCTCCAGCGGGGTGGACCGGGCGGGCAAACACGGCTCCCTGGGCAGCTGCTGCGCGGCGGGCATCTGCCACGCCTTCACCCCGGACGGGCGGTGCGTCTCTCTTTTGAAGGTGCTGTATTCCAACGCCTGCAGCTATGACTGCAGCTATTGCGTCAACCGCCGCACCAACGATATCCCCCGGGCTACCTTCACACCCCGGGAGCTGGCGGACCTGACCATCGGCTTCTACCGCCGCAACTACATTGAGGGGCTGTTTCTGTCCAGTGCGGTACTGGGCAGCCCCGATGTCACCATGGAACGGATGATCGAAGCTCTGCGCATCCTGCGCAAGGAATACCATTTCAATGGCTACATCCACGCCAAAGCCATTCCCGGCGCAGACCCGCTCCTTGTGGAGCGTCTGGGTCTTCTGGCGGACCGTCTTTCGGTGAATATCGAGCTGCCCAGCGAGGCCAGCCTGGGACTTCTGGCGCCGGACAAGCACAAAGCGGGGATTCTGCGGCCCATGGGACAGATCGCCCGGCGCACCGCGCAGAGCCGCAAGGAACTGGCGGTGTACCGCCACGCGCCTGCCTTTGCCCCGGCCGGTCAGAGCACCCAGATGATCATCGGTGCCACCCCGGAAACCGACCTGCACATCCTGCGCCTGACCGAAGGACTGTACAAAAAATATTCCCTCAAGCGGGTGTTCTACTCGGCCTATCTGCCGGTGGTGCCCGACCCGCGCCTGCCTGCCACCACCACCCGGCCGCCTCTGTTGCGGGAGCACCGGCTGTATCAGGCGGACTGGCTGCTGCGGTACTACCAGTTTTCGGCGGCGGAGCTCCTCAATGAGCAGGACCCCAATTTTGACCCGTATCTCGACCCCAAATGCAACTGGGCCCTGCGGCATCCGGAATTTTTCCCGGTGGAGGTGAACACCGCCACCAAGGCCCAGCTGCTGCGGGTGCCGGGCATTGGCCCCAAAAGCGTGCTGCGCATCCTGGCGGCCCGGCGCCAGCAGCACCTGGGAATGGAAGAACTCAAGCGCATCGGGGTGGTGCTCAAGCGGGCCCGGTATTTCATTACCTGCAACGGCAAGGCGCCGGTACACGGCACCCGGGCCGAGGTGGCGGCAGCCCTGCTGGACCCCAATGCCTTTGGGGTGGGGATGCGCCAGCTGTCCCTGGATGATTTTATTCCCACCGCTTTGCCCGGGGCGGCCCCCGCAGTGCACCAGCTGGCCGATGCCGGACTGGATGCCCGGGAAGCCGCCCGCCTTGCCAGACAGGAGGCGCTGACATGTCTTACCAAGCGTCTGTAAGCGATGTATCTTACTGTTACGACGGCAGTTTTCAAGGGTTCCTGTGCTGTATTTTTGAAAGCTTTTCCAAAAAGGAAATCCCTGCTGCGGTGCTGCCTCCCAGCGAGGGACAAACCTCTTTGTTCGCTCAGCGGGAGATCGAGACCCGTCCCGACCTGGCCCGCCGTGTGGCGGCCGGGCTGGACCGGCTGGGTCGGGCGGTACGGGAACGGATCACCACCGGATTTCTGGCCGATGAGCCGGGCAAAGAACTGATTCTGCTGCGGTTTGCCCGTCTGTGCTTCGAGCGGGGACCTTCCGCCGCCCGGATGCTGGGCGATGCGGATGTATCCGCTGCCTTTGAACTGGAACGGGCGGTGAACAATGAAAGGCATAAATATATAGAATTCCTGCGCTTTGAGCAGCGCGGAAACATGCTGGGTACCATCATCCATCCCCGGCACAACATCCTGCCCTTGCTGCGGGGACATTTCTGCAGTCGTCTGCCGGACGAGGATTTCCTGATTTTTGATGCCACCCACGGCATGGCGCTGCTGCGCCGAAGCGGGCGGGTGTGCTACATGCAGATGAAACAGTATGCACCGGCTCCCGACCCGGCCGAGGAGGACTGGCAGGCTCTGTGGAAGCGGTTTTTCCACGCCCTTACCATCCGGGAACGGTACAACCCTGCCTGCCAGCGCACCCATGCTCCCAAGCGGTACTGGCAGGATATGTGCGAGATGCAGCCGGACCCCGTGCCCGACGTATAGCACGCCCCTGCGCCGAAAGGGCTTCCTCCTTTGGTGAGAATATGGTATAATACTCGGAAAAGGCTGCCTCGCCCGGTGCAACAAGGGCGGCGGCGCCGTGCCCGGGAAATTCGGCCGGAGGGCATCCGGTACGAAGCGCCCGCATAAGATTCTTGCAAAAGGGGAGCTGCACTATGGAAGAATTGCTGCACATTCTGGAAAAGAACGCCCGCCTGTCGGTGGAAGATATCGCCGCCATGATGGATAAAACCCCGGTGGAAGTGGCCGCCATGATGGATGAAGCCGCCGAAAAGGGATATATCCGCGGCTATGAGGCTCTGATCGACTGGGAACGTGCCGGTGTCAACCTGGTGGAAGCCTCCATCGAACTGCACGTCTCTCCGCGCAAGAGCCGCGGCTTTGACGAGATCGCTTCGGTCATCGCCAGCTTTGATGAGGTGGACAGCGTGCTGCTCATGAGCGGCGGCTATGACCTGCAGGTCACCATGAAGGGACACAGCTTCCAGGAAATTGCCCTTTTTGTCGCCAAGCGCCTGTCTCCGCTGGATGATGTGCTGTCCACAGCCACCAGTTTTGTGCTGCGCACCTACAAGCGCGGCGGACGGCTGTATCAGAATGAGGAAGCTGACGACAGGGAGTGTACGGTGCTGTGATGAATTACGACCAACTGCTTGCGCCGGCTGCCAAGGAGATGCGG
>CALWNO010000091.1 GCA_944382785.1 uncultured Gemmiger sp. | reverse complement strand
AGCGCTACGGCTTCATCTACGTCAACAAGTACGATGACGGCACCGGCGATTACAGCCGCCTGCGCAAGGATTCCTTCCACTGGTACAAGAAGGTCATCGCCACCAACGGCGAGGACCTGACCTGATCCGACATTCCCCACTTCATCATAAAAGCACGGGGCGCACCGGGCTGTGGCTCGGTGCGCCCCGCTGTTTTTTCTCACAAGAAAGGAGTACCGCGGATGCCCAAGATCATTTTTCTGGACGTGGACGGCACCCTGGTGGATTACCAGAACCGCCTGCCCGACTCCGCCGCCCTGGCCGTGCGCAAAGCCCGGGCCAACGGCCATCGGGTCTACCTGTGCACCGGCCGCAGCCGGGCGGAAATCTACCCGGCCCTGTGGGACCTGGGGATCAACGGCCTGCTGGGCGGCAACGGCAGCTATGTGGAGGATGAGGGCCAGGTCATCATGCACCAGCTGCTGAGCCTGGACCAGTGCCGCCGGGTGGACGGACTGGCTCCACGCCCGGGGCCTGGAATTCTACCTGGAAAGCAACAACGGCCTGTTTGCCAGCGAAGGCTTTGAGTCGGTGGCCCTGCCCACCTTGCTGGAATACATCCGCCGCAAGGGCAAGGAGGTGGAAGGGCTGACCGTGCGGGAAATCTTCCCCGACCTGCAGTTCGGCCTGCAGGGGGAACAGCTCTACCGGGAGGATGTGAACAAGATCAGCTTCATCCTGCACAGTTACCAGGACCACCTGGATTCGGTGCAGGCCTTCCCCGACCTGCAGCCCGGCACCTGGGGCGGCAGGGGAGAGACCGCCCTCTTCGGAGACCTGGGGGTGAAGAACATCACCAAGGCCCATGCGGTGCAGGTCCTGCTGGACCACCTGGGCGCCGACCGGGCCGACACCATCGGTTTCGGGGACGCCAAGGTGGATGTCCCTCTGCTGGAAGCCTGCGCCGTGGGGGTAGCCATGGGCAATGGCGGACCGGAGATCCGCGCCGCTGCCGATTTCGTCACCGGCGACGTGGAGGAAAACGGTCTGTACAATGCCTTTGTCCGCCTGGGACTCATAGAAGACTGAAGCGGGCAAAGGAAATTGCAGACCGTCTATACGGACACCAGACCGGCAACGGAGCGGCTTTTTTGATGAATTTTTTTGTCAAAAATTTCACCATTGTACAAAAACAACGAAAAAGCGAAAGACTTTGTGGCCGCTTTTGGTTGACGTTGCGCCGCGAACATGCTACTATATAAGTAATACATTGGCACCGGAAATACCGGACCATTTGGGAGGAAACGATTATGAAAGAATTCACCTATACCATCCAGGAAGCTGTCGGTATCCATGCTCGTCCCGCCGGCCTGCTGGTCAAGGAAGTCAAGAAATATCAGAGCACTGTCACCATCACCAAGGGTGACAAGTCTGTCAATGCGCTGAAGCTGATGGCGCTGATGGGCATGGGCGTCAAGTGCGGCGATACCGTCACCGTCAAGGTGGAAGGTGCCGACGAGGAGACCGCTGCTCCCGCTCTGGAAGCTTTCTTCAAGGCTAACCTGTAATTTCTGCCAAGACTCCGTCTGCGGCCAGCCACCTGGCTGGCCGCTTTTTCTATGACAAGCATGTGAATGAGGTGTAAAGCCAATGATCAGTATTCAGGGTAAGGGCGTATCGTCCGGTGTGGGCATCGGCCCTCTGTATTTCTATCAGCGCGCCAAAACGGCGATTCCGCGTTACACCGTGGAAGATACCGACGCGGAGTGGCATCGCTTCAAGGGCGCCCAGACCGCAGCCATTGAGCAGCTGGGCGAACTGGCCGAAAAGGCCCGCGCCGAGGCCGGCGACGAAGCCGCCATGTTGTTTGAGACCCACCAGATGATGGTGGAGGACCTGGACTATGAGGAAGCCATTGAGGGGCGCATCAACGACGAGAAGATGAACGCCGAAGCCGCCGTGGCCGATACGTCCCTGC
The DNA here is from genome assembly GCA_944382785.1 of uncultured Gemmiger sp. Lineage (GTDB taxonomy): Bacteria > Bacillota > Clostridia > Oscillospirales > Ruminococcaceae > Gemmiger. Next base: position 1,225 of record CALWNO010000091.1, on the reverse strand, counting down.
AGTTTGCCGAGATGTTCGAGTCCATGGACGACAGCTATATGCAGGCCCGTGCCGCCGACGTGAAGGACGTTTCCCGTCGGCTGCTGTCCATTCTGGGCGGCGCTGTGCAGGGCGGCATTGCCTCCGACGTGCCGGTGCTGCTGGCCGCCGATGACCTGGCTCCCTCCGAGACCGTCCAGCTGGACAAGTCCAAGATCCTGGGCTTCATCACCGCAGGCGGTTCCGGTTCCAGCCACACCGCCATTCTGGCCCGCACCATGGGCATCCCCGCCATCGTGGGCGTGGGCGACGCCCTCAAGCCGGAGTATGAAGGCCGCCAGGTCATCATCGACGGCGCCACCGGCAACGTGGTCATCGATCCCGACGACATGACCCGGGAGAAGCTGATGAAGAAGCGGGAAGAGCAGCTGCGCCTGCAGCGCCTGCTGGAGACCCTGAAAGGTCAGCCCAACGTCACCAAGGACGGCAAGAGCATCCGGGTGTACTGCAACATCGGCAGCCCCGAGGATGTGCACGCCGTGCAGGTCAACGACGGCGGCGGCATCGGGTTGTTCCGCAGCGAATTCCTCTACCTGAACTGCGAGGATTATCCCACCGAGGACCAGCAGTTTGAGGCCTACAAGCAGGTCCTGTCCGATATGGACGGCAAGGAAGTCATCATCCGCACCCTGGACATCGGCGCGGACAAGCAGATCGGCTACTTCAACCTGCCTCACGAGGACAACCCCGCCATGGGTATGCGTGCTTTGCGCATCTGCCTGACCCGGCCGGAAGTCTTCCACACCCAGCTGCGCGCGCTCTACCGTGCCTCCGCTTTCGGCAAGCTGCGCATCATGTTCCCCATGGTCACCAACGTGTGGGAAGTGCGGGAAGCCAAGCGCCACTGTGAGGATGTGAAGCGGGAACTGAAGGCCGAGGGCATCCCCTACAGCGAGGACGTGGAGATCGGTATCATGATCGAGACTCCCGCTGCCGTCATGCTCAGCGACCGTCTGGCCAAGGAAGTGGACTTCTTCAGCGTCGGCACCAACGACCTGACCCAGTACACCCTGGCCTGCGACCGTCAGAACAACGACCTGGGCCGCTTCTATGATCCCCATCATCCCGCGGTGCTCCGCATGCTGAAGATCGTGGCCGACAACGCTCACAAGAACGGCATCTGGACCGGCATCTGCGGTGAGCTGGGTGCCGACCTGACCCTGACCGAGACCTTCCTGGCCATCGG
>CALWNO010000090.1 GCA_944382785.1 uncultured Gemmiger sp. | reverse complement strand
ATCAGGTTGGGCTTGCCAAGTCCCTGACGTTTGCGCTCAATGAGGCCAGCTTTTTCATCCAGCTCTCGCAGCAGACCGACAGCCTTCTTGTTGCCGCAGGCGAGACTTTCCATGATTTCCTCCACCGTGAATACGATATACACCCGGCCCTGCTCGTCCAGCCAGTCGTTTCGGGCGGACAGGCTCATCCGGTCCAGCAGCAGGCCGTACAGGACTTTCGCATCGGTGGAGATGCCACGGTAGGCGGGGTCGGCGAACAGGGCTTTGGGGATGCGGTAGAAGGAGAACTGTTCGGCCTGGGGGCCGTAGAAGTAGTTGGGCATGGCATCACCTCCTTATGTGAAAGGGCAGGGGAGAGGGCAGCAAAAAGCGCCCCAGGAAGTGCCGGGGGCGCGGAGGATTGTTATGTGCCGTTTTGGCTCGATACGAATAACTGCTGCCGATTCTTATCGAAGTCTTTACTGAGAACATACTGAATGACCCATTCTTTGGGAACCATATACTGCCTGCCGTTGCGGTAGTAAGGAATGCACTTTTGTTGTATTCTGCGCATAATTGAGGTTTGACTGCGGAATTTGAGCATTTTGCAGAGCTGGCGCACCGTCAACAGGTCGGGATAATCTTTGAACAGATTGCGGTAGTAATCAAAATCATGCTTGTTAACATCCATTTCTAATCAGGCTCCTTTTCTGATTTTTGCCAAAGCAGAGGATGAGTCTGTCCGAGCATCCCGCCTAAAAATCCCTCCAATTTCCTTTTTTGCGTTCCTTTTTGGTGTTTTAGGTGGATGTGTTCTTTTGTCGATGACGGGTTGAAAAATAGAAAAACAAGACGATGATAAGATGAAAATTCTGATGTGAGACGGAGAATGGATGACACTGCATGCTCTCTGGCGACACAGTATATAACTCATTGACCAAAACTCAAAATCCCTTGTGCTAATCACACGTGTGGGTTCGACCCCCACCACCGGCACCAAAAAGAGCCCGGAACCGCAAGGTTCCGGGCTTTTTGCTGTCTGCGGGCCGCTCGTTTCCGGGCACGCAGGTCAGGCATTCGGTTTCATCCAGCCGGAGGCCGCAGCCGCCAGGACCTGATTGATCTGGTCCGCCTGGGAAGCGCTTGCCGCCACGACCGACAGATAGATCTTGATCTTTGGCTCGGTACCGGAAGGACGGACCATCAGTTTGGCCCCATTCTCCAGCCGGTATTCCAACACGTCTGCTTTGGGCAGGCCAGTGTCGCCGTTCTGGTAGTCTGTGCATCCGGCGACGGCAAAACCGGCGATTTCGGTTTGCGGTTTTGCCCGCAGGCCGGCCATGATGGCCTGCATGGTCTTCATGCCGCTTTCCCCTTCAAAGGTAAAGCTGTGCAGCTCGTTGCGATAGAAGCCGTATTCTGCGTAAAGGGCGTTGACGGCGTCCAGCAGGCTCATGCCCTGCGCGGCGTAATAAGCGGCGGCCTCGCAAGCCAGCATGACGGCGTTGACGGCGTCTTTGTCCCGAACATGAGCGCCGGAGAGATAGCCATAGCTTTCCTCAAAGCCAAAAATGAACCGGTCCTTCTGGCCTTCTGCTTCCAGCAGGCCGATCTGCTCGCCGATGAACTTGAAGCCTGTCAGCGTACGGCGCAGCTCGACGCCATACTTGGCGGCAACCGGCGTCGCCATATCGGTGGACACGATCGTGGTCACAGCCACCGGATTCTGGGGCATGGAGCCTTTGGACAGGCGTACACGGCAGATATAGTCCAGCAGCAGCACGCCCATCTCGTTGCCGGTGATGAGCCGGTAGCCGCCCTGCCCATCGGGCACGGCTGCGCCCATCCGGTCGCAGTCCGGGTCCGTGCCCAGCATCAGGTCCGGGTGGACCTTGTCGCACAGGGCCAGGCCGGTCTGCATGGCCTCCCGGATCTCGGGGTTGGGGTAGGGGCAGGTGGGGAAGTCTCCGTCCGGTTTGGCCTGCTCCGGCACCACGGTGATGTTCTCGTCCGGGATGCCCATCCGCTTCAGCAGCAGCAGGACAGGTTCCAGACCGCTCCCGTTCAGCGGAGTATACACCAGCTTCAGATGGCTGACGTCGTTGCCGGGGCGCAGGGCCAGCACCGCATCCACAAAGTCGCTCAGGCATTTGTCCCCAATGCTCTGGATGAGCCCGGCCTCCACGGCGGCGTCGTAGTCCATGACCTTGATGCTGTCAAAATAATCGTGTTTCTCGATGGCCGCCAGCACCTGGTCTGCCACTTCCAGGGTGATCTGGCAGCCGTCAGCGCCGTATACTTTGTAGCCATTGTATTGGGCGGGGTTGTGGCTGGCGGTGACGCAGATGCCTGCGCCGCACCCCAAATACCGGGTCGCCCAGGAGAGGGCGGGGGTGGGCTCCAGGCGGGGATAGAGGAAAGCGGTGATCCCGTTGGCAGCCAGGACCCGGGCTGCTTCACGGCAAAACAGCTTGCCCTTATGACGGCTGTCGTGGGCGATGGCTACACGTTTGGGCAGCCCGCTGGCGTTCAGGTAGTCGGCCAGACCCTGCGTAGCCCTGCGGATGGTGTAGATGTTCATGCGGTTGGTGCCGGCGCCGATGACGCCGCGCAGCCCGCCGGTACCAAAGGCAAGGTCCCGGTAGAAGCGGTCGGCTACGGCGTCCGGGTCCGATTGAATGGATTCCAGTTCCCGGCGCAGGTCGGGGTCGTCGGTGGCTCGGGTCAGCCAGAGATGAAGTGCGGATGAATAGGACATAAGAGGACAGCTCCTTTCAAGAAATAGATCCTGCCGTCAGGTACGCGGCGGCAGAATGCTTTGCAGGTAAGAGGTGAGGACCTGAGCCGCCTGGGCATGGCATTTCACGCCGGGGTGCCGGCGCGCGCCAAGCGTCTCGCTGGCGGCAGCGGGCAGGGACAGGTAACGGATCTTTTCATCGCCTGTCTCGGCCTGGACCCGGGCGACGGCGGCCCGCAGGATGGCGTCCATACGGCCTTTCCCCAGCATCCCGAAGGCCCAGAGGATCCAGGCCTGGGGATTACGGGCCCGCACTTGCTTCAGAGCATCCACGGCGCTCTGTTCCAGGGCGGCCAGGTGTTCCGGCGTGGGGCGCTGGGCGTAGACCTGCCCGGTCGCGGGGTCAGTCCAGGGCGGGTTGTCCATGGCGTTGTTGTCGTTGGTGCCCAGGTTCAGGATCACCGCGTCGGCCGGCCAGGCGTC
>CALWNO010000089.1 GCA_944382785.1 uncultured Gemmiger sp. | reverse complement strand
CCCATGCTCACCGACGCCGGCGGCAACGCAGGCAGCCAGAGCACTTCCACCATCATCCGCGGGGTGGCGGTGGGGGATATCCATCCCCGGGACCTGCCCCGCATCCTCTGGCGGGAGATGCGGGTCGCCCTCATGTGCGGCGGCACCCTGGCTGTCTGCAACATCCTCAAGCTCTCCCTGTTTGACCAGGTGGGGCTGGGGGTGGCACTGGTGGTCAGCCTGACCCTGCTGTGCACCGTCATGCTTTCCCAGCTCATCGGCGGGGCGCTGCCCCTGGCTGCCCGCAAGATCGGCATCGACCCGGCGGTCATGGCGTCCCCCTTGATCACCACCATTGTGGATACCACCACCCTGCTCATCTACTTCAATTTTGCCCGGCTGATCCTGCATCTGTGACCACAGCCGAAGAAAAACAAAACCGCCGCCCGGCCTGCGCAAGACCGGACGGCGGTATTTTTTATGGGTTACAGGGGAGCCAGATCAAAGCGGTACAGGGTGGTGGCGCTGTAGGCCGCCTTGGGGGTCACGGTGGTATCCGGGAACTCCAGATGGTTGGGGGCGTCGGGGAAGTCCTGGGTCTCCAGACACACCGCCTCCCGGGCATGATACTCGGTCCCGTCCTTGCCGGGGCCGTTCAGTTCCAGGCTGTTGGCCGTGTAGACCTGCACGCCGGGCTGGGTGGTCAGGGTCTCCATCCGGATACCGGTCTGGGGACCGGTGAGCCAGGCTGTGTGGCGCAGGCCGCTGTCCGCAATGACAAAACAGTGGTCGTAGCCGCCGCCCACCTTTAGGGCGGGGTAATCGGCCTCAATGTCCAGACCCAGGGTCTTTTCCTCGGTAAAGTCCATGGGGGTGTCGGCGGTGGGGATCATCTTGCCGGTGGGAATCAGGTTCTCGTCCGTTTCCAGGTAGAAGGGGGCGTCCATCTGCAGCCGATGGCCCATGGCGGTGCCGGCGGCATGGCCGTTGAGGTTGAAGTAGCTGTGGTTGGTGATGTTGATGACGGTGGGAGCGTCGGTGGTGGCGCTGTACTGGATCATCAGACCGCTGCCCACCAGGCTGTACTCCACTTCCAGGGTCACGTTGCCGGGAAAACCGTCGGTGCCGTCGGGACTTACCGCCCGCAGCAGCACCCTGTCGTCCCCGTTCTTGGCCAGTTCCATCTCAAACACCGTGCGGTGAAAGCCGTGCTCACCGCTGTGCAGGCAGTTGCCGTGGTCGTTCGCCGTCACATGGTACTCCTCGGCGTTGAGAAAAAACTTGGCCCCCGCAATGCGGTTGGCGTACCGGCCCACCACCGAGCCCAGGAATCCGCCGTTGGTCTCGTAGCCGGCCACATCGTCAAAGCCCAGCACCACGTCCACCGGGTTGCCCTTGCGGTCGGGAACGATCAGCTTCTGGATGGCGGCAGCATAGCTGATGATATGTGCCTGTATAATGCCGTTGTCCAGCACGGCCAGCTTGACGGGGGTGCCGTCGGCGGTGCGGCCGAAATCTTGAATATGTACGCTCATGGTCAGGGTCCTCCTTTTACTCTTGGGGCTGTGCGGTATCCGGCCCGTCAGGGGAGGGGACCGCATGTTCCAGGTCATAGCGCACGCTGGCGGCCACACTGCCGGTGCCGTAGTTCAGCATGCGGTTCACGCGGGAAACGGTGGCGCTGGAAGCGCCGGTCTCCCGCCGGATCTCGCTGTATACCTTGCCCTGCAACAGGCAGCTGGCCACGTCGTACCGCTGCTCCAGGGTACGCAGTTCGGTCACGGCACACAGATCGTCAAAAAAGCAGATACACTCCTCCAGATTGTCCAGGCGCAGGATCGCTTCGTATAAAGCGGTACTGCGGGATTCCGGGGAGCCGTTGGGGTTTGCAACGCGCATGGGGCGCTCTCCTTTACTGATGGGGGTACACCCAGGCCCGGGGCCGGCGGGTGCACCAAACTTGGTAAGCGTGCCCAAAATTCAAAGGGCCTGCCGCTATCATTGTAGCAATTTCACTATGGCAAGTCAAGGCACTAAAGCGGTGAACCGCGGCTTTTACAAGGAGGCCCGTGGGCGGCAAAAAAACCGGATAAAAACCCCGTTTCTCCCTTGACAGGGGGCGTGTAGTCCCCCATAATGGAACATAAAGTGAATCAATGTCAAAAAGGAGGAATGTCTCGCTATGGAGGCTCTTTTCGGCAATGTCCTGAACCTGCAGTGGCAGCAGGTGGTCATGTGGATCATCGGTGCGCTGCTGATCTGGCTCGCAATCAAAAAACAGATGGAACCGTCCCTGCTTTTGCCCATGGGCTTCGGCGCCATCCTGGTCAATCTGCCCCAGTCCGGCGCCGTCACCCAGATCATCGACGGCGTCACCGAGCTGGGACCCATCGATGTATTGTTCAATTCCGGTATTTCCAACGAACTGTTCCCGCTTTTGCTCTTTGTGGGCATCGGCGCCATGATCGACTTCACCCCGCTGCTCTCCAATCCCAAGCTGATGATCTTCGGCGCGGCGGCCCAGTTCGGCATCTTCTTCACCCTGTGTGTAGCCACGGTGCTGGGCTTTGACATCAAGGACGCCGCCTCCATCGCCATCATCGGCGCCGCCGACGGCCCCACCTCCATCTTTGTGGCCAACTTCTTCCAGTCCAACTATCTGGGCGCTATTGTGGTGGTGGCCTACTCCTACATGGCCCTGGTGCCCATCATCCAGCCCACCGTCATCCGGGCCGTCACCACCAAGGCGGAGCGTCGCATCCGCATGGGCTATGCCGACCGCCCGGTGAGCAAGACCACCAAGATCCTGTTCCCCATCATCATCACCATCATTGCCGGTCTGGTGGCCCCCCGCAGCGTGGCCCTCATCGGATTTCTGATGTTCGGCAACCTGGTGCGGGAGTGCGGCGTGCTGGAAGGCCTTTCCGAGACCGCCCAGAAGGACCTGGCCAACCTCATCACCCTGTTGCTGGGCCTGACCGTCTCCACCAAGATGCAGGCGTCCAGCTTCCTCACCGTGCAGACCCTCATGATCCTGGCCCTGGGCCTGGTGGCTTTTGTTTTTGACACGGTGGGCGGCGTTGTGGTGGCCAAGATCTACAACCTCTTTGCCAAAACCAAGATCAACCCCATGATCGGTGCGGCGGGCATCTCCGCCTTCCCCATGTCGGCCCGTGTCATCAACAAGATGGGCCTGCAGGAGGACAACCAGAACTTCCTGCTCATGCACGCCGTGGGCGTCAACGTGTCCGGCCAGATCGCCTCGGTCATCGCCGGCGGCATGATCCTGACCCTGTTCGCCTGATCCCGCTTTTATAATAAGGAGTATCTGTCATGCTGAATCTTCAAAATCTGCTGGAAGTCCTGCCCAAGGCCGGGATGGGCTGGGGTGGCGTGTTTGTGGTGACGGTGGTCATCATCCTGGCTGTGGAGCTGCTGAACTACTTCACCGGGCGGAATAACTGAGCCGAAAAAGCCCTTGCCTGCGGCATTATCCGGCAGAAAATGATTGACAAACGCGGGCACAGCCGCTACAATGGGAACTACCGTAACCGCACCGTCCCAAAGGAGCCGTCTATGCAGCCGATCAGTGAGGAAATGTTGCAGCGCGCCGCCAACGGGGACGAAGCCGCTCTGGCGGCGCTGATCGCCCGCATGATGCCTGTCATCCGCAAGGGTGCCTGGTCCGCCCAGGCTCCCGGCCTGGAATTTGACGATGCCGTGCAGGAAGGGCTCATCGGTCTGTTCGGTGCGGTACGAGGGTATGATCCTTCACGCGGGGTGCCGTTTGCGTCCTATGCGGCCAACTGCATTGTCAATGCCCAGCGCGACGCCCACCGCGCCGCCACCCGCAAAAAGCACGCGCCGCTGAACGACAG
>CALWNO010000088.1 GCA_944382785.1 uncultured Gemmiger sp. | reverse complement strand
GGTCCAGCAGGCGGCCGAATTCCTCCTTGACGTAGACGTAGCCTTTGCCGTAGCCGAAGCCTTCCAGCCCGTCCACCTTTGCCTTGGCGCAGATCGAGCGGATGCACAGCGTTTCGGCCCAGTCGGCGGTGTCCAGCACCAGGGTGGTACAAGGAACGCCACCCCGGGCGGCTTCGGCCACTTCGTCCAGCAACATCGCCCAGCTGGTGGGCCGGGGCAGCCGGCGTACGTCCAGGCGCTTGGTGCCGCCCTCGGTGTCGATGAACACCGGGTCAGGGAACCGCGCCGCGAAGGTGGACTTGCCGATACCCTCCGGCCCGTACAGCACGACCTTAACCGGTGCGGGGATGGTCCCCCCTGTGATCTGGTATTTGCCCATGTCAGAACTCTCCTTTCATCCACTGCCTGGGGGTGGTTGCCTCCAGGCGGGTCTCGGTATCCTGGCCGCGCACGCGGCCGTCCTCAATGATGATGCGGCATTCGCCTCCGGTGCTCACCCGGGTGGCAATAGCCTGCAGGCCCTCCCCTTCCAGCCAGGCACCGAATTCCCGCAAGGTGCGCAGGTCCATCTGCTCCAGCTTGTCCAGCAGCACAAAGCCGCAGTCAGGGTTGAGACGCCGCACAATAGCCGTGGCCACACGCAGCTGGTCCGACCCGGACATATCCCCCCACCGGTGCCCGTGGAAGGTCAGCGCCCCGTCCTCCACCGAAAGGCCCGGCAACGGAAGGTTGGCATCCTCCAGCAGAGCAGTGCGCTTGTCCCGCAGATCACGGATGCGGGTGGTAAGCATATCGTACTGATTCGACAGCTGGCGGGCTTCATCCTCGGCCCGGGCCTTGTCCATGTTGGCGCGGACCTTGCGGTTCAGTTCCTCGATGTTTTGCAGGTCGGCTTCCAGTTCGGCGGTGCTTTCGTCCTGCAAGTCGGCGGCGGAAGTGCGGGCGATCTCCAGGTCGCGCATGGCCGCGGCGCAGGCGTCACCGGCGTCCCGCAGCTGTGCGGCCAGATTGTCCACCTTTTGTTGCAGCAGGCGCGCCTTCTGTTCCAGCTGTGCGGCACGGTCCCGTTTGCGCTGGTTCTCGCCGTTTCGGGCAAGGATTGCCTGCTGGCGCCGGATCAGGTCGGCGGCGGATACAGGCTCGTCGGGTGCTTCCGGGTAATCCACCAGTTCGTCGGCATAGTGGCGCTTGCTTTCGGCCAGCTGGCCGATGGCGGTGCGCTTGTCGTATTCCCGCTTGATTTCTTGGTCCATGGCCGCCAGACGATCCCCCACGCCGATGATCTTCAGCAGCGTGTCGGCCTTTTCCCTGTCGTTGGCGTTCATAAACCGGGGTAGGTCCAGGGCCTGGGCCTCCACAAATTCGTTGAGCAGCTGCTGACCCGCCCGCTTGCCGGTGGGGTCGGTGACGGTCAGGGCGCTGTTCTTGCCCTTGCGCTCCACAACGCAGCCGTTGGAGAGTACCACCCGCAGGTGGGCGGGGGCGTTGGCGCCGTCCCGCTGGGCCGCTGCCGGACGGAACTTTTCCCCACCCAAGGCCCATGCGATGGAATCCAGTACACTTGTCTTGCCCTGGTTGTTGTCACCGCCAATCAGGGTCAGACCGTTTTCGGCGGGGATGATTTGAACCGCCTTAATTCGCTTGACGTTTTCGGCCTCAAATTGAGTGATTTTCACAGACATGACATGATCTCCTTCTGGGTCTGGGCCCATTCTTTATTGATACGGTCGACGGCTTCAACCCGTTTCAGTTCGTCCATTTCCGCCAGGAAGGGGCGGACCATCTGCCAAGCCGTGTTGATCTGGCGTCCAAACAGGAGGATTGCATCCTCGGCGTTGCGGGCAGAAATCTCACTCTGTTCTGCCAGCTTGGCAGCAAGCACTTCCTGTGCGCGGGCCTCGGCTCGGCGGTTGACTTCGTCCTCATCTACAACAGCGGCCTCGATGGGGCGGGCTTTCAGATCATCGTTCTCGGCTTTCAGCCGGTCCCCCCGCAGCTTGGCAGCTTGCAGGGCGTCACGGGCGCCATCGCGTTCCTTCCGTGCCTCATCCCGGTCATGCTCGGCGGCCCGGACGCGGGCGTCGGCACTGGCGGTATCCTCCTGAGCTTGTCTCAGGGTTTCCATAGCGGCAGAATAGCCTTCGTTTGCTTCCTTCCGCTTGCGTTCTGCTTCCTCTGCCCTGCGGTCGGCTGCTTCGCTCATTTCCAGCAGGTCATTGATCTTGGCATCTCGGGCGCGGATCTCGGCCAAGGCCTCCTGGTACTGCTTGTGGGTGGTGATGTCGCCATCCTTGACGGCTTGGACCAGTTCTGCGGGGGCCGATGGCTTGGCGGCGGCGTAAAGGAGGGAGGGCCCCAGCTCCTCCAGGACTTTCTCTTCCCGGGGCGTACTGCCATCGAACAGCCGTGCCACCTGAAGCAGCCGCTCGGCAGCTTTTCGATTCAGGCCCACGCTGTCACACCAGCGACCGAAGGTCTTTTCACTGTGTTGGTTGTTGTGAGCTTGCGACAAATTGTCGCAACCGCACAATGCAGCATGGGCGATGGCCACACCGTCTGCCATGCGCCGCAGGCCGATCTCGGCCAGCCGCTTACCGGTGGACACTTCCCGCTCGGCCAGGTGCAGGTCAGCCACTGTCTGGTCATCCAGGCCGGTGTAATCAAAGGCCGGCGAGTTCATAGGGGCAGTGGGGGCAAGTCCCGCGGGCGGCTCTTTGTTCGGCTGTGCATCCGGTGCAGGGGTCTCGCAGCTGTTTGCACCCGCCCCGCTCTCCGAGGTGGTCGAGATTTCCACCCCCCTGGGCTGCTCTTTCACAGCACGCTCGACCGTGGTCGCAGCAGCATCCCCAGTCGGGGCAGCGGGTTCCAGCTGTTCGGTTCTGATCCATGCTTCAAATTCTCCTTGTGCATCGCTCAGCTTGGGGTAGACAGAACTATTGACAGGTACCCACGTGCCGCCCTGCGCATTACTTCTCATAGTGAGATAGCAGGTTTTCTTGCCGTTGGTGAGCTCACCGATCTTGTACAGCTGCCCGCTCTTGGGGGAGCGGTACACATCGCCCGGGCATGGGCGACCCATGGCGATTCCATCGTCCGCGATATCCGACGATTCAACACTGGTTGGTGTAGTTTGGATGGTGGCAGAAAGCGTGGAACTCGCATTTCTGTTGAGGAGCTGTTCTGCTCCGTCGTATTTTATGAACACATCGCATTTGTGCCAGTCGTCTTTGTACTTTCCCAGACACACCTTGTGGGGGCGCTTTAAGCTGCCGCAAAGATGGCAGAAATGTCCTTCTGAATTATCAGAATATTCTTTGACATCATAGAACGGGCAATTTTGACTTGTAGCCCCGTCAGCTTTACAATCGTTTGCGTCTTCTTTTGCACCGGCATCGGCACTCCGGTATGGCGAGGGCTGTACACCCGATGCACCAGGAACACACGGCTGCGCATTTCTGGCCGCATGGGTAGGGTTTGCATTGACTTGAGGCTTTTCCCGGTACTCCGGGCAGCTGGTTGTCAGGCAGGATTCTTCGGCGTTGGAGGGGCACTCTTTGGTGCAGCCATGCGCGAAGCAGCTCTCATGCTCACAGGTCCGGCACTGGCAGGGATCTGTGGCGGGGATTTCCTCCTCGTCATTATGCCGAGCATCCTTTTCCTGCTGATCCTGATACCAGCCGCAGCCGCGGAACGACTTGTTGCAGATATCCCTGTTTACAAACTTGTCGCCGCAGAGGGAACACTGACAGTTGTACTTTTTGCTGTTTTCCAAGGGCTGCAGGTACGGGCATTCCTCATCAGGTTCGCTGCATTCATCCACGATCTCCCGTGCCTCTGCGCTGGCGGCTGGGGCGTCAGTGACATCTTC
>CALWNO010000087.1 GCA_944382785.1 uncultured Gemmiger sp. | reverse complement strand
TCCAGCTGCTGGCTGCCGTCGCCGGTGAGGGTGTTGTCCACATCCAGCACCAGCGCCCGGATGCCGCGGCTGCGCAGAAATTCCGGGGTGATGGATTCCACATGACGGAAGATGATTTCGGGTGTGAGCAGCATGGTGGGTCTCCTTGGTTTGATCGGTTGGGAACCGATGGAAGGTTTTTAGTGGTTTCTGAAGAAACGGCTGGTTGCCGGGGTAACGGCTGTTTGCGGGAGAGTCCTTCCTTTTGTGACCAAAAGGAAGCGAAAAGTCCCGCCGTTCCGATGCGGTTTTCCTGGCAAACGGCTGCCAGCCGTTAGGTTGTCGCTTTTTGCCGCCGCAAATTTAGGTAGCAACCTCTAGATTGCCGCTGAACGCGGCCACCAATTTCGGAAACAACGCTGCGCGTTGCTTGCCCCTGCGGGGCAAACCGCCACCGTTTCGAGGCGGTGGACGCCGACCAGGGCTGCGGCCCTGGACCCGGGGTGTGCGGCCACCTGACGACGGCCTTCTCACCGGTCTGGGGACCGGTGAGCAAGGAATGGATTTAATACCATTTCCCAGTAACGGTTGCTTGCGGAAGGCATCCGGCAAGGTTGCGCCTAACCTAGTTGCTCTTTTCCGTTTTACCTGGGGCCTTTTAGCCACGCCATTAAAATCCATTCCTTGCTCAGGCCCCCCAGGGCCTGAGTAGGCCGTCTTTAGGTGGCCGCATCTCGGGGTCTGGGGCCGCAGCCCCAGCCGGCGGCCGCCGCATCGGAACGGCGGGCCCTTTTCGTTTCCTTTTCGGGCACGAAAAGGAAAGAGTCCACGGCTGGCTGCCGTTACCCCGGCAACCCGGAAGCAAGAAACAGAATCAGGGTTTACAACCCCTCTGCCGCTGCGCGGCAAAACAAAAAGCAGATCCGCCGCAGCGGATCTGCTTTGCCGTTCCTTTTGTAAACGCGGGTTCATCAAACGCGGTACAAAACCGCCTTTGCCGAGATTTACTTATACTTGCGCTTGCGGGCGGCTTCGGACTTCTTCTTGCGGCGCACAGAAGGCTTCTCATACGCTTCGCGCTTACGCACTTCGGCCAGGACACCACTGCGAGCAGTGCTGCGCTTGAAACGGCGCAGGGCGCTCTCCAGGGATTCGCCCTCCTTGACACGGATCTCCGACATCTTTATCCCTCCCTTGGTCTTTAGACAGGAGTTTGCCGGTCAAATATTTCTAATCAACCAGTAAACAAAAGTATACTATATGAAAAGGCCGCCTGTCAACCACGTTTTTGCCGCTTTGGCGAAATTCTTATAAAGTTTACAAATTAAACAGAATCCACAGTCCGCCGTAGAGCACCGGCTGATGCAGCATGTAGACAAGCAGGCTGTGCCGCCCCGCAAAACACAGCGGCCGCAGCACCGCCGGGGCCCGGCCTTGGGGCAGGGCCGGACGCAGCCGCCCCACAAAGTACCCGCACAAAAACAGAAACAGCCAGGGCAGCAGAGGGAAATAATCGGCGGAGGAAAACTTTGTCAGGTCCGGCAGCCCCAGCCAGAAGAGATTGGCCTTGTACAATTCTTCCGGTACCCGGCACAGGTGCCACCCCTCAAACCCCAGGTACCCCGACGGCAGCTGGTTGGTGAGCAAAAACACCGCCGCCGACCCCGCCAGCCCCGCCAGGGGCGGGATCTTTTCCAGCAGGGACCGGGCGGCACAGCAGAGCAGGATGGCGCATCCCACCAGATGCAGCACCCCGAACCAGATGGCCTCCGACGGCAAAAATCCCACCGTCACGGCGGTGAGCACCAAAGCGCACCCGGCCACCACCAGCCCGTTTTTCACCGGACGGCGGGACAGGGTGAAGCTGTACCCCGCCAGCAGAAGAAAACTCCAGCAGATGTACTGCTGCCACACATGGCAGGCGGGGGAAAAGATATCGTACCAGGCCGACTTCTGCCCGAAAACATACACCCAGTCATACATCCCGTGATAGGCCACCATGTTCACCATGGCCAGCCCCCGCAGCGCATCCAGGGGCCACAGCCGGGCCCCGGTCTTTTTCTCCATGGAACGTTCCTTCTCCCCGTGTTGCATTTCGGCTCCAGTGTACCACAGGGGGCCCGAAAAAGGCAAGAGGACCGGTTGCAAACCGACAAAAATTGCGGTACAATCTTTGTGGAAAATGACAAGGTCACCCGCGTCCCTTCCCGGGCGCGCACACCGCAAGGAGGCAGCATCATGCAGGACATCCGCCTGATCGCGCTGGATTTGGACGGCACGGTCTTTGACGACCAGAAACACATCAGCCCCCGCACCCTGGCAGCCATCCGCGCCGCCCTGGACGCAGGCATCGACGTGATCCCCGCCACCGGGCGGTCGGTGACCGGCGTGCCCAAAGAATTCCTGCATATGCCGGGGGTGCGCTACGCCCTGACTTCCAACGGGGCCAGCGTGGTGGAACTGGCCACCGGCAAGGCCATTGTGACCCTGCCCTTTGAGACCGGCATGGCCCTGCAGCTGCTGGAAGTGGTGCAGAAGTTCCCTTCCTCCCTGAGCCTGTTCGTGAACGGGGAATGCTACACCGACCCCGCCAGCGCCGCCCGGGTGGAAGCCTGCTGCCCGCCGGAACTGCTGTCCTATGTGCGGGACAGCCGGGTGGTGGTGGAGGACCTGGCCGGTCTCATCCGCAGCCGCCCCGGCGAGGTGGAAAAGTTCAGCATCATGTACGAGAACACCCAGGTCCGGGACGCCGCCCGGGAGGCCGTGCTGGCCGTATGCCCCGATGTGGACGCCACCAGCAGCGTGAAGGACAACCTGGAACTGAACGCCCCCGGTGTGAACAAGGGGCGGGGCCTCATGGCCCTGGCCGAGACCCTGGGCCTGCGCAAAGACCAGGTGATGGCCTGCGGGGACAGCGGCAACGACCTGGAAATGATCCGGATGGCCGGACTGGGCGTGGCTATGGCCAACGCTTTTCCCGAAGTGAAGGCCGCGGCCGACGTCATCACCCTGGACAACAACCACGACGGGGTGGCCGCCGCCATCGAGACCTATGCCCTGGGGCATCCGGTGGTGTAAAAAGGCTTGCCTTTTCGGGATTTGTCGCATACAATGTAAAATAGAAATCTATGTGCAAATCTATGTGCAAGTTTTTACGCACAAAATCAACCCAAAGAAGGTGAAAGACTTATGGCGTATAATCTTCTCGTCGGGCAGTCCGGCGGCCCCACCGCCGTCATCAACTCCAGTCTGGCCGGCGTGTTTGAGAGCGCCCGCGCGTTCGGCGCGCCCCATGTGTACGGCATGCAGTACGGCATCGAAGGTCTGCTGGAAGGCCGCATTGTGGACCTGAACGACCAGCTGGGCGATAAAATGGCCATCGAACTGCTCAAACGCACCCCGTCCAGTTTCCTGGGCAGCTGCCGCCACAAGCTTCCGGATTTTGCGGTGAACGACAAGCCCTACAAGACCCTCTTCGAGCTGTTCAAACAGTATTCCATCGGGGCGGTGCTCTACATCGGCGGCAACGATTCCATGGACACCATCGCCAAGCTGGCGGCCTACGGCGCCGCCGTCAACAGCGAGATCCGGTTCATCGGGGTGCCCAAGACCATCGACAACGACCTCATGGGCACCGACCACACCCCCGGTTACGGCAGTGCCGCCAAGTACATTGCCACCATCCTGAAGGAGGTCATCTGCGATTCCAGCGTCTACGACCTGCGCAGCGTGACGGTGGCCGAGATCATGGGCCGCCATACCGGCTGGCTGGCCGCGGCAGCTTCCCTGGCGGCAGGCAGCGACAGCGCCGGGCCGGACATCATCCTGCTGCCCGAACGCACCTTTGACGAGGAAGTGTTCCTGAAGCGGGTGGCCGCCCTGACCGCCGACAAGAAAAACGTCATCATTGCCGCCAGCGAGGGCGTGAAGAACAAGGACGGCGTATTCCTGTGCGATCTGGTGAGCACCGCCGGGCAGCTGGACGCCTTCGGCCACAAGGCCATCCTGTCCGGCACCAGCCGGTATCTGGCCGACCTGATCCGGGTGCGGCTGGGCTGCAAGACCCGGGCCATCGAATTTTCCACCCTGCAGCGGTGTGC
>CALWNO010000086.1 GCA_944382785.1 uncultured Gemmiger sp. | reverse complement strand
GGATATCGAGGACTGCTTTGCGGACATCGACGAGCTCACCGCCGCCGGGCAGCTGTTTGCCCCGGACATCTACGCCGACCACGCCTTCGACTTCAAGAACCGGTCCACGGTGGTCAAGGCTCTGTGCCTGCATGTGGCCCACACCTGCAACCTGAACTGCGAATACTGCTTTGCGGCCCAGGGCAAGTTCCACGGCGAGGCGGGTCTCATGAGCTTTGAGACCGGCAAGCGGGCGCTGGATTTCCTGATTGAGCATTCCGGCACCCGCCACAACCTGGAAGTGGACTTCTTCGGCGGCGAACCGCTGATGAACTTCGAGGTGTGCAAGCAGCTGGTGGCCTACGCCCGCAGCATCGAGAAGGAGAAGGGCAAGAATTTCCGGTTCACCCTGACCACCAACGGCATCGGCATCACCGACGAGGTCATCGAGTGGGCCAACAAGGAATGCTACAACGTGGTGTTGTCCCTGGACGGCCGCAAGGAGGTCAACGACCGGTTCCGCAAGGACCTGGCAGGCAACGGCAGCTATGACCGCATCGTGCCCAAGTTCCAGAAGCTGGTCAAGGCCCGGGGCGGCAAGGGCTACTACATGCGGGGCACCTTCACCCACTACAACACCGATTTCACCAATGACCTGTTCCACATGGCGGACGATTTGGGTTTCTCGGAACTGTCCATGGAGCCGGTGGTGGCCAAGCCCGGCGACCCGGAAGCCCTGACCGAGGCCGACCTGCCGGTGCTGTTTGACCAGTACGAGCTGCTGGCCAAGGACATGCTCCGCCGGGAGAAGGCGGGCAAGCCCATCACCTTCTACCATTACATCCTGGACCTGGAGCACGGCCCCTGCATCTACAAGCGGATCTCCGGCTGCGGTTCCGGCACCGAGTACATGGCCGTGACCCCCTGGGGCGACCTGTACCCCTGCCACCAGTTCGTGGGCGACCCGGCCTACAAGCTGGGGGATATCTGGAACGGGGTGACCAACACCGCCCTGCGGGACGAGTTCAAGATGTGCAACGTCTACGCCCGCCCGGACTGCAAGGACTGCTGGGCCCGGCTGTACTGTGCCGGCGGCTGTGCCGCCAACGCCCTGCACGCCACCGGGGACATCCACGGTGTGTACGAGTATGGCTGCGAGGTCTTCCGCAAGCGCATCGAGTGCGCCCTGATGATCAAGGTGGCGGAGAACCTGGACCCCGAGCTGGCCGCCAAGAAAGCCGCCCCGGACCCTGTCCAGGATGACTGCGACGGCTGCAGCAGCTGTGCGGACTGAAATTTTCCTATTTCTGTATAGAAAAAGAGACTTTCTCATTAGAGAGAGTCTCTTTTTTGTTTTTGGACGGCATCTTGCCGGGGTGTTGTCGCTTTTTGCCGCCAAAAAGCGACGGAAAAACCGCCACCGTTTCGAGGCGGTGGACGCCGACCAGGGCTGCGGCCCTGGACCCGGGGAATGCGGCCACCTGACGACGGCCTTCTCACCGGGCTGGGGACCGGTGAGCAAGGAAAATGATTTAATACCATTTCCCGGTCACGGGTGCTAGCGGAAGCCATCCGGCATGGTTGCACCCAACCCAGGCACGCTCTTCCCTTTTACCAGTGACCTTTTGGCCACGCCATTAAAATCCATTCCTCGCTCAGGCCCCCCAGGGCCTGAGAAGGCCGTCGTCAGGTGGCCGCATCTCGGGGTCTGGGGCCGCAGCCCCAGCCGGCGGCCGCCGCATCGGAACGGCGGGACTTTTCGCTTCCTTTTGGTCACAAAAGGAAGGACCAAACGGTAAGCAGCCGTTTCCCCGTCAGCCTGCCGCCCTTCCAAAATTAGCAAACAAACAAAAAAGCCCCCGGCATCCCTGCCAGGGGCTAATACGATTATTTGCTTCTCGCCAGCGCCGGGCGCAGACGGCGGGTGCGGGTGTAGACCATCTCCTGCACCGCACACATCTTGTCGGCCAGGCAGACCAGCCAGGCTTCGGTGCAGGCGGGCGGCACCGGGGTCAGGGGGAACATGTGACGCAGGATCACGTTCTGCTCCACCTCGTCCAGGTCCCAGTCCTGCAAGGCGTTGTTCAGCGCTGTGCGGGGATGGGTGAAGCCGTGCAGGCGGTGGCTGTCATCCTTTTCGTGCCAGTCATACAGGAAGTAATCGTGGAGCAGGGCACCGCGGATCAGGGAATCCCGGTCCACCTCCACCCCGAAGGCATCGGCCAGACGGCAGCTCAAGGCCGCCACCCGGACACAGTGCTCGTACACGCTCACCCCGCCATGCTGTACAAAGTGCCGGGTGCGGGCATAGCGGCCTTCGCGCTCCAGGCGCTTGGCCACTGCGGAAATTTCCAAAGCCAGGTTGGTCACCTGCATCGGCGTTCCTCCTTTATAAGGTCCGTCATCGGGAAAATCCAACATTCATTCCACTAGCTATTATACAGGCATAGCCCGGCTTTGCAAGCATTCAACTGTAAAATGTTTGTTAAATCGGCGTTTTTAGGCCGTTCAGCTGAACATGACCACATCTTCCACCGGTTTTTCGGCGGGTTCCACCGCCAGGGCGGTGAGCACCGGGCCGGTGGAGTCGGGGGTCTGGCCCTTGTAGATGGGATGGAACTTAATTCCCACCTTGGCGGTCAGGGTGATCCAGTCCCGCTGTTTCAGGGTCTTGTAGGCGTCGTACTTGCAGGGGAAGCCCACAAACTGGATGTCCTGCACGCAGCAGGTCATGGCAAACCGGCCGGGCACGAAGGAATCCTTGCCCGCCCGGGAAGTCTGGCACACCTGGGCCAGGAACTTCACCGTCTTGCCGTTGTATTTGTCCGGCTCGTCCATGCAGTCCATATACCAGATGCCGAAGAACTCCGCCGGGATCTCGATGACCGGGGCGTTCACGTCAAAGGGCAGGGGGTCGGGGATATCGTCGTAGGCCACCGAGCCGTCCTTGAATTCGTAGGCGATGTCACACCGGCGGCTGGCCTGGCGCACCAGCTTGTGGATGAGCTGGCGGCTCTCGTCGTCGTTCACCGCCTCGGCCCGGTTGACCACCAGCAGTTCGCTGGTGCGCAGCTTGTCCAGCAGCAGGGACCGCATGGCGTTGTCCCCGGCGTAGGTCTTGATGGTGGTGCCGTCGGCGGTGGCCAGGCACTGGTAGATCACCCAGTTGGCCGGCAGGGCGTCCGCCAGGTCCTGGATGAGCCACATGCCGTTGTACTCGATGATGACCCGGCCGCAGCCGCTCTTGGTGGCCAGACGGGTCAGGTTCTGCTGGTTCAGCTCCGCCTTGTCGTTGAGATATTCGACGGTCACGCCGCCGAAAGCGAAGCGGTCGGGGTCGTACTCTTCCTCGCCATCCTCGCAGATGAGCAGCAGGGTCTTGTCCCCCGAATCAAACTGCTCGTCCTCCATGGTCTCCTGGATGAACTTGGTCTTGCCGCTCTCCAGCATGCCCACAAAGAGGTAGACGGGGATCTGTTTGCTTGCCATGGTGTACCCCTTTCCCGCTTACAGGCCGAACAGTTCCGCCAGGCCGTGCTCATCCAGGCCGGAGCCGATGACGCACAGCTTGCCGGTGACGTCGGGGCTGCCGGTGCGGATCTCATGCTCCCCGGGGACCATGTCGAACTCATACCAGGTATTGCCGCCGTCCACGATGCCCTTGGCCCGCAGGACGCTGCCGTATTTGCCGGTATCCAGGGCAGTGAGGGCCGTTTCCAGCTCCTCCTTGGTGTAGCGGCGGGCGGTCTCCCGGCCCCAGCTCACGAACACCTCGTCGGCGTCGTGGTCGTGGTGATGGTGGCCGCAGCTGCACACACCGTGCTCATCGTAATGATGCTCGTGATGCTCATGGTCATGATGACAGCACTCGTGTTCCTCATGGTCGTGGTCATGGTGGCAGCACTCGTGGTCATGCTCCTCATGGTCATGGTCGTGATGATGGCAGCACTCGCCCTCCTCATGGTCATGATCGTGATGGTGGCAGCACTCGTGCTCTTCGCCCTCCTCATGGTCATGGTCGTGGTGGCAGCACTCACCGTCATGGTGATGGTGATGATGATGGTGCTCGTCCTCCCCGGCATGGGCCACATTGGCGGCCTGGGCCTGCTCGATGAGCTCGGCCACCAGGTCCCGCTTGCCATCCATGACCGCCACGATCTGCTTGCCGTTCAGGGCGGCCCAGTCGGTGGTGACGATGGTGGCGGTGGGGTTCTTTTCCTGCAGCAGGGCCACGGCCTTGGCCACCTTAGCCTCGTCGGCGTTGCCGGTGCGGCTGAGGATCAGGCAGGAGGCATGGCTGACCTGGTCGTCATAGAACTCGCCGAAGTTCTTCATATACATCTTGACCTTGTTCACGTCGGCCACGGT
>CALWNO010000085.1 GCA_944382785.1 uncultured Gemmiger sp. | reverse complement strand
GCGTGGATCTCCTTGAGAGACCGCTTGAGCAGCGCCGCGGTGGCCACCTGGCGGGCGGCGTTGTCCGAAATGCAGATCTCATAGGCTCCGCTGTTCACCGCCCGGCGCAGCGCCTCCACCGTGGTGAAGGTTTCGGCAAAGCGGGTGCGCACGCACCCATACTGCACGGCCTGGTGGGTGTCGCTGCCGCTGACCACCGGCAGCCCCAGGGCCTTGCCCAGCCCGGTGGTCAGCCGCTGGGTGCGGGCGCGGTCCTCGGCCAGATCCTTGCCGTTCATGTCCAGAAAATCCAGCCGGATGAGCTGGTCGGTGGGCAGTTCGGGGATGTGTCCCCCCGCCCGGAAGGGATGGGCCCCGCCCACAAAGACGGGGTACTGCGCAAACAGGTCCATCAGCTGCGCAAAAGGCAGGAAGCTGCCCTTCGTCTTGTGGGGTTCCAGACGGCGGTTCAGTTCGAGGATGGCTTCCATGGGCCCCACCGACAGGATGTGCCCGCCCTCGGCGATATCGGTCTCCATGCCGGGGAAGATGCGCAGCCCGTCAAAGACCAACGTGTCCCCTTCCCGCTCAGACTGGGAAACGATATACCGATAGAGTTCGGCAAATCCCCAGGTGTTGAAATGCTCGGTCAGGCAGAGGGCATCCAGCCCCGCCGCCCGGGCTTCGCCGAAAAGCCAGTGGGTGTATTCTTCGGAAAAGGGCAGCTTTTTGGCCAGCTTGCCATGGGTATGAAAATCGAGATACATAATTTCCTCCTGTTATACAAGACCGGCCAGCAGGACGGTGACCGCCACCCACAGCACCGACACAGCGGCAAAGATGCCGTCGTCCCAGGTCAGGTGCAGTCCGGCCAGCTTGATGCGCCGCGCCGTCTTGTTCTGGGCAGCATAGCGGTAGCCCCGCAGTTCCAGGGCTTCCACCGTGGTGCGGCTGCGCTTGGCGGTGTTGAGCATCAACGGATAGAAGGCGGCCATGATGATCTTGACCTGGTAGGCCAGGTACCGGATCTTGCCCGTCAGGGTATCGTGGGCAGGCGGGTTGCCCCGCAGCCGGTAGCTGAGCAGCACGTTCTGGAATTCCTCCATGAGCATGGGCAGGATGCGGTAGGCGTAGGAGATGGAGAAGGAGAGCTGTTCGGGGCAGCCGAACCACATCAGGCCGTTGGCCAGCCGGTCGGGGTCCAGCCCGGAAAAGACTGTCACCGACGCCAGAGAGATGGTGGCCACCTTGAGGGTGAGCACCAGCAGCGGTGCGATGGCGGAGGCGTCCCCGCCGAACAGCCAGGTGGCCACCAGCAGGTAGCCTGTCTGGGAGAACACCCCCACACCGAAAAGCAGCAGGACCAGCCCCGCCACCCGGGCCAGCAGGGTGGTGATCATCACCAGCACAAAACAGCCCAGCAGAAAGGCGGTGTCCTGCACAAACCAGGGTACCAGCCCAAAGAAAAGATACCACACCAGCAGCACCCGGGGGTCCCGGGCAGCAATGATGGTATCGTTGTTACCGTAGGCGTTTTTCAGCACCTGGTTGCGCAAAAAGTCCATGGAGAATTTGTCCAGGATGTTTTCAGACAGTTTCTGCATCATATTGCACTTTCTCCTTCAAACTGCCGCAGGAATTCCGGCACCGTATAACACAAAGCCCGTTCGTTCAGGGCGCGGCCCATGGCAAAAATTTCCGGCGGACGGATGCCCACCCGGGCTGCCAAGGCGGCATCCCCGAAGATCTCGTCCCGGGTGCCATCCGCCACCACCTTGCCGTCGCACAGCACCACAATGCGCTGGGCCCACTCGCAGACCAGCTGCATATCGTGGGTGGCAATGACCACCGTGTCGGTGATTTCTTTCATATCACGGAGGGTGCGCAGAATTTCCCGCCGGGTGGCAATGTCCAGGTTGGCGGTGGGCTCGTCCAGCAGCAAAATGCCCGGGTTCAGCGCCACACCGATGGCCAGGCTGGCCCGGCGCATCTGCCCGCCGGAGAGCAGCCGCCCGTCCCGGTCCGCCAG
The DNA here is from genome assembly GCA_944382785.1 of uncultured Gemmiger sp. Taxonomy (GTDB): domain Bacteria; phylum Bacillota; class Clostridia; order Oscillospirales; family Ruminococcaceae; genus Gemmiger. The sequence goes on along the minus strand of CALWNO010000085.1, from coordinate 2,845 downwards.
CTCGGTCAGGCGGAACCGTTCCAACAGGGCTTCGGTTTTCTCCTGCCAGCGGTCCACACCCCGCACCTGCATAGCGTAGGCGATGTCCGCCTGGATACTGTCCTTGATGAACATCTCCTCGGGGTTCTGGTAGACCAGCGAGATGCGGCGGGAGAGTTCCTCCGGTTCGGTATCCCGCAGCGGCGTGCCGTCCAGAGAGACGGTCCCCGCGTTGGGCTTGAGCAGCCCCACCAGCATCTTCATCAGGGTGGATTTGCCCGCCCCGTTGGAACCGATGAGGGCGATCTTTTCCCCCTTGCGGAAGGTCAGGTCCAGCCCTTCAAAGACCACCCGGGGCTCCCCCTTGACGCTGCGGTAGGCCACCGTCACCCCGTGGAGGGCAGCAGCTTCGGGGCCCGGTTCCGGGCGGGAAGGGGGTTCCGGGGACCGCCTTCTGCGGGGCAGCGGCGCAAAGGTGGTGATGCCTTCCTCCACGGTGGAAGGCAGCTCCTGTGCCGGGTCCAGCAGGCCCTGCTGCTGCAGGGCATAGCCCGCCTGTGTCACCTGAGGCGGGAAAATGTTGCTCTGCCGCAGTTCTTCTACCCGGGCCAGCGCCTGGCGGGTAGGCAGAAGCCACTGTACCCGGCCCTCTTTCAGAAGAAGCACATGCCTACAGTAGTCGGCAATGTACTCGGTATGGTGCTCGATGACCAGGATGGTCTTGCCCCATTTTTCGTTGAGTTCCCGCAGCACGCCGTAGATGCGGTCGGCATGGCCGGGGTCCAGCTGGGCGATGGGCTCGTCCAGGATCAGGATATCCGGTCCCAGGGCCACCGCCCCGGCCAGGGCCAGCAGATGGGTCTGCCCGCCGGAAAGCTGCCAGACGTATTCCTCTTCGCGTCCTTGCAGACCGCACCGGGCCAGTGCCTGGCGTCCCTGGGCCTGGTAATCCTCCATACCATAGTTCAGGCAGGCGTAGGAGGCATCATCCAGCACGGTGGGACGGACGATCTGGTTTTCAAAATCCTGGTAGACGTACCCCACCTTGCGGGCCAGACTGCCCACATCGCTTTGTAAGGTCTCCTGGCCGGCCACTTTGACCGATCCGGAAAAGTTCCCCGTGATGAAGTGGGGGATCAGCCCGTTGAGCACCTTGCACAAGGTAGATTTTCCGCAGCCGTTGTTTCCTACGATGGCCAGAAAGTCTCCCTGTTCCACCGTCAGGTCCAGGTGCCGGAGGGTGGGCTGCGCCGCGCCGGGATAGGCATAGCAAAGGTCTTTGATCTCGATGATGGACATACCGCTTTACTTCGCCTCAGCCTTTTTCTTCATAACAACCAGCACCGCCAGTACCATGACGGCAGCCACGACCATACCCACCGCAAAGGCGGTGCCGCTTTCCGCCCAGGAAGCCTCCCAGTCGATAAGTTCCAGGCCGCTGGTGGCCAGCATTTCGGCCACAACGGCGCACACAAAGGCCACGGCGCAGCCTGCCAGCGTCTTGCCGCTGAGCGCGGGGGCCGCGGTTTGAGGCGTACGGGGGCTCATGCCCAGCAACGGCTCGATCTTGCCGTAGAGTTTGGGAACCAGGTAGAGGGTAGGCAACAGGCAGAAGAAGATGCCCGAGAACAGCAGATCGTTGAGGAAGGCAAAGCCTTCGGTGGCAAAGACGCTCTCCGGCAGACCGGCCACCGCCTCAAAATCTTCCACCGCGAACTGTACCTTGCAGATATCCACAATGGTACCCATAAGCAGCTGAGCGCCGGTGCCCAGGAAAGCCGCCACGCCCACCATGCGGGTGTTGCGGGGATCACGCACCAGCCGCCCTGCCAGATAAACGCCGATGGTCACAGTGATGAACTTTTCCAGTTCCCCCAGACCACCGAACTGGCCCAGCATGATCTCGCTGAAGACCAGTTCACCGGTGGCCGCGCCCAGCGCCGCCGAAAGAGGGTCGAACAGCATGGCCAGCACCAGCGGGATGAACAGGAAATACTCCACAGAAAATTCCACCAAACCTACCTGGAATTTCGGGATCAGTTCGGTGAACAGCGTCGCCAGACCGTACAAAGACATGGTCAGCACAAAGACCATCAGTTTCTGGGACTGATTCATCGTCTTGGTTTGCGTTGCATTCATAGCGGATTGCCTCCCCAATGTTTTCGTTTGTTCCGTTTTTTTGTCCCCACTTGCGGGGTACAGTTTCATTGTAGGCCGGTTATGAAAGTTTCTCCACCATAAAGCAGTAAAATGAAAGTTAATTTTCAGTAAAGTGGAGCCCGGCTAGCGCCCATCTGTATTCTGTCGATTATTCCGCCCTCATCGTAGATGAAATAGAGTGAGCCTTGCAGAAGAAACGCCCCGCAAGGATCACTCTATTTCATAATCTGAAAATAAACCAAACCGAACGCACCTTCAAAAAGAAGTACGTTGGGATTTGCATTGTAGGTCGCGCCAGCAGTGAGAAGGCTCGCCCCTCTTTCCTACTGATCAGACCACGGAGGGACCCGCGCGCTATTTTGTGCCCGCCGGAGCAAGCGGCGGGCACGAGCTGTTCTCGTCCCCGATGGCGCACCAGGTATTACTTTCCCAAAGGCTGAACATAAGAAAAAAGCCCTACGTTTCCGTAAGGCTTTTCTTTGGTGCGCCATCAGCGGGGAGGCCGCAGTCCCCTTTCCTGCCAATCAGGCACCACAGGGACCCGCGCTCTAAAAATGGTCCACCGGACCATTTTTGCCCGCCGGAGCAAGCGGCGGGCACGAGCTGTTCTCGTCCCCGATGGCGCACCAGGTATTACTTTCCCAAAGGCTGAACATAAGAAAAAAGCCCTACGTTTCCGTAAGGCTTTTCTTTGGTGCGCCATCAG
>CALWNO010000084.1 GCA_944382785.1 uncultured Gemmiger sp. | reverse complement strand
TACAGTTTTACGCCTTGCCGGGCAAATTTGGGTATAAAAATTGCCCGCCCCGGCCTCCTGCGGCCAAGGTGGGCATACAATACGCCTTTGCAGTCGAGTGCAAAAGCGCATAATCCGGATCAGACAGAGATGCCTTCCATCTCCGCCCGCACCTCCAGGGTATCCAGATAATTCTGCATGGGTTCTACCTGCTCTTTCAACAGATCCAGACTGCAGGACGGTGTAAAGCCAAGCGTTCCAGCCTGCCATTTTGCGATCATTTTGCGCAACTTTTCCAGCCGGATTTTCACCTGCCAGTATTCAGCCTTGAACCGGTCCTTGTAGTCGGAACTGTTCATCAGGTCGATAGTATCTTTCAGTTCCACATTCTGCCTCCTTGAATTTTGCATGAAAAAAGCACGGTGCGGTCTGCATCGTGCTTTGGCATATGGCGTTTTTCCGGTCAGATCAGCTCGATCTTCGCGATCTCCGGGGCAAAAAGTTCAAAGATGCCGATGGAAATACTTTCCGGGTCCGGCTCGTTGTCCAGCTCGGAAGTATAGTCGTAGGCACGGCCTTCGAACACTTGTCCGTCTTTCAACGTGATGCGAACATTTTTACCGCTGTATTCCCATAGCTTCATGTCTTTCTTTCCTCCATGGGAACCACATGGGTCCCCCGTTTTCCGTAATGAATTGCAAAACGATGGGTAGGCGTTGCAATTCCGGTTTCAGGGTTCACAGATTCGCCAACAAGGTGGTCTGCCGTCACAAATTCTTTGTGCGTCCAGTTACCATTTCCGTCCAGCTTCGGCTCCCCGGTACCGCTGTACCTGTCCACCAGCTGCTGCGCATCTTCCATCGTTCCATACAGGAAGCTGCGGTTGCCGATGTCGCGGCCTTCTTCCCGGATGTGCTTGCGCTGGTGCCCCGCATTCAGCGTCTTCGGCGTTTCCGCAGAGCGGATTACCTGCAGCGCCTCTTCTCTCTTTTGAGTATACTCCGTTTCGGCCTGCTGCACAAGACGGGTGGTTTCCCTGGCCTGCGCATACCCGAACCCGGCCACCTCGGTGCGGGCACCGTCCACCTTGTCGCCGGTGGCTTCGATGAAAGCGTTCAGCTCCCGCCGGGCATCCCTCAGCCGCAGGGCTGTAGAGGTGGTGTCCTGTCCCGCTGCTTTCTCGGCCAGGAATCGCCGCTTATACTTGCGCACCTTGCGTTCCAGGGCACGCCGCATCTGGCGGATCTCGTACCGGGTGTGCTGCTTCCCGCCATACTCCACATTCCTGGCGTTGAGCTCCTCCAGGCAGGCCGCGGTATAATTGGGCACCGAGATACCAGGGAAGAAAGGATAAAAATTGTGCCGGCAGTTCCACCCGCACAATCCCGGACCCGTTCCGTAGCCGGTGGCTGTCTCGAAGTCCTCATACCATACGCCCTGGTACAGGATTGCTCCGCCGATGTGGTAGACCTTTCCTTGCCAGAGGGCGTGTTCCGGGCGGGCCCCCTCATGGGCCGTGACCTCCACAAACTCGCAGCCCACCTCCTCGGCGCGGGCCAGCTGCAGCTTGGCGGCTGTCTGGTTCACGCCGGTGAGAACTGCCCGGCGCACCGCCACTTCCAGGGTGTCGGTGTGGCCGCTGGGATAGGTGACGCCGGGCATGTGGTCTGCCAGGTCATCCACGGCGCTCCTGATGGCCGTATTGTAGTCGAAGGCCCCGCTGGATACCTGTAGCCAGGCACGATCCAGCCGGCTCTCAAAAGCGCCGGTCACGGTAGCGGCCGTGGTGGCCGTCAGGTTCTGCCAGGTGCCCAGGGTCTGCCGGTACCCGGCGTTGAGCAGGTTGTTCAGCGGCTCGCTGTCCTGCACCGGGGAAGGCGTGAGCCCCGCAGCCTGGTAGATCTCATCATCTTCGGCCAGGGTTTCAAGCCCCGCGTCAAGCAGCAACTGCCGGATACTGTCCCGACTCCGGTCGCTGTATTTGGCCAGGGTGGCGGTGACATCCTGGCGCACGGCCTGCACCTGTTCCAGGCGCCACGCCTGCCAGGCGGCGGTGGGTGTCAGCGGGTCCAGCTCATCCATGGCCTTGATCCGCCGGGCCACATCCTGCAGGATGTCATCCTCCACAGCCTGCCACAGTTCCACCAGGGCATCAGGCAGGGTTTCCAGATAGTCAGGTTTCAGCATCAGCGGCTACCGAAGGTCAGCACATCGGAGCTGGTTGCGGGCATCATCTGCCGTGCCTTCTCCTCATCCACTCCGAAGTACCAGGCAAGCAGCTGCTCTGGCCGCAGGTAATTGGCCTGTGCCAGGGACAAACGCCGCTGAAACTCCACACCTGTATCCTCGAAGATACTGTCCCCGAAGCTGACCGCCGGTTCAAAGTTCCCCGCCGGGGCCAGACCGTACAGACTGGCATAGATGTCGAACCAGTACAGAACATCCAGCAAGCCGGTGGTCAGCCCCCGGTCCTGGATGGCCTTGATGGTGTTGTAGGTGGTGCGGTCCTCGCTGATCACCTGGGTGGCGGTCACGCGGCCAGTCTTTGGGTCGATGGCAAATGTCCCCGCACTGAATCCCACCTGCATTTCCAGAAGGCGCAGCAGCGTTTCAATGCCATTGCGATACTGCTCAAACCGCAGGTCCGGGGTGTAATCGTCCCAAGGATGCGTGTCCGGCATGTCCATCGTCATAAACAAGTCGCTGGCCAGTTCCTTGAACGGGATGGCCGGTTTCCCGTTGACCGGGTCTTTCATGGCCGCCATCCGGTCGATGATCATCCGGCGGCGCCCGGTTTCCCGCTCCCATACAAAGTCACCATAGGCAGCATCCAGCTGCCGGATGGTGTCTGTGGCGTTGGCGTACAGGCTTACCGGATAGGCGCTGCCGTCCACCGTGTTCAGCATGGGCATCCGCAGCAGGCCGAAGTGTGGGCGGTCCACGTTATGGATGGTCAGATCTGCTTCCAAACCTGCCCAACGCTCCACCTTATCCAGGGAGATCTCCTCCCCCAGAAGCCCCACGGCCTGACGGCGGAAGGCCCGGTTGGTGATGTGCAGACCTTCGGTGGTCATATCGAAGTGTTCCACCCGCACCACCCCGGTGCCGTCACCGAGATGGTCGAAGTCGGTAAAGTATCCGGCATCCAGACGCCGGTTGGGCCCCCACCGTTCGGGAAAGATGCGGGACCGGGGAATTACCTCTGCGTACAGGCTGCCACCCACCGCATAGGGCTTTACGGCGGCCATACCGCCCACCCCCGCCAGCTGTACCGCCTCATACAGGCAGGGCAGCAGGTTCTGCTGTGCCTGTGCCTGGATCCAGTCGGCCCTGGCCCCGGCCCCGGCGCTCAACGTCAATTCGCTGGTGGCCAGGGTAGCCATGTAAGCGGTGATGGTCTGGGCCAGCTTCAGACTGTGGGGAGGCTGGTCGGTGAGATAGAACAGCTTGTCCCAGTCCTGCACAGCCTGCTCCATAAGCGAGGACATATCACAGCCCAGAGCGCGGGCGTCCCGCAGATTCAGCAGTTTCATGGCCATTCCTCTCAATGTCTTAAAGATGTTCATTACGCACCTCGGCGTTTCCAGATCAGCTCGGTGGCATAGCGCACCGCATCGATATGGTGGTTGTTCAGATCCGGGTATCCGGGCAGTACATCGCCGGTGCGGGGATCCCGCTCATACTCATACTCCGAAAATTCCCGGGCTGTGTCGGGGCACCGGTTCTGGTCAATGACGATGCCCGCCAGACCCTGCAGCCACTTCATGCTGGCCGTCACGCTGCCAGGGCCCTTCTGGGCGGCACGGCAGGAAAGGCCAAACGCCCGGTAGTCCCCAACGCTCTTGGGTTCAGCAGAATCGGCGGTGATGAAGTCTGCCCCGGTCAGCCCCCGCTGCAAAAGCAGGTCGGCGGTGTCCCGGTTGGAGGTGCGCAGCCGGGTCAGCTCATCCAGAATATAGAGAACGCCCCGGGCGGCATCGTAGTGTACCGCGTTGTAGGCCCAGGGGTCCGGATACCAGCCCCAGTCCACACCATACAGCGGGCGGTCAAAGCTGCGGAGCTGTTCCTCCGGGATGGATTCCAGCCGCAGGTTCTCGAATACGGCGGTACCGCTGCCCACAACTTCCCCGCCGTACTCGTGGCGGTAGGCGGTGGGGTTCGTTTCCTTCAGGTGCTCGGCATCCGCCAAAAAGCGCGGCCCCAGCCAGTCGGCCGGGGTCGTTTGGTAGGTGGAGTGATGCACCAGCTTGCCCGGGCGGTTGTCCAGGGCGTAGCGATTGACCCAGCTGCGGGCCGAAGCGGGCGGGTTGAAACTCTTGAAGGTCAGGGAGTATTCGCCGCCGCGCAGACAGCTCTGCTCCACGTTGCGCACCTGTTCTGCGCCATCGAACTGATCCAGCTCCTCGAACCAAAGCAACCCCACATACCCGCGGGGCACTTTCAAGGATTTGAGCTTGCCGGGGTCATCCAGGCCGAAGAAGAGGATCTTCTGCCCGGTGGGCCGGTAGACACATTCCATCGGGCTGACGGTGCACCGGAAGTGCCCGCCCAGGCCCAGGGCGTTGATGGCCCAGCAGATCTGGGCGTAGACGCTGGTGCGCAGGGTCTTGTCCACCCGGCGCAACACCACCGCGTTGCAGTCTGGACGGCGCAGCAGCTGCAGCACCAGTTCCACGCTGATGTAGCTGGACTTGGCAGAACCGCGGCCGCCCTTGGCCAGCAGTTCGTCGACCTTCCCAGCCTTGATCTGCCGGTGGACATCAAAGAAGGCGGGCGAGATCAGCTCCGACAATTTACAGGTCGTCAACGATCCGCACCTCCCCGTCGGTATCTGCGGGGGCCTTTTCATTCCACCCAAAGTTGCACTTCAGACTGAACTGGGCGCCGGTCGTCCCGTTGCGGTCGAACAGCCGTTCTTCGGCGTAGGCTTCGCACCGGGCCTTCGCGCGCGTTATCGTGTCCACAAATTTGGTCTTAGCCTGGTAATTGAGCAATGCCTGACGCCCAGTAAAACCCAGCGCCAGGGCCAAGCCCGTGACGGTGGGCGGGTGCGCCCCCACAATGACCGGTTCCCCGTACTTGTCGGTGACGGCCTTCCCCTCATCATCCAGAAGGGGCGTTCCCTCGCAGGCGGTAAAGTAGGCGTCGATCTTCGCCTGCATATCTTCCACCGTCTTGTACTTCGGCGGACGTCCCGCTCTGCTCTTGCCCGACGCCATAGTTCACCACCTTTCACGAGTATAAGTCTATTGGCGGAGCAGACAGGATTTGAACCTGCACAGCCTTTCAGCTCTGACGGG
>CALWNO010000083.1 GCA_944382785.1 uncultured Gemmiger sp. | reverse complement strand
ATCCACTCCACCCTGTTCAAGGCCGCCATGTTCGGCGCCGACGCCAACTGGGGCCGGGTGCTCTGCGCCATCGGCTATACCCCCGGGGACTTCTCCATTGACAAGACCAGCGTCCGGCTGAAGAGCGCCGCCGGGGAGGTGCTGGTGTGCGAGAACGCCGCCCACCACATCTTCAGCGAGGAGGAAGCCGCCAAGATCCTCCAGGAGAGCGAGATCCAGATCCTGGTGGACCTGGGCTGCGGCGACGCCACGGCCAAGGCCTGGGGCTGCGATCTGACCTACGATTACGTCAAGATCAACGGGGATTACCGCACCTGAGCGGGCAGGAAAGAGGAAGGAACATGAAGAACGAAGAGATGGCGCGGCTTTTTTCCGAAGCCACGCCCTATATCCAGAAGTACCATGGCAAGACCCTGGTCATCAAGTACGGCGGCAACGCCATGGTCAACGGCCAGCTGAAGCTGGCGGTGATGAACGACCTGGTCACCCTGACCCTGCTGGGGGTCCGGGTGGTGCTGGTCCACGGGGGCGGCCCCGCCATCAACGCCATGCTCAAAAAGCTGGGCATTGAATCCAAGTTTGTGGGCGGCCTGCGCTACACCGACGCCGAGACCATGACCGTGGTCCAGCAGGTGCTGGCCGGCCAGGTGAACAAGGATCTGGTGGCCCTGCTCAAGGGCCGGGGCGTGGGGCTCTGCGGCATGGACGGCAACACCATCAGCTGCCGCCGGTACACCAAGGCCGACCTGGGCTTTGTGGGCGAGATCACCGGCATCAACACCACCCTGATCAACCACCTGCTGGACGACCAGTTCATCCCGGTGGTGGCCACCGTGGGCATGGACCCGGAAAACGGGGTGCTCTACAACGTCAACGCCGACACCGCCGCCGCGGCCATCGCCGTGGCCCTGGGGGCTGAAAAGCTGGTCTCCATGACCGATATCACCGGCCTGCTGCGGGACAAAGACGACGACAGCACCCTCATCCCCGAGGTGGAACTCTCCGAGATCGAGGGCTACAAGTCCGAGGGGATCATCGCCGGGGGCATGCTGCCCAAGATCGACGGCATGGCCGACGCCATCCGCCGGGGGGTCAACGAGGCGGTCATCATCGACGGCCGTGTGCCCCACTCCATTTTGCTGGAAATGTTCTCCGACCGCGGGTCCGGTACCTTGTTCTATCGCAGCCACAACCGCTGAGCTCCCAAGGAGGTTTCGTTCATGAATACCCAGAAGGTCATCGACCGGGACAACAAATACATCATGCACACCTACGGCCGCAGTCCCCTTGTCATCGAGCGGGGGGAGGGTATGACCGCCATCGACGCCGACGGCAAGCGCTACCTGGACTTTACCTCCGGCATCGGGGTCAACGCCCTGGGCTACGCCCATCCCGCCTGGCTCCAGGCCGTCACCGAACAGGCCGCCAGGGTGCAGCACACCTCCAACCTGTACTACACCGCTCCCTGCGGCCGTCTGGCACGGCGCATCTGCCACCGCACTGGCCTGGACCGGGTGTTCTTCGGCAACTCCGGCGCCGAGGCCAACGAGGGCGCCATCAAGTGCGCCCGCAAGTACAGCGTGGACACCTACGGCCCGGACCGCAGCAAGGTCATCACCCTGGTGAACTCCTTCCACGGCCGTACCCTGGCCACCCTCACCGCCACCGGCCAGGATGTCTTCCACCATGATTTCGGGCCCTTCCCCGGGGAGTTCGCCTACGTCCCCGCCGGGGACTTTGCCGCCCTGGAAGCCGCCGCCGATGAGCATACCTGCGCCGTCATGATGGAGCTGGTGCAGGGCGAGGGCGGCGTGGTGGCCCTGGACCCGGACTACGTCCACGCGGTGGCCGACCTGTGCGCCGCCAAGGACATCCTGCTCATTGTGGACGAGGTGCAGACCGGCGTGGGCCGGACCGGCAAGTTCCTGGCCTGCGAGAACTACCACCTGCGTCCGGACATCGTCACCCTGGCCAAGGGCCTGGGCGGCGGGCTGCCCATCGGCGCGGTGGTCACCACCGAGAAGGTGGCTTCCCACATGGGCCCCGGCAGCCACGGCTCCACCTTCGGCGGCAACCCGGTGGTCTGCGCCGGCGCCTGCGCCGTGCTGGATGCCATGGACGAGGAGTTCATGCAGAACGTCAACGACTGCGCCGCCGCCCTGTGGGCCGGGCTGCGCACCCTGCCCCATGTGCAGGGGGTCAGCGGTCTGGGCCTGATGATCGGCATTCAGCTGTCCGACGGCCTCAAAGCCGCCGACATCCGCGCCGCCTGCGAAAAGCAGGGCCTGCTGGTGCTCACCGCCAAGGACCGCATCCGGCTGCTGCCGCCGCTGATCCTCACCCAGGAGGACGTGAAAAAGGCCCTGGCCATCCTGCGCAAGGTGCTGGAGAACGTCTGAGCCTGCCAGAAAACCGAATGACCCCCACGGGGCGTGCTGCAAAATACAGCTGGCGCGCCCCGTTTTGTTGTGGTATACTTATCCTGGGGGCAGAGGCCGCAAGGACCGACCCACCGCCGTTTTGGCTGTTTTGGGAATGTGTGATCAGGAGGGACGTCTGCAATGGGGATCATCCGCAAGATCCAGGCAAAAACAGGGGAAGCACGGGCCAAGGAGAAGATCCGGCCGCTGGTGGAAAGCCGCATGATGCGGGATATTCTGTTGGAGATCGGCCAGCGGGGCAGCGAGGCCCTGGACCCGCAGTCGGTGCCCATGGACCAGCGGGCCCGGGCGGCCCGCTTGGCCAGCGAATGCGGCCTGGCCGGGATGCGCCAGAGCGTGGTGAATGAAGTGCGTTTGGACGCCGAGGGCATCACCCTGGTCTGCGGGGAGGAGAAGACTGCCTTCCTGTACAGCGATTACAACTATGAGAACATCGATGATACCGACTGTCTGCCCGCCGTGGCCCAGTATCTGGTGGCCCATATGCGGGGGTATTATAACATCAGCTGCACCTTTGCGGCGGCCCCCAAGCCCCACGGCCGGGGCGTGGGCCGCAAGACCCGGGAAGTGTTCATCCGCCGCCACCACGAGGAGACCCCCTTCACCCCCGGCCCCATGCAGAAACAGCGGCTGTTTTAAGGGAGAAGGGCCCAAAAAGAGCGCCCCAGCGCCGGGCAGCCCTTGACGCCGGGAAACCGGTTTGGTATAATAATTTGTACGCTGCGGCCCGCCCGCAGCATCATAAGGAGCATTACTCAAGAGGTCGAAGAGGTCGCACTCGAAAGTTTGCAGCCCTCTGGCCGATTCGTCCGCTAGGAATGGCGTGACGGCGGGATTTTCCCGGGGTATGCATCCGGTTTTTATCCGCTTATCTTGCATCGAAATCTTGCATTTTTCCGAAAGGTTTGCAAGGCGGTGCTGGAAAAATTAAATATGGAGATGTACTCAAGAGGTCGTAAGAGGGAGCACTCGAAATGCTTTAGGTCTCGAGAGAGGCGCGTGGGTTCGACTCCCACCATCTCCGCCAGAAAACGAGTTCTGTTATTCAAAAATGCAGGCTCGTTTTTTCTTTTTATATTTCTTGAAATTGGACACCTGCTTTTGGAAAGTCTGGGGGGGGGGGAGACGGTGTATTCCCAAATGAGCAAAGGAAAGCGAAACGTATTGGTAGCTTGTAACCTTTTGTAGAGTACGCTATAATAATGGTGAGAAAAATTTAGTATGAAATGTACGCATTCGAAAAAGCAACCACTTTTGTAAGTTGAAAGAAATATGGAATTTGTATTAAATGAATATCACCATAACATATCCAATGAGGATATGTTGAATGATGTTTCTCGTGTGGCGAGAATGCTTCAAAAGTCTACCTTAACTAAGAAAGAGTATGCAAAGGCAGGCTGTTACGGAGCTGATACTATTTGCAGGCGTTTTGGAAGTTGGCTTAAGGTTTTGGAATTGTGTGAATTGGAATCGAATCAATTTCAGATGGCGGCAGCAAAGAGTTCCCATTTACACACGGCTGTTTCAGATAATGATTTGCTGAACGATATTTTTAGAGTTTCTCAGGTTTTAGGCAAAAAGTCATTTAGTAGTAAAGAATATAATGATCTTGGTAAATATAGCTGCTCTACTATTTTTAAACGGTTTGAATCTTGGAATGATGCACTAGAAAAGGCTGGATTAGAGCCGCACAAAAGGGTTTCGGAAAAGCGTATTGATACGGTATTGCTATTTGAAGAAATTGAACGTATGTGGGTGTCTTTGGGACGGCAACCAACGGTAAATGATTTGAAAAATGGGTACTCCAAATACGCACTTAATACTTTTTCTCGTCGCTTTGGCGGTTGGCGAAATGCGCTAGAAGCTTTTGTTGAATGGGTCAACAAAGAACAAAGCAGTGTTCAAACGGATGAGGATGATTCAGGCGAGTGCGCTGAATGTGGTACGACTACTCAGAAAAACGATTACGAACTGCCAGACTCTAAACTATCTTTAAAGCATAAGACTAGAAGAGAAATTAACCTTAGACTTCGCTTTTTGGTTATGAAAAGGGATAATTTTAAATGTAGAATCTGTGGGGCGTCTCCAGCCAAAGATCCAAAAATTGAACTTCACGTTGATCATATTATCCCCTGGGCTAAGGGAGGAGAAACAGCTTTGGACAACTTGCAGACTCTTTGCAGTAAATGTAATCTTGGTAAAAGTGATTTGTTTGAATAATGCGCGGATTGGCGTTGTCCTTTGCAATAAAAGGTGGTTTAGATGGTGAAGGCAGAAATGGCACCTGTTACCAAAGAGCAAGCCCTGAAAAGCGCGTTGGCATCTTCTGCGATGGAAGGTTTCCCGGTCACACCGGAAGTGACGCGCAACTGTCAAAGGTTGCTGAATGGTGAGTGGGATGTAAACGATCTGGTTGATTCTGTTCTGAAAAAGGCGAGTAATACGATTGATAGTGAGGCACCGAATCCGAAAGCGTGATTCGGTGCCTTTTTACCACCGCCTCGCCATTCCACTCTCCGGCAGCGGCAGGGCCTGCTCCATCGTGGCGGCGCTGAGCTGCTTGGACTGGGAATCCAGGTGGGCGTAGATGTTGGCCGTGGTGGAGATGTCACTGTGGCCCAGCCATTCCTGGATCTGCTTCATGGGCACACCCTGCTTGAGCAGCAGACTGGCGCAGGAGTGGCGCAGATCGTGGAAGCGGATCTTCCGCAGGCCGTGGTCGGCCAGCAGCTTGGCGAAGCCGTCGGTCACCGCGTTGGGCAGAATGAGATTGCCCATCTCGTCCACAAACAAGTAGCCTTTGTACTTCTGGTTGTAGCAGTTGCCGCACAGCTTCTCGTTGTAAGCCTGCTGCTCTTTCAGCGCTCGCAGCCGCTGGGCGAAGCTGGCCACCAGCGGCAGGGTGCGCAGGCTGGACTTGGTCTTGGCCCGGTCGGCCTCCAC
>CALWNO010000082.1 GCA_944382785.1 uncultured Gemmiger sp. | reverse complement strand
ATTTCAAAAACTGCCCCTGCTAAGGGCGTAGGGTCTTAACGGGCCGCGAGGGTTCAAATCCCTCTTACTCCGCCAAACAAAAAACCGCTTAATCACGGGAAAATCCCATGGTTATGCGGTTTTTTGTGTTCTATAATCTTCCGCATTCTTCCAAGAACGTATGTTTTTTCTATCGTCAAAGCCTCGTCAGAGGGGTAAAGTATCGTCAAAAACTCGTCAGAAAAACGGCCCGCATCCCTGGAAAAGGGGCGGGCCGTTTTTCATGCGCCAAGCTGCAAAAATCTTTGTGTGGTGGGGATCAATCCGCGCTTGATCGTGTCGGCGTAGCTTGCGGCGCCTTCGTAACTGTCAATCACTTTTTTGTCTGCTTCGCTCATGTCTTTGTATGCTTTCTTACCATAGCAGGGGGGCAACCATCCCTTTTTCTGGCTGGCAAACAGGTTGAAACTTTTTAGAACATCTGTGTTGGTAAATTCTATATGGCAAGTGCCTTTTTATAAAAAGTTGCCGTGAAATATTCCAACTGTATTTTTGATGTTTGCCCGGAATCCTTTGCGGCTTTCAGTGCTTCTCGCAGCTTTTGTCCGTCGTATTTCTGTCCGTTGGTATCCAGGAAGTGCAGAACGCGTTCGATTTGGCTCATTTTTCGTTCGCAATCGTACAAATGCGGGTTAAAGTCTCCCCATATATCAAAGCCGCTACACCGGAAAATGACTTTCTTTCCGACTTTGTAAGCTTCGTTTGTGCACCAGCCGTTATAGTAGTGTACATTCTTGCTGTATTCGGAATTATAGTGCAGGTTTGTCCAGTCGTCGAAAAGGGAAATAATTTCCTGCTCAATGCCGGATACCAGATTGCGGGAAATTTCTTCCCGGATGGTCAATATGTTGTATGCGCTGAAGTCGTAGTTTTTCAAGTCTTCTATCCGCTCGGAATATTCTATGCTCATTTTGTAAGTAAGGCTGTCCCGGATTTGCGGAAGATCAAATAGCTTACGCCAGTACAGGCCGCGCAAGAGCAGTTCAAGGCCAACTACGGCCAGTCCGTGCCGGTGACCTCCAGCCTGACCAAGGCGCACTACCATCTGGTGGGCTGGGCCCGCACCCAGGGGGGCTCTGTGTGGCTGGCGGCAGGGGAGACCCTCTCTTACAGCCGTCCCAGTCAGCTGGCGGCGGATCTGGGCCAGCAGGCCGAGCTGTATGCCGTGTGGGAAAAGGACCGGCATACTGTGTCTTTTACCGGCACATCCCCGGCGCCGAATTCTGTGACGGTGGAGTATGGCAGCACCATTCAGCTGCCTGCCGCGCCTCAGCGCACCGGATATGTGTTTGAAGGCTGGTATACCGACATGGGACAAGCCTGGCAGGAAGCTTCGGATGTGGTAGAACAGGATATGTCCCTGACTGCCCGGTACCGCGCTGCACAGTTTACCGTAAAGTTTGAGGGCAACGGTGCCGACGGCGGCAGTATGAGCGAGATGCAGGTTACCTATGACCAGACTCAGAACCTGGCCCAGAACGGGTATACCCGTCCGTGGCATGGCTTTGTGGGATGGGCGCTCACGCCGAACGGCTCCGCCGAGGTCATGGATCAGGCGGATGTGAGTCACCTTTCCGCCACCGACGGCGACACCGTGACTTTGTATGCAGTGTGGAAACGGCAGCAGGCGGAAGTGACGGTTACAGTGGAGGGAACACAGCACCGGTATCAGAACGATCTGGGGACCGTGCTGAATATTCCCGTGCCACAGCGCACCGGCTGGAAATTTGTGGCCTGGAAAAACGATCAGGATGGCAGCCTGTGGCAGGGAAGCACCCCGGTGACCGGACCACTGGCCCTGACGGCGGAGTTTGAACCCATCCGGTACACGGTTGTGTTCAGCGGAGCAGGGGCGGCAAATTCCGACGCCATGGCTACGGTCAAAATCGAGCTGACCTACGACCAGAAGACCGATCTGCCCACCAATTTGTACACCCGGGCAGGATACAAGTTCCTGGGCTGGTCCCGCACGCCGGGAGGAAGAGTGGAATTTGCCGATGGAGTGTCAGTGAGTGCACTGACCGAAAAGGACGGTGCCACGGTGACGCTGTATGCGGTCTGGCAGGCGCCTGAAGCGCCTTCCAACAGCAGCCAGAACACCCAGAACGCGGGCAAGGAAGAATCGACAGTTTCCGCGGGGACGCCTGCTCCTCAGGCTGTGACCGAAAATGTGGCTGTGGAGCCCCAGAACGGCAACTTCACCCAGACCCGGGTCCGGAACGACCACCCCGCAGCACCGGAAAATCCCGCCGAAGAAAACCGGGATGAAGCCGCAAAACCGGCGCCGCAGGAGGAAGCCGGAAGTCCGCAGCAGGAGCTGCCTGCCGCAGATGTACAGCAGCAAACCGTTGCACAGCAGGACGGAGAAAGCTCATCCTGGGGCCGGATTCTGGCCCTGGCCATGGGAGCCGTGGTTCTGGCAGGTGGCGGCCTTTTCGGGACCGTAAATGTTCTGCGCAGGAAAAATCGATGATCTGAAAAGCTATCAGGGAAAGTGTAAAGGAAAGTGAAAAGGGAAGGCCCCCGCGGTGCAAGCGGGGGCCTTCTGCGATGAAGTGGGGGAAAATTTGAGACCAAAAGCGAAGAGGCGCCTGTCCCAGGGGAACAGGCGCCTCTTTTCTCTTATTTGTATTAGGAAAACCAGATCAGCCCAGCTTGAAGCTGTCCTTCAGGATGACAATGCGGTTGTACACATGGGGGTCATGGCTGTCCGGAGTGAAATAACCGGTGCGCACGAACTGGAACCGTTCGCCGGGCTGGGCCCCTTCCAGGCTCTTTTCCAGCTTGGCGTGGGGAACCACCGTAACGCTTTCAGGGTTCAAGTAATCCTTGAAGTCGGCGTCATCCGGAATGCCGTTCATGTTGGCCTCGGTGAACAGCTTGTCGTACAGACGCACCTCAGCGTCCACGCAGTGCTCGCAGCTCACCCAGTGGATGGTGCCGCGCACCTTGCGGCCATCGGCGGGATTGCCGTTGCGGGTCTCCAGATCGGCTTCGGCATGGATGGCGGTGATATTGCCTTCCGCATCCTTGTCCACGCCGGTGCAGCGCACCAGATAGGCACCCATCAGGCGGACTTCGCTGCCCAGGGTCAGACGCTTGAACTTCGGCGGCGGCACCTCAAAGAAGTCGCTGCGGTCGATCCAGACCTCCTTGGTGAAGGCTACCTGCCGGGTGGTGCTGTCGTTGGCCTCCCGGTTGGGGTTGTTGGGCAGGTCGAAATATTCGCACTGGTCGGCAGGATAGTTGTCGATGACCAGCTTGACCGGGTCCAGAACCGCCACACGGCGCTGGGCGCTCAGCTCCAACTCGGCGCGCAGAACCGCTTCCAGCTGGCGCATGTCTACCAGACTGTCCGCCTTGGAGATACCGGCGCCCCGCACAAACTCAAAGATGCTGGTGGGGGTGTAACCGCGGCGGCGCAGGCCGCACAGGGTGGGCATGCGGGGATCATCCCAGCCGTCCACAATGCCTTTTTCCACCAATTCCCGCAGATACCGCTTGCTCATGACGGTGTTGGTCACGTTCAGACGGGCAAATTCGCGCTGTTTGGGGAACTCACCGCCAAACACGTTCTGGATGACCCAGTCGTACAGGGGACGATGGTTCTCAAACTCCAGGCTGCACAGGGAGTGGGTGATGCCCTCAATGGCGTCCTGGATGGGATGAGCGAAGTCATACAGGGGATAGATGCACCACTTGTCCCCCTGGCGGTGATGATGCACGTGCTTGATGCGGTAGATGGCCGGGTCGCGCAGGTTCATATTCGGGCTGGCCAGGTCGATCTTGGCACGCAGAGTTTTGGTACCGTCGGCAAACTCACCGGCACGCATGCGGCGGAACAGGTCCAGGTTCTCCTCCGGCGTGCGGTCCCGGTAAGGGGAAGGACGGCTGGGCTTGCCCGCGTCGTTGCCGCGGTACTCCTGCATCTCTTCCCGGGTCAGGTCATCCACATAGGCCTTGCCTTCCTGGATGAGCTTTTCAGCATACTGATAGCACTGTTCAAAATAATCGCTGCCGTAGAAGATGCCGCCGTTGGGTTCAGCACCCAGCCATTTCAGGTCCTGCAGGATGCTCTGCACATACTCATTGTCCTCCCGGGCAGGGTTGGTATCGTCGTAGCGCAGATTGAACTTGCCGCCGTAGGTTTTGGCCACCATGTAGTTGATGTAGATGGCCTTGGCGGAACCGATATGCAGGTAGCCGTTGGGCTCCGGCGGGAACCGGGTGTGGATCTCCTTGACCTTGCCTTCGGCCAGATCAGCATCGATGACCTCGGTTATAAAATTGGAAAACTTTTCATCAGACATAATGACACCCCAAATCGAATGTTACAATCCCATATTTTACAATAGATCGCCGTAGAACGCAACCCCTTACCGGTAGTCGATCTCCAGGGTGGGCAGACCGTTGAGGGCCCAGTCGGCCCGATTGCCGTCCAGATACTCATAATAGCCCTGGGCCGCGATCATGGCACCGTTGTCCCCGCAGTATTTCAGCTCGGGCAGATACACCTTGGCACCCAGCTTCTGCACCCCGTCATTTACCAGCTGACGCAGCCGCCCGTTGGCGGCCACACCGCCTGCCAGACAGACGGTCTTGGCACCGGTGTCGGCCGCGGCGGCCAGCAGCTTTTTGGCCAGGATCTGGGCAATGCGTTCCTGGAAACTGGCGGCCATGTCGGGTACGCTCACCGTTTCACCCCGCTGCTGGGCGTTGTGTACCTCGTTGACCACGGCGGTTTTCAGGCCGGAGAAGCTCACATTGTACTTTCCCTGCACATGGGGCACCGGCAGTCGATAGGCGTGGGGGTCACCAGTGCGGGCCGCCTGAGAAACACTGGGCCCGCCGGGGTAGGGCAGCCCCAGGGTGCGGGCCACCTTGTCAAAGGCTTCCCCGGCGGCATCGTCCACCGTGCGGCCAAGGATCTGGTACCGGCACCAGTCCTGTACCAGCACAATATGGCTGTGGCCGCCGCTGGCCACCAGGCACAGGAAGGGCGGTTTCAGGTCCGGATGGGTCAGATAGTTGGCGGCGATGTGCCCGCGCAGATGATGCACCGGCACCAGCGGTTTGCCGGTGGCGTAGGCCAGGCCCTTGGCAAAGTTGACCCCCACCAGCACCGCACCGATGAGCCCCGGCGCAAAGGTCACGGCCACCGCGTCAATGTCCGCCATGGTCAGGTTGGCATCGGCCAGGGCTTTTTCGGCCACGGCGCTGATGTTTTCCGCGTGGCGGCGGCTGGCGATCTCCGGCACCACGCCGCCGTACAACGCCTGTTCGGCCACGCTGGTGGCAATGACATTGGAGCACACTTCCCGCCCGTCCTTGACCACGGCAGCCGCGGTTTCGTCACAGGTGGATTCAAATCCCAGTATATACATAAAAATCCCAGTCCTCTTTATAGAATCAATGAGCTTCCAGCCAGGTCTTGCCGGTGCCTACCTCGGCGGTCAGGGGCACGCGGTACTGCGCCACCTGCTCCATCTCCTGCTTCAGCAGGGCTTTGACCTGCTCCACTTCCTCCATCGGTGCTTCCACGATCAGTTCGTCGTGCACCTGCAACAGCAGACGGGACCGCAGTCCCTCCTCCCGCAGACGCTTCCACACATGGACCATGGCCAGCTTGATGATGTCCGCGGCCGTGCCCTGGATGGGGGTGTTGCGGGCCATCCGCTCCCCGGAACTGCGCACCTGGAAGTTGGAACTGGCCAGTTCCGGCAGGGGACG
>CALWNO010000081.1 GCA_944382785.1 uncultured Gemmiger sp. | reverse complement strand
CCCCGGAAATACCGCAGCAGCCCCGCCGCCGGGTACACCGCCAGGCTGGTGCCGCCCACAATGAGCAGGTCCGCCTGGCTGATGGCCCGGATGGCACCTTCCACCGTGGCTTCGTCCAGGCCTTCCTCATACAGCACCACATCCGGCTTGACCAGGCCGCTGCACTCGGTGCAGTGGGGCACACCGTCCCCGTGTTGGCCCGCTTCCTCGATGAAGTCCACCCCGTAGAACTTGCCGCACCGGGTGCAGAAGTTGCGCAGGGTGGAGCCGTGGAGCTCGTACACCGTCTTGCTGCCCGCGGCCTGGTGCAGGCCGTCGATGTTCTGGGTGACCACCGCCTTGCATTTGCCCTCCTTTTCCAGGGCCGCCAGCCGCAGATGGGCGGCGTTGGGTTTGGCCCCGTGGACGATGAGCTTTTTGCGGTAGAAATCAAAGAATTCCGCGGTGTGCTGCACAAAGAAGGTGTGGGAGAGCATATACTCCGGCGGGTAGCGGAAGGTCTGGTGGTACAGGCCGTCCACGCTGCGGAAGTCGGGGATGCCGCTCTCGGTGGAGACCCCGGCGCCGCCGAAGAATACCAGGTTGCTGCTTTTTTCGATGAGACGTTCCAGTTCAGGTACCATTGTCTTGCTCCTTTCCCCCGGTTGGGGGTATAATGGGAAAAACGGCACGTTCCCGCGTGCCATAAAAGGGGGCTTTTGTATGCGTGAGATCCACCGGGAAGATGTGCTGCGCCGCCTGCCCCGCCGGGCGGCGGACACCAACAAGGGCAGCTTTGGCCGGGTGGTGGCGGTGGCGGGCAGTATGGCCTACCGGGGCGCGGCGGCCCTTTGCTGCGAAAGCGCCCTGCGCACCGGGGCCGGGCTGGTGTATCTGGCCAGCGTGGAACCGGTGATCCAGATGGTATTGACCCGCACCCCCGAATGCTGTGCCCTGCCCTGCCGAACCGACGGAGACGGCGGGGTGATGGCGGCGGACGCCGCCCAGGTGCGCCAGCGGTTTGCCCACAGCCGGGCGGTGCTGCTGGCCGGGCCCGGGCTGGGGGACAGTGCCGGACGGGTGCTCAACGCTTTGTGCGGCATCGGGGCCCCCTGGCAGGGGGCGGTGCTGGACGCCGACGCCCTGAACGCCATTGCCGCCGGGGACCTGGGCACCACCCCTTTCCTGCCCCGGGATACAGTGCTGACGCCCCACCCCGGGGAGATGGCCCGGCTGCTGGGCACCACGGTGGAGGCGGTGCAGGCCGACCGGCCCAAGGCGGCGCTGCGCTGCGCCAAGTGGTTCCAGTGCGTGGCGGTGCTCAAAGGCACCGGCACCCTGGTGGCCACCCCGGACGGGCGGCTGGTGCGCAACACCACCGGCAACCCGGGCCTGGCCCGGGGCGGCAGCGGGGACGTACTGGCCGGGATGCTGGCCGCCCTGCTGGCCCAGGGACTGCCCGCCTTTGAGGCGGCCACCTGTGCGGTATGGCTGCATGGGGCGGCGGCGGATGCCTGTGCTGCCCGCACCAGCCAGATGACCATGCTGCCCCACGATATTCTGACCGACCTGGGGCGGCTGCTGGGCAGCGCCGGGTTATAATCCAAAGATGCAGCAACAGCGGTGTGCAGGTTCGGGCACACCGCTGTTTTTTCAGTTCATTTTGGGCCCGCGGTACTGATGGCGGGAGATCCTGCGGGGCAGCGGGATGCTGCAGACGATGGCGATGCCCATGGCCAGGGCCACGGCGGTCTTGAGGGTCTCCACGCCTTTGCTGGCGAAGAGGATCTGTTCATTGTTGAGCAGGTAGTAGGCGGTGTAGTAGATGCCGGCGCCGGGCACCAGCGGGAAGATAGCGCAGAGCAGGAACAGGGTGACCGGAGCCCGGTGGGTGATGGCAAAAAAGCGGGAGATGCCCGCCAGGGGGAAGGTGGCCACCAGGGTGGCCGCGGGCATGGAAAGCCCGGCGGCGGTGCAGATGATGTACACCACCCAGCCCACCGCCCCCGCGGTGCCGCAGGCCACAAAGTGGCGGCGGGGCACCTGGAACGCCAGGCTGAAACAGACCGTTGCCACCATGGCAACGCAGAACTGCAGCACGCAGCTGCCGAAGAATTGCAGGTCCATCACAAAGGAATCCTCCAGAAACTCAGGGCCACCATGTAGGTCAGGGCCACGCCGCAGGCCAGACAGCCGGCACAGAGCAGGGCGTCGAACAGACGGATGGTGCCGGACAGGTAGTCGGCATTGATGATATCCCGGATGCCCATGGTCAGGGCCACGCCGGGGGTGAGCACCATCAGGGCGCCGATGATGGCGCCGCTGGGGTTGTACCCGGCCCCCCACAGTGGCCGCACGGCCAGAGCCAGAGCGGTACAGGCGGCGGCCGCGGCAATGTCGGTAAAGACCTTGCTCACCCCGCCTTTGTGGAAGAGCTGCATGATAAGCATCTCCGCAATGCCGGCACAGAAAGCGGTGACGATCTCCGGCCCGGCACCGCCGAACAGGAAGGCAAAGCAGCCGCTGCCCACAGCGCCCGCCAGCAGGGACACCTTGAACCCGTAGGCGGGGATGGCACAGGCGTCGTGGAGGGCTTTCTCGGCGCTGTCCAGATCCAGCTTGCCTTCCGCCAGTTCCCGGGAAATGGCGTTCACTGCCTCCACCCGGCCCAGGTGGACGCTCACCCGGGGCACGTGGCGCACGGCGCTGATGGGGCCGTCCTCCCCTTCCGCCGAGGCAAATATGCCGTTGGTGAGCACATAGACCCGGAACTCCTGAATACCCAGGCTGTGGGCCATGATCTCCATGGTGTCCTGGGCGCGAAAGACCTCGCCCCCGTTTTCCAGCATGGCTTTGCCCGCTTCCACCACCATCTCCATGGCACGATCGGTCATGTGTTCTCTCCTTTCGCCTGACGGCGTTTTTCCCGGACAAACCAGGCAAGGGCGATGCCCGCGCAGATTACGGTGCCCGCCAACCCTGCCGCCGCGCCGGGATGGGCGTAGTTCAGTTCCACATGGTTTTCGCCCTCGCTGAGCCGCACCCCGATGAATCCGCCGAAGACACATTCGGTCTCGGCGCTCTGCCCGTTGACGGTGAGCTTCCAGTGGTCGGAATCCTCCCAGGCAAAGGGCAGCACCAACAGGTCGGCATCGGCGGTGCCGGTGGCGACGAGGTCGATGTGACCGCCCTCCCGGATGGTCATCTTCTGGGGTTCGGTGGCCTGCAGGGTGGCGGAAGCCGCGGCCAGCACGCTCTCGTCCAGGCTGTACACCTGGATGGCGGCCCGGGCTTCCTCGCTGTCCGCAAATCCCAGGCGCAGTTCCACCGTCTCCCCCTTGGTAAAGGTGCCCAACGGGAACACTCCGCCCAGGGAATCCCCGTTGAAATACTCGCCCAGCAGGGTGCCGTTCACCGCCACGTCCGACGGGGTCATGTCGGTGAGGGTGGGGATGGCCAGATAGCAGGGGCCGTCACAGGGGGCGGTGAAGGTGAGCAGAATCCCCTGTTCCGGCTGCTCGAAGTTCAGTTCTGCGGGCAGCAGGGCGTCCGGGGTGCCGGGCACCAGGGCGGTGAGCATGGCATTCTGCAAGATAAAGGTGTTTTCGCTGTTTTCGATGGACACGTTCAGGGCGTCCGAGGAGCCCACATAGGCCAGGGGGAAGGCGTAGGGGTTTTCCCACACGGAAAGTTCGGTATCGGTATCCAGCTGTTCATACTGGCCGGGCACCAGGCGGGAGCCGTCGCTGTACAGGTAGCGGATGCCCAGCAGGCTGTCCGCCGCCCCGGTGGAACCCCAGCCGTAGGTGGAGTAGTTGATGTACCCCAACGCCTCCAGCAGTTCCTTGGCCGAGCTGGCCTTGGTGGAGGAATAGTGGCTGATGCCCCAGTACCCCAGCAGCATGGGGTCATTGAGGGTGCGCATGAAGTTTTTCTCGATGCGGTAGTACCCGCCGTCCTGTTGCCGGATGGCGTTCACGGCAGCGGTGTTCTGGTCGTAGAATTCCTCGAACCCGCTGACGGTGTAGCTTTCAAATTTGCGCAGGGCCAGCACCGTGTTGGCGCCCATATCCCCCACGGCCACCACCCCGAAGCCCACCGCCCCGGCCAGGGCCAGCAGACGGCGGGGAGAACGCAGCCAGACCACACAGACCAGGGTAGCGGCAAAGACCAGTACCGTGGCCGCCACCTTGAACACCGAAAAGGTCTCCCCGGAGGCAAAGTAGTAGCCCACGCACCAGAGGGCCCCCAGCCCCCCGGCCAGGGCCAGGGCTCTGGGGCGGGGGGCGCCTTCCAGCAGGGCTTTGGCGGCCAGCAGCACCAGGAACAGGCTGACCAGGAAGCTGTACCGGCAGGGGAACCACACCGGCTGTTTGAAGCCGTGCCAGATCAGGTCAAGGCCGTAGAGCCAGAAGCTGAGGGCCATGACGGCCAGCACCGCCCCGGCGGCGAGCTTCTGCCGCAGGGCGCTTTTTCCCGCAAAGAAGAGGACCACCAGCACCACGCAAAAGACGCCGCAGTAAATGTTGGGCAGGGTGCCGGTGACGTCGTCCCAGAAGAAATCCCCGAAGAAGAGCCGGTAGGGCAGCTGCCAGAGGGGGAAGTTGGGTTTGAGGGAGAATTCCATCTCAAACAATCCGCCCTTGCTCTGCTCCACTTCCAGCAGGGCGGGAAGGAGCAATACCAGGCCAAGCCCCGCCCCCAGAGCACCGGAGGCGGCAAAGAGCCCTACCCGCCGGGGCAGAGAAGCGGCGGGGTGGTCGGTGCCCCACCAGCGGTAGGCAAAGTAGGGTACCGTAAACAGGCACACTTCCCAGGCGGTGTAGAAGTTGAGCAGCACGCACACCAGCACCAGATAGGTCAGGGGCCAGTGGCGGGCCTTGTCCACCAGTTCGTCCACCGCCCACAGCACCAGGGGTGCCAGGAGGACCACGTCCATCCAGATGATATTCTGGTTGTACACCACACAGAAGGCGCACAGGCTGTACCCCAGGCTGAGCACCGGCAGCAGGCGGGAAGCGCTTTTGTAGTGCCGCTGCAGAAAGAAGCAGCAGGCGGCACCGGTGCAGGCCACTCGCACCGCAAAGACGGCCTGGGCCACATAAGGGATGGCCCGCACCGGGAAGATGAGATAGGCCAGATTGAAGGGGCTGCTCATGTAGTAGGCGAACAGCCCCAGGGTGCTGCCCCCGCACAGCTTGGCGAAGCTGTAAAAGAAGCCGCCTTCCCGCACACGGCGCCACATATCGGTGATGTAGTTCACATACAGGCCGTTGAGGTCGCCGGTGAGGATGGTATCATCCCCGAAAGGCGCAAAGCCCAACAGGAAATACGCCCCCAGCACCAGCAAGAGGGACAGCCCGAAGGCTGCCCCCACGTTCTGACGCTGGCGGCGGCGGATATTCGTTTCCATGGAGTCTCCTTTGCAGCCAGGACGCACTCAGCCGCGGATATTGCGGCGCACGACGTCGAAGTCGGGATAGTTCTCGTACAGATGGGCGGCGATGGCCTCCATCAGGCGGTAGTCGTGTTCGGAGTCGATGTCGATGATGCCGGTGTCCATCATGACGCTGACCCCGATCTTGCCCCGCCAGAGCATGCCGTCGGTGTTGCTGGCCAGAAAGTCCCGCTTGAACACATAGATGGAGGCGTTCACGTCAAAGACTTCCGGGGCCTGCTGGCGGCCGGTGAATTCGCTCTTGTTCACCTGCTCCACATGGTCGTCCACCGTCTTGACCATGTTGAACCAGGGGTTGCGCCGGGCTTCGCAGACGCTGAACACCAGGTCCAGGTCGGTTCGGCTCTGCTTTTTGGCAAAGGCGTTCTCGATGTCGGCGGCGGTGCGCAGGGGGCTGGTGATGTCCAGGTCCATGAGATAGTCATAGGCCGCGCCGGTCTGTTCCTCCATCCGGCGCAGGCTGTCCTGGTAGACGGCCATCTTGGGCACCTTGTCCCCGCCCAGCTCCTCGCCCCGGGGCAGAAAGACCACTTCCGGGTACTGGGCCTTCACCAGCTCCGCCAGCTCGGGGCTGTCGGTGTTCAGGGCGAAGTCGATATGCAGTTCTGGATGGTTCTTGGCAAACAGTTCCGCGGCACTCAGGGAATAATACACCAGCGGATGGCCACAGAAGGTTTTCAGGTTCTTGTTTTTGAAGCCTTTGCTGCCGGCGCGGCCGCAGACGGTAATGAGCAGACGTTCCATATTACAGTTCCCCCAAAGTCAGTTTGAGCACGTCCAGGGCGGTGGCGGGGGTGTTCAGGCTGTCGCCCTCCCC
>CALWNO010000080.1 GCA_944382785.1 uncultured Gemmiger sp. | reverse complement strand
GAGGAGCGCTACAAGGCCCTGGCCGCCAACATCGAGGCCGGCAAGGTCTTTGCCCGGGAGACCGAGCAGGTCTGGCAGTGCCGCAACTGCGGCTTCATCTACATCGGCACCCACGCTCCCGTCAAGTGCCCGGTGTGCGCTCATCCCCAGGCTTACTTTGAACTGAAGTCCAAGAACTTCTGATTTACAAAAACCAAATGCCCCGCCCCCGGTACAGACTGCACCGGGGGCGGGGTTATTTTGTCTCAGCCGATGGCCTTTTGCAGCCAGATGCGCAGATGGTCCCGCAGGGCGGCAAAGTCCCGGGCGGTGTCCGGGTTTTCGGTCTTGAAATCCAGCAGCTGCCACAGATACCCCTGCCGGCTCACCTCCCGCAGACTTTCGGGATACACCAGCTCATATACCAGAGAGGCGTGCCCCACCACATTGTCGGCAGGGGTGCGCTTCAGGGCGCGCAGCACCGCGTGGTGTTCATAAAAAGCCTGGAGCACGGTGGGGGTCACAGGGGCGGTGCGCAGAGCATGGGTGGTCACGTTGTAGATCTCCTCCAGGGGCGTTTCCACGTTTACCCGCAGGATGTCGATCTTGTCCGCATCCCGCAGGATATGGCACAGCCGCAGGGTGGGTTCTGCCAGACCTTCGGGCAGACGGTAGGCGCTGTGCCAGCGCACGGCGGTGCGCAGGGCTTTGTCGGCGGAGGCATCGTCCAGGTAGTCCCGGATGTGTCCCTGCACAAACAGCACTTCCGCGCTGCAGGCGGCATGGTCGATGGACCTGGCATCCTCAAAGGTGCCGTACCGGCGCAGCTGTTCAAACCGGCCCACGTCGTGCAGAAGCCCGGCCAGCCAGGCCAGATCGGTGTCCGCTTCGGACAGGGAAAGACTGCGGGCGATCTGCTCACACAGTCCGGCCACCCGATAGGTGTGCTCGATTTTCAGGCGTACCTTGGGATCGGTGGGGTCATAGGCCCGGGTATAGTCGGCAAACGCGCGCAGGGCGCGGCGGCGGTCCAGAATCATGACGGAACTTCCTTTCCGGAGTAAGGGACTTTTTTGCATTATAACACTGCCGCAAAAAAATGAAAACTCGTCTGCAATGCACAAAAACGGGGATGCTGCACATCTTTTTTTGAACAAAGTGCCCGTTTTTCCTTGACAAATGCCGTTTGCACCACTACTATGGAAGTAAGAAACCGCGCTGAAAACGCGGGAAAGGACGGAATATACAATGAACAGCAAAGGCGAAGCCAACCGCAGCGTTCGTGCCACCCGCCGGCGTTTGTGTGACGCGCTGGTGTCTTTGCTGGTGCAGAAACCGGTGCGGGACATCACGGTGCGTGAATTGACCCGCCTGGCCCGCGTCAGCCGGGGTACCTTCTATTTCCATTACCGGGATATCTATGAACTGCTTGACCGTTTGGAACAGGAACAGGTGGACCAGCTCAATCTGTTCATGGATGCCCTGCTGCCCCGCCTGGACAGTGATACCACCCCCAAAGCCCTCCTGGCCCTGTTTGAATATCTGGACCAGAACGATGCCATCTGTGCGGCGTTGCTGGGCCCCAACGGGGACCCTGCCTTTGTGCAGCGGCTGCAGACGGTGATCTCGGAGCGGTGCCTGGGCTATATGGCGCCGGACGGCGGGACCGCCCGTCAGCATTATCTGACCTCCTTTGCGGTGCAGGGGTGTTTCGGCGCCATTGCTCTCTGGCTGCAGAAGCAGAAGCCGGAATCGGTGGAACAGATGGCCGAGATCACCTGGCAGGGCATCCGGGCCGTGCAGCGCCAGATTGCAGCGGAGGAATAACGGAATTTTCATTGATTTTACCCGGGGTTTCATGTACAATAAGGGTATCAACTTGCCCGCCGTGCGGGCCAGCAAAGAAGGAGAGACCATCATGGGATTTTTTGACATGTTCAAGAAGAAAACAGAGCCCGCCGCTCCGGCCGGGCCGATCATGGTCGCGGCGGATGCCAAAGGTACCGTTGTCAAGATGGAAGATATCCCCGACGAGGTGTTCGCCCAGGGCATTCTGGGGCAGTGCTGCGGCATCGATCCTTCTGTCGGCGAGGTGTACGCCCCCATTGACGGCGAGATCACCCAGGCACCCGACACCCTGCACGCTTTGGGCATCCAGGGCACCGGCGGCGTGGAAGTGCTGATCCACGTGGGCGTGGATACCGTGGAGATGAAGGGCGACGGCTTTGTGGCCAAGGCCCGGCTGGGTGACAAGGTCAAGAAGGGCCAGCTGCTGCTGAAGATGGATCTGGACAAGATCAAGGCTGCCGGCCATCCTGCCGTTGTCATCACCGTCATCACCAACACCGACGACTTTGCCAGCGTGGACCTGGTGGCTTCCGGCGAAGTGGAGCCGGGTGCCGATCTGCTCAAGGTCACCAAGGGCTGAGAATCTGTACACAACCCTTCCCCACAGGGAAGGGTGGGGGCGCAAATGCGCCCCCTTTTCATTTGCGGGGCGGTGTGCTACAATGGTCCCGAAACAGAAGATAAAGGATGGTTGAAAGTATGAGTGCGATCCTGGCAGTATGCGGGGAAGCCTTCTGCGCTATGGTCAGTGACGGCCGTATGGTGGAGGAACCGGTCGTGGACGGCAAGCCCAAGATCATCACCAACGACCTGCCCAAGCTGCGCAAGGTCAACAAGAACGTTCTGGTGGGCTTTGCGGGGGATACCCTGGCCGCCGTGCAGATCGTCAATGCCCTGGATGAGTATGATGTCCGCTACATCACCCTGGAAAAGGCGGTGCGGGTCATGGCCGAAAAGGCCTGCACCCTGCAGGACATCAAGCCGGTGGGGGTGCGCATCCTGGTGGGCGGCCGGGGCCGCAAGGGCGGCTTCCTGCTCACCAGCATGGGCAGCGACAACGGCTTTGAACCCCAGACCCAGCCCGCCAGGGAGGGAGCCTACCTCATTGAGGGAGCCTGTTCCCATACCGACATCGGCCCGTATCTGGAAGAGAAGGTCAAATCCGCCGCCGCCCAGTGGAAGAGCCTGGACGATGTGGCCAAGACCCTGGACGGCTGTATTGCGGCCATTGCCGAGCAGGACAAGACCGTAAACACAACGTATTACCGTGAGATTGTGATGTGAGGGGGAATTCCCATGGACCGGAACGCGGTCTTTGCCGACCTTGCGGCCGGCGTGCCTGCCGATGTGCAGCGGCTGTACATGGCGGGGTATTTTTCCGCCGCCAATGCCCGGATTGACAAACTGCTGGCCGAGGATCGGCTGCCCCGGGCAGGCCGGGGCGCTCTGCTGGCCTTGCGCCAGATCATGCACCGCATCCCGGACAACTATACCCTGGACCGGGAGGCCGCCATTGCTCTGGTGCAGCGGGAGATTCCCGACTTCACCCCGGCGGAGTTCGACGCCCTGGTGGAGGCGGACCGGGTAGACTGGCGATATATCGAGGGCAAGCCCTGTTATCTGGACCGCTTTCTGGAGGCTCTGCGCCTCTACCCGGACATGATCGCCCGGGGCCTTACCCCCGACCCGGCGTCCGGCGTGCGGGGACAGGTCATCGCCGCCATGAAGGAGCGGGGACATCTGGAAGCCACCATCACCCTGCGGGCTTCCATCGGACCGGAACACCCTGACGACCCGGAGGCGGAGATGCTGGCCTGGCTGCCCATCCCGGCGGCCTGCGAGCAACAGAGCAACATCGAGATTCTGGATGCCACCCCGGGGGCGGAATTTGCCCACAGCGACGCTGAGCAGCGCACCGTATTCTGGCGCGGCAAGGCGGGGGAGGGGCCCTTCTCGGTGACCTACCGGTATCACATCCGGGCGGAGTACCTGGATATGGACCGCCTGACCCCGGACGAAACCCAGCCCACCTTCTGCACCGGCGAGCAGGCCCCCCACATCCTCTTCACTCCCTGGCTGCGGGCCCTGTGCGCCGAGATTACCCGGGACTGCCGCGGCCCGGTGGAAAAGGCCCGGGCCATTTATGACTATGTGACCACCCACACCAACTATCGCTACCAGCCTGCCTATGCCTGCCTGGAATCCATCGCCGACAACTGTGCCAAGTCCGGTTGGGGCGACTGTGGAGTCATGGCGCTGCTGTTCATCACCCTCTGCCGCATTGCCGGCATCCCGGCCCGGTGGCAGAGCGGGCTGTATGTGACGCCCCAGGGGGCGTCCAGCCATGATTGGGCCCAGTTCTACATTGCGCCCTACGGCTGGCTGTGGGCGGATTGCTCTTTCGGTTCCGGTGCCCATCGCCGGGGGGATGAGGAGCGCCGCCGGTTCTATTTCGGCAATCTGGACCCGCTGCGCATGGTGGCCAACCGGGAATTCTACGCCCAGCTGACCCCGCCGGACGAGTACTGGCGCAATGACCCCTACGACAACCAGGTGGGGGAGGCCGTGGTCAACGGCCAGCCCCTCCACGGGGATGCGCTGCACTATCAGCGGGAAGTCCTCTCTTTTGAAATGGAATGAACGGGCGCATCCTGCACCCGCAGAACCCATATTTACATCAGCAAAGGAGTTATCATATGAAAATCGCACTGATCAACGAAAACAGCCAGGCCGCCAAGAATGCCCTTATCGAAGCCTCCCTGCGCAAGGTGGTGGAGCCCATGGGTCATGAGGTGGTCAACTACGGTATGTACACCGCCGACGATGCCGCCCAGCTCACCTACGTGCAGAACGGCATCCTGGCCGCCGTGCTGCTGAACTCCGGCGCCGCCGACTATGTCATTACCGGCTGCGGCACCGGCGAGGGCGCCATGCTGGCGCTGAACAGCTTTCCCGGTGTGATCTGCGGCCATGTGGAGGACCCCGTGGATGCGTACACCTTCGCCCACGTGAATGACGGCAACGCCGTGGCCATGCCCTTTGCCAAGGGATTCGGCTGGGGCGGTGAGCTCAACCTGGAATACTGCTTTGAAAAGCTGTTCGGCTTCGGCCACGGCCAGGGCTATCCCAAGGAGCGGGTGGTCCCCGAGCAGCGCAACAAGAAGATCCTGGACGGCGTGCGCGCGGTGGCGTTCCGGGACCTGTGCGATATCCTGAAGGACTTGGACCGGGATCTGGTCAAGGGTGCTTTTGCGGGTGAGCACTTTGCAGAGTATTTCTTCCCCGCCTGCAAGGACGAAAAGATCGCCGCCTGTGTCAAGGAACTGATGGCGTAAGCCGCGGCAAACAGAATCTCTTCCCAGAAAACAGGATGGGTCGGGCAGCTTTCGGGCTGCCCGATTTTCTTTGCCCGGGCGTGAAAATTTTCTTTTCCGGCGGGGTTGACTTGGCAGGCGGGGCATGGTAGAGTTATGGTGCCCGGGGTAGAGCCCCGAATCTGAAAACGAAAGGACGGTGGTTGACGAATGGAACTTCCCGGTAGTCCTGTGAACCGATGTGAATACCAGTCGGCAGCCGCCGTTTCGGAACAGTCCGGCGGGGCAAGTGTGCGGTTTTGACAAAGCGCACTTTTGCCCTACCGGGCTTGGCCTCGCCTTGCGCAGGCTGATTCCCAGATCCCGAACAGCAGGCTGCCGCCGAAAGGAGGCAGCTTTTTTATGTCTGATACCACGATCCAGACCATCAAGACCATGCTGGCACACCTGGATGATGCCAAGAAATACCAGAGCCTGCGGGATGTGCTGCAGACCCTGCCGGCGCCCGACGTGGCCGCCGTGTTTGAGGATCTGCCCCCCGAAAAGCTCCCCGTGCTTTACCGCCTGTGCCCCAAGGACCTGGCGGCGGAGATCTTTGCCGAACTGACCCCCGAAACCCAGCAGAGCCTGATCGAGGGCCTTTCCGACAAGGAGCTGAAGGTGGTGGTGGAGGAACTCTGCGCCGATGATGCCGCCGACCTGGTGGAGGAGATGCCCGCCGGGGTGGTCAAGCGCATTCTGGCTCAGGCAGGCCCCGAGACCCGGCAGATGATCAACGAACTGCTCAAGTATCCGGAGGATTCCGCCGGCGGCGTCATGACCCCGGAGTTCATGGAACTTTCCCCGGACTGGACGGTGCGCCGTGCCATGGAGGAAATCCGCCGGAATGGCTTTGACAAGGAAACCATCAACAACTGCTATGTCACCGGGCCCGACCGCACCCTGGAAGGGGTAGTGTCCCTGCGGGCGCTGGTGCTGGAAAAGAACGAGGACCGCACCGTCCGGGATCTGATGGAACCGGGGGTCATCAGCGTCCACACCTCCACCGACCGGGAGGAAACCTCCCAGCTGTTTGAGAAGTACGGCTTTCTGGCCATCCCGGTGGTGGACAACGAAAAGCGGCTGGTGGGCATTGTCACGGTGGATGACGCCATCAGCATCCTGCAGGACGAAGCCAGCGAGGACTTTGCCAAAATGAACGCCATGTCCCCGGTGGACAAGCCCTATTTCCGGGTGAGCATGTGGGAGCTGTACAAGAGCCGGACTCCCTGGCTGCTCTTCCTCATGCTCAGCGCCACCTTCTCCAGCCTGGTCATCCGCCGGTATGAGGATGCCCTGGCCGCGGTGACCGTCCTCACCGCCTACATCCCCATGCTCACCGACGCCGGCGGCAACGCAGGCAGCCAGAGCACTTCCACCATCATCCGCGGGGTGGCGGTGGGGGA
>CALWNO010000079.1 GCA_944382785.1 uncultured Gemmiger sp. | reverse complement strand
CCCCAGATGCCGCCGCACAGTTCGGGCACGCCGTCGTCGGAGGGGAAGGCCACCGGCATGGCGGTGAAGGTGACGGACTCGGCATAGTTGGCCTGGTTGGAAGCGTTCCAGCACAGGGTCATGGCCACGTTGCCGTTGGCGAACAGCTGCAGCTCATCGCTGGCCTGGGCGGCTGCGTCGTAGGTGATGAGACCTTCGTCCACCCAGTCCACCAGCTGCTGCAGGGCCTTCTTGTTGGCGTCGCTGTCAGCGGTGTAGGCGGTGTGGTCGGCGTTGGTGAACTGGCCGCTGTACAGGTTATTCACCAGAGCGCGGGTGCCCTGGTCGCCGCCCTGGCCGCCGCAGTAGACGATGGCAGTGGTGACGCCGGAATCCTTCAGGGCCTGCAGGGCCTTTTCAAAGTTTTCGGTGGTCCAGGTGCCGTCCTCGTTGATGTACTGCAGGGCGCCTGCCTGCTCGAACATTTCCTTGTTGATGGCCATGGTGTGGGTGGTCATGCACAGGGGGTACTCATAGTAGTTGCCGTCGGTCCACTGGCAGGCACTGACCACGTTTTCGCTGGTGGCGGAGATGTCGGCCACAGCTTCATCGGTCCACAGGTCGTTCAGGGGCAGCATCTTGCCCTTGGCGCCCCAGTTGGAGACCAGGCGCTCGGGACCTTCCATGATGATGTCGGGGGTGGTGCCGGCCTCGATGGCGGCGGTGACCTGGTCGTCGCCGTTGGTGTAGTCCAGGTACTCCACGGTGACGCTGATCTCGGGATGGGTCTCATTGAACTTGGCGATGAGGCCGTCCACGGTGGCGGAATCGCCGAAGCTGCCGATGGGATAGGTCCACAGGGTGATGGCGGTGGCGTCGCCGGTGGCCGCAGTGGAAGCACCGGTATCAGCGGTGGCGGGGCTGTCGGACCCGGTGCTGGAAGGGGTGCCGCCGCATCCGGCCAGCAGGCTTACGGCCATACCGGCCGCCAGCAACAGGGAAAGCTGCTTTTTCATACGTGTTCTCCTTTGGTGTACGTTCCATTGTCGGGCGGTGGAGCGCATCGCCCTTTCGTTGCTTTCATTTTAGAAAATTATTTTCATTTTG
Source organism: uncultured Gemmiger sp. (assembly GCA_944382785.1). Classification (GTDB taxonomy): domain Bacteria; phylum Bacillota; class Clostridia; order Oscillospirales; family Ruminococcaceae; genus Gemmiger. The sequence goes on along the minus strand of CALWNO010000079.1, from coordinate 5,665 downwards.
TCTAGGTGCTCTTTGACCAATCTTTTGCCAAAAATTTGAACGTTTTACACAAAGAAGCTTTCGCAGCTGCGGTTTTTGCGGGAAATACCGCGTTTTTTTCCGGTTCCTCTCCCCTGCCGGCCCGGGCAAGCCCCGCCTGGCGGGGTCTGGTATGACTTTTGTAAAATGTAAGATTTTTTCTTTTTCAACGTCTCTTTCTTTTGCTGTTGCCGCAAGACGCCCGGCTGCATGTTTTCCGTTTTTTCGTACTTTTTTGCCCCCTGTTTTTCCATTGCACACAAATCCTCTTTCTGTGCGAATTTGTCCGGCTAGTTCGCCAAAAGTGGGAATCCTTTCATTTTTTCATCGTCTTTTCAGCAAGATATACAAGAAAAAACACGTATATTAAGCAATATGCCGCACTTGTCAAACAGCAAACTTTCTTTTATACTAAATACAGAAAATATTTTTCAAAAAAACCGGCCCTCCCCCGGGCCACAGGCAGGGCGACCTGCGGAAAGGAACGATTCCGAGAATGAAAGAGCAGAGCTTCTGGCAGCTGCTGCGCGACAAACACAATGACCTGACCAAGTCCGGCCGGCTGGTGGCCGACTATCTGGTTCAACATCCCGAGGAAGCACAGTATCTGTCCATCTCCTCCCTGGCCAAGGAATGCGGCGTGGCCGAAGCCACCATCTTCCGTTTCTGCCGTTCCCTGGGTTTTGAGGGATACAACGAGATGAAGATCGCCCTGGCCCAGGCCAATGCCGCCGCCGAACCCGCCGCCGCAGGCAAACCGGAGCCGGGCAGCGACACCGCCTCTCTGTGTGCCTACGCCGCCGCCGTGAGCACCGCGGCCATCACCGGGACCCGGGACGCCCTGGACCCCGCCGCCGTGGACCGGGCCGCCACCCTGCTGCAGCGGGCTCGTCAGGTATACTGCCTGGGGCAGGGGGGCAGCCAGGTGCTGGCCAACGATATCTGGGCCCGGTTTGCCACCGTGACCACCAAGTTCCACACCGCCGGGGACAGTCACATGCAGGCCCTCACCGCCAGCCTCATGGGTCCGGAGGACGTGGTGCTGTTTGTGTCCTACTCCGGCGCCACCCGGGATATGCTGGAGACCCTGCGCCTGGCCAAGAGCTGCGGTGCCCGCATCATCCTGATAACCCATTACGCCGATTCCCCCGGCGCCGGGCTGGCCGACGTGGTGCTGCTGTGCGGCGCCCAGGAAAGCCCCCTGGAGGGGGGCAGCATCGCCGCCAAGATCGCCATGCTGTATGTGGCGGAGGTGCTGGTGCTGCGGTTCACCATGGACAACCTGGAGCTGACCACCATTGCCCGGCAGCGCACCTCCAAGGCCCTGGCCCCCAAGCTGCTGTAAAGCAAAAGGGGCAACAGCCGCGCACGGCGGTGCCTGACGCGGCTATTTCCCCTTTTGAAATCCCCTTCGACAAAAGTGTGCGGCAAATCGCGCACTCGTCACTTTGTTCCTCGCACACAATTTGCCGCACACTTTCCCTGTCGGTATCGCCGTCGTCGGCGCATGTCCGCCGACAGCGACGGTTTTGAACTTTTCTTTGCAAAAAATAAAAGCGGAACACCCCGCCAACGGGTGTTCCGCTTTTGTTTTTGGGAAGATCAGTCCTGCTTGGGGACCCGGGAGTTGAATTTGTCCAGAGCCAGGGCCGCCAGCACACCCACCGCCAGGCAGATCACATTCACCACCGCCGCCATAGGCGAGGCGGTGAAGCTGTCCACCGGCACGATCATGATGGTGGCGGCGATGACCACCCCGATGATGGCGTGGAAGGCGTAGGGGTAGAACCGGTCAAAAAGGGCGTCCACCGCCCGGGCCAGGCATACGATGGTGATGAGGGCGCCGATGCCCGCCGGGATCAGGATACTGAAATTCAGGCTGCCCAGCCCATCCACAAAGGGGGTGTACAGGCCCAGAGGCATGAGCAGGGTGGAGAAGCTCATGCCCGGGGCGATGACGCTCAGCGCCAGGCAGAACCCGCAGAAGAGGTACCACCCGAAGTTGGGGGTGATGACCACCGAGAAGAGGTTCAGCCCGATGAGCAAGCCCAGGATCAGGGCAAAAGCGATGCCCAGGGCCAGGCCGCAGCCTTTGGGGCGGCCCTGCTCTCCCGCCTCCCGGAAGAGGGAGGGCAGCATGCCCACGATGAGCCCGATGAAGAGGCAGACCGAGGGGCCGGGGTAGCTTTCCAGGAAGAAGGCCAGGATCTTGGCCACCCCCAGGAATCCCACCGCCGCCCCGGCGATGACCGGCAGCAGTTTGGGCACATGGGTGCGGAACTTGTGCAGGGGGTCGCCCAGCAGCTCCATCACCGGTTTGTAGATGCCGAAGACCACGCAGAGCACCCCGCCGGAGATGCCGGGCAGCACCGCCCCCACCCCGATGAGCATTCCCTGCACAAAGCGCAGCAACAGCCGCAGTCCGTTGGGACGTGTTTCGTTCATGGTAAAAATCCTTTCGTATCAGCGAGAAAGACAGTTTTATATATGGCAACTGGGGACAGTATACCACACACCGCCCGCCGTGAAAAGCCGAAAACGCCCCCGTCCCCGAAACCTGTGCAAACCGACAGGAGTCAGGGGGCGGGGGGCGGTTGGTTTTGGGCAAAAAGACGCCGGTTTTCAGGCTTTGCCGGGGCCCTGTTTCATGATCTTATTGAACCGGGTCACAAAGACGGTGACGGTGGTGGCGGCGGCCAGGATGTCGCTCACCGGCTCAGCCAGGAACACCGCGAACACCTTGTTGTCCGGCATGAACAGCGGGAGCAGGAAGATCAGCGGGATGAGCAGCACCAGCTTGCGCTCACAGGCCAGCAGCAGGCTGACCTTGGCCTGGCCCAGGGCCACGAAGGCCTGCTGGCAGCCGGTCTGGAACCCGCTGGCGAAGATGCCCGCCATATAGATGCGCATGCCCCAGACGGTGTAGTCCACCAGGGCGGGGTCAGAGTTGAAGATGTGCACAAAGAAGTGGGGGAAGAGCATCACCGCCACAAAAAAGAGGGTGGAATACCCGGCGCAGATGCCCAGCTGGTAGGAGAAGGCCTTCTTGACCCGGTCGGGGCGCCCGGCGCCGAAGTTGTACCCCATGAGGGGCTGGCCGCCCTGGCAGATGCCCTGGTTGGGCATGGAGATGAGCTGGCTGACGCTGGTGATGATGGTCATGGCACCCACGGCCACATCCCCGCCATAGCGGGACAGGCTGGCGTTGAAGCTGATGCTCAGCAGGCTTTCGGTGGCGTTCATCACAAAGGAGGAGACCCCCAGGGCCAGGCAGGGCAGGATGACCTTGGCCCGGGGACGCAGGTTTTCGGGGCGCAGGCGCAGCCGGGTGCGCTCCCCGCACAGAAACAGCAGCACCCACACGGCGCTGACCCCCTGGCTGAGCACAGTGGCCACGGCGGCCCCCGCCACCCCCATCTTCAGCCCGAAGATGAGGATGGGGTCCAGGATGATGTTGCACACCGCCCCGATAATGGTGGTGAGCATGCTGAACTTGGAAAAGCCCTGGGTAGTGATGAAGGGATTCATGCCCAGCACGATGAGCACAAAGACGCTGCCCAGCACATAAATGCGGGTATAGCTCAGGGCGTAAGGCAGGGTGGCGTCGCTGGCGCCGAAAAGCCGCAGCAGGGCGGGGGCGAAGGTGTAGAACACGGCGGTGAGCACCACCGCGATGCCCACCAGCATGGTCAGGCAGTTGCCGGTGATGCGCTCGGCCACCGGGTTGTCCCCCCGGCCCATGGCGATGGCCGCCCGGGGCGCACCCCCGGCACCGGAGAGCATGGCGAAGGCGTTGACCAGCATGAGGATGGGCATGCACAGCCCCACCCCGGTGAGGGCGGTGGCCCCCACCCCGGGCATATGGCCGATGTAGATGCGGTCCACAATATTATATAAAAGGTTGATGACCTGGGCCACCACCGCCGGGGCCGCCAGACTGAATATCCAGCGGCCGATGCTGCCTTCGGCCATGCTGTGGGGGGCTATGGTACCTGCGGACATGGATACGCCTTCTTTCCCGGAAATAACAGGCGGCCGCCGAAGCGGCCGCCGCGCAATAAAAACATTGTATCACAGCCCGGGCAAAAAGCAAAGGGTGTCCGGGCATACAAAAGCGGGGCAGGCCCGTTTTCCCCAAAACACAAAAAAATCCCGCACCCCAAACGGGGTGCGGGATTGCCGGGTTGCAGAATTCAGGGAAAAGAGAGGGTGAGGGGGATTACTCCTCGCCGGTGATGGCCTGGGCCTGTTCCAGGGTGGTGACCTCGGTCATAGCCTGCTGGATGGTCTTGCCGGAAGCCACCAGCTCGCGGCGGGCAGCGTTGACGGCCTGGATCTCCTTCATCTTGTCGCCGGTCAGGCTGTAGCCCTTCATGGCGATGAGGGTGGCGCCCCAGGCGACCATGGGCACGATGCAGAACAGGATGATGACCACCCAGTTCATGCCGGGACGGAAGGGATCGTCGCCGCCGGGCAGGGTGGTGGTGAAGCCGATGGCCGCGGCGGCCAGGCCCACGATGGTGGAGCTCAGGGAGGAGACCAGCTTGTCCACCAGGCTGAACAGGGTGCCGATGATGCCGGGCACGTAGTTGCCGGAACGGTAGGTCTCATAGTCGGAGCAGTCGGCCACCATGGGGATGGGCATGTCGGCGGTGGCGTAGTAGGCGCCGTAGCCGATGCCGAAGAAGAGGATGAACAGGATGGTGTACAGGTTCAGGGTCAGGTGGAAGCCGCCCTCGGTGCTGAACAGAGCCAGGTTCAGGGCCGGGTTTTCCGGATTCCAGAGCAGCAGCAGGACCAGCACGCCGATGTACATCACAAAGGCCACGGCCACGTACCGCATCAGGCTGGCCTTCTGGCCGTACTTCTGGCTGGTGCGGACGGTGAGCACAAAGAAGGGAGCGCTGAACACATAGCCCAGCACCATCATGGGCAGGTACAGAGCGTCGTAGTTGCCCATCATGCCGCCGTACAGCATGCACAGAACGGCGGTGTTGGTGGCAATGGCCAGGGCCAGCTTGCAGCCGGCGCCGGCCACCATCAGCCGCTGCAGGGGCTGGTTGGCGCGGATCAGGGCGATGTACTCGCTGACCTTGACCTTCTGCTGGGTTTCGCCGCCGATGCCGAAGTATTCGGGGCGGTCCTTCTCCCAGATGCCGATCATGGCCAGGATGGTCAGGGCAAAGGAGATGATCATGGCCAGGGGGACCATGACGTTGAAGAAGTTCTGGGTGGTGTAGTCACCCACGCTGGAACGCAGGATGGGGGCCAGGAACTGGATGGCACCCATGCCCACCATGCTGGCCACCAGGTTGAAGATGGTGAACAGGGGGCGCTGCTTGGGATCGTTGGTCAGAACGGTCTGGCCGGAACGGGTAACGGAAGTCTGGAAGGTGTAGCCGATGACGTAGATGGCGTAGAACACCACATACAGCACATAGCGCAGGGGCATCATGGTCTCAGGCACCAGCTGCGTGCAGAAGTACAGCAGGATGGAGCTGATGATCATGATGATGTTGCCGATCAGCATGAAGGGACGGAACTTACCAAACTTGCCGTTGGTCTTGTCGATGAGGGCGCCGATGATGGGGTCGGTGACAGCGTCGAACAGACGCATGATCGTGACCATGGTGCTGGCAAAGACCAG
>CALWNO010000078.1 GCA_944382785.1 uncultured Gemmiger sp. | reverse complement strand
TCCACCTCATCGAACAGCACCACGCTGTAGGGATGACGGCGGACGGCCTCGGTCAGCTGACCGCCTTCCTCATAGCCCACGTATCCCGGAGGAGCGCCGATCAGGCGGGACACGCTGAACTTCTCCATATATTCGGTCATGTCGATACGGATGAGGTTTTTCTCATCGTCAAACAAGGCCTGGGCCAGCGCCTTGGCCAGCTCGGTCTTGCCGACGCCCGTGGGGCCCAGGAAGAGGAAGCTGCCGATGGGACGGCCCGGGTTGGCGATGCCGGCACGGGAACGCAGGATAGCGTCCGAAACCTTCTGCACTGCCTCGTCCTGGCCGATGACCCACTGATGGAGCACATCGGGCAGACGCAGCAGCTTCTCCCGCTCGCCTTCCACCAGTTTCTCCACCGGGATGCCGGTCCAGCGGGCCACGATGCGGGCGATCTCCTCGTCGGTGACGCGGTCCCGCAGCAGGCTCTGCTCCTTCTTCTCGGCGGCGATCTTCTCTTCGCTTTCCAGGTCACGCTGCAGCTGGGGCAGTTTGCCGTACTGCAGCTCACCGGCTTTGGCGTAGTCGCCCTGGCGGGTGGCTTTCTCGATGTCGGCCTTCACAGACTCGACCTCGGCGCGCAGGCTCTGCACCTTGTTGATGGCGTTCTTCTCGTTTTCCCACTGGGCTTTCTTGGAATTGAAGCTGTCACGCAGTTCGGCCAGCTCCTTTTCCAGAGCGTCCAGACGCTGGTGGGACAGTTCGTCGGTCTCCTTCTTCAGGCTGGCCTCCTCGATCTGCAGCTGGGTGATGTGATGCTGCAGGTCATCCAGCTCCGCCGGCATGGAATCCAGCTCGGTCTTGACCATGGCGCAAGCTTCATCCACCAGGTCGATGGCCTTATCGGGCAGGAAACGATCGCTGATATACCGGTCGGACAAGGTGGCGGCCGCGATGAGGGCAGCGTCCTGAATCTTGACGCCGTGGTACACTTCGTACCGCTCTTTCAGGCCACGCAGGATGGAGATGGTATCCTCCACCGTGGGTTCTTCCACCATGACAGGCTGGAAACGACGCTCCAGGGCGGGGTCCTTCTCGATATATTCCCGGTACTCATCCAGGGTCGTGGCACCGATGCAGTGCAACTCGCCGCGGGCCAGCATGGGCTTGAGCAGGTTGCCTGCATCCATGGCACCGTCGGTCTTGCCAGCGCCCACAATGGTGTGCAGCTCATCGATGAACAGGATGATCTTGCCTTCGGACTTCTTGACTTCGTTCAGGACGCTCTTCAGACGTTCCTCGAATTCGCCGCGGTACTTGGCACCGGCCACCAGAGCGCCCATATCCAGGCTGAAGATGGTGCGGTCTTTCAGGTTTTCGGGCACATCGCCGCGCACAATCCGCTGGGCCAGACCTTCGGCGATGGCGGTCTTACCGACACCGGCCTCACCAATCAGCACAGGGTTATTTTTGCGCTTACGGGACAGAATCCGGATGACGTTGCGGATCTCGGTATCACGGCCGATGACCGGGTCCAGCTTGTTCTTGCGGGCCATATCCACCAGGTCCTGGCCATACTTCTGCAGGGCGTTGTAGGTGGATTCGGGGTCATCGCTGGTGACCCGCTGGTTGCCGCGGACGGTGGACAGCTGGGTCATGAACTTTTCCGAGGTGATGCCGAACTGCCGGAACAGCTCCGACGCAGCACGGCCCGGGCGCTGGAGAATACCCAGGAAGATATGCTCCACGCTGATGTATTCATCCTTCATCTGTTTGGCCTGGTCTTCCGCCGCGTTGAAGGCGCGGTCCAGGTCATTGGAGATGTATACCTTTTCCGGGTCACGGCCGCTGCCGGTCACATGGGGCAGAGCGGCAACCTTTTCGGTAGCGGCAGCCAGGAAATTGCCCGGCTCCACCCCCATCTTGGTCAGAAGCTGAGGGATCAGGCCGTCCTGCTGCTGGCACAATGCGGCCAGCAGATGTTCCTGCTCAATGGCCTGGTTCTGGTATTCCACTGCCAGACGCTGCGCGGCCTGGATGGCCTGAATGCTTTTTTGAGTACATTGATTCATATTCATACGGCAAACCTCCTTCACAGCTTGCGTGTATCTATATTAGCAAACGACAGTATTGAGTGCTGTCCGTTCCAGCCCAGCAAGGCTGCGGTCATCTTTTCGCCATACTTTCCCCGGTGGAATCCGCCCACCAGGCTGGCTCCGGTTTTGAATTAGCACTCTCGACCATCGACTGCTAATATTGTAGCACATTCAGGTGGAATGTCAACAGGGGAATTTGCAAATTATTTGTGAACATCCGGTTCCTGAATGGGATGCAAACCTTGCAAATCCATGCATAACACGGTACAATAAAAACCAAAGAATTTGTACAGCGCCGCAAAGCGCCGGCATAGAGGGAGGCTACCTTATATTATGGAAAAGGAAAAACGTTCCATCAACACCATCTGCGTCCAGGGCGGTTACACGCCTGGCAACGGCGAACCCCGCCAGATCCCCATCATCCAGAGCACTACCTTCAAATATGATACTTCGGACGAGATGGGCAAGCTGTTTGACCTGGAGGCCAGCGGCTACTTCTATTCCCGCCTGCAGAACCCCACCTGCGACCATGTGGCCGCCAAGATCGCCGAACTGGAAGGCGGCACCGCTGCCATGCTGACCAGCTCCGGCCAGGCCGCCAACTTCTTTGCCCTGTTCAACATCTGCAACGCCGGTGACCACATCGTGGCCTCCAGCTCCATCTACGGCGGCACCTTCAACCTGATCTCGGTCACCATGGCCAAGATGGGCATTGAAGCCACCTTTGTGGACCCGGACTGCACCGACGAGGAACTGGAAGCAGCTTTCCGTCCCAACACCAAGGCTGTCTTCGGTGAGACCATCGCCAACCCTGCCCTGACCGTGCTGGACATCGAGCGCTTTGCCAAGGCTGCCCATGCCCATGGCGTGCCCCTGATCGTGGACAACACCTTCCCTACCCCCATCAACTGCCGTCCCATCGAGTGGGGCGCCGACATCGTCACCCACTCCACCACCAAGTACATGGATGGTCACGGCGGCTGCGTGGGCGGCGCCGTGGTGGACAGCGGCAAGTTTGACTGGATGGCTCATGCCGACAAGTTCCCCGGCCTGACCACCCCCGACGAGAGCTATCACGGCATCACCTACGCCGAGCGTTTCGGCAAGGAAGGTGCCTTCATCACCAAGGCTACCGCACAGCTCATGCGTGACTTCGGCTGTGTGCAGAGCCCCATCAACGCCTACATGCTGAACCTGGGGCTGGAGAGCCTGCACGTCCGCATGGCCCGCCATTGCGAGAACGGCCAGGCCGTGGCCGAGTTCCTGGCCAGCCATCCGAAGGTGGCCTATGTGGATTACTGCGGCCTGCCCGGCAACAAGTACTACGAGCGCGCTCAGAAGTACCTGCCCAACGGTTCCTGCGGCGTGGTCAGCTTTGGCATCAAGGGTGGCCGCGATGCCGCTGCAGCCTTCATGGGCTACCTGAAGATCGCCGCCATTGAGACCCACGTGGCTGACGCCCGCACCTGCTGCCTGCACCCCGCGAGCACCACCCACCGCCAGATGAACGACGAGCAGCTGGCCGCCGCCGGTGTGCGCCCCGACCTGGTGCGTATGAGCTGCGGCCTGGAGGACAAGGCCGATCTGATTGCCGACATTGCCCAGGCACTGGATAAAATCTGATTGTTAAAGGGAGTTTGGCCCCATGCCGCTTATCATTCCCCGTGACCTGCCCGCCTACACCGAACTTTCCCGGGAGAACGTCTTTGTGATGCACAAGGAACGGGCCCGCGGGCAGGATATCCGTCCTCTGCGCATCCTGATTCTGAATCTGATGCCCACCAAGATCGTCACCGAGACCCAGCTGGCCCGTCTGCTGGCCAACAGCCCCTTGCAGGTCCAGCTGACCTTTTTGCAGACGGCCACCCACAACCCCACCCACACGCCCCAGGAGCACATGCAGGCCTTTTACAAGACCTTTGATGAGATCCGGGACCAGCGTTTTGATGGGCTGATCATCACCGGTGCGCCTCTGGAGGACATGGACTATACCCAGGTGGATTACTGGGACGAGCTGTGCCGGATCATGGATTACAGCAAGGAAAATGTTTTTTCCACCATTCACCTGTGCTGGGGCGCCCTGGCCGGGTTGTACTACCATTTCGGGGTGCGCAAGGTACATCTGCCCGAAAAGATGTTCGGCGTGTTTGAGCATCATGTGACCCGGCCTTCCAATCCGCTGGTGCGCGGCTTTGATGAGGTGTTCTATGCGCCCCACAGCCGCTGGGCCGGGCTGAACCGGGCGGACATTGACGCCTGCCCCGACCTGCGTATTCTGGCCGAGAGCGACGTGGCCGGGCCCATGCTGCTTTCCACCGAATCCGGACGGCAGATTTTTGTGATCGGTCACCCGGAATACGACAAATACACTCTGGACGCCGAGTATCGCCGGGATGTGGCTGCCGGACGGGACATCCACGTGCCGGTAAACTACTACCCAGACGACGACCCCACCCGGGACCCCATCTTCCGGTGGCGGGCCCACGGGTATCTTCTGTACACCAACTGGCTCAACTACTATGTGTACCAGAACACCCCCTATGATCTGGGCAATCTGGAGGCGCTGGGTGACCACCAGGCGAATCACGAATGAGCGGGCCGAAGATCAGCGCCTGCATTGTGGCGTACTGTGATTACGAGGAAGTCTGCGCCGCCGTGCGCAGTGTCCTGACCCACACCCCTTCCCCGGAGTTCCGGCTGTTTGTGGTGGACAACGCCAGTCCCGACGGCTGCGGTCAGAAGCTGGCCGCCGAAGATTTCGGGGACCCGCGGGTGACCGTGCGCTGCCTGCCGGAAAACTTGGGATTCGGCCGGGGGCATAATTCCGTCATGAATGAACTGGACAGCGAGGTCCATTTCATTTTGAATCCGGATGTACTGTTGCAGGACGATGTACTCACCGGCATGGCCGCCTGGCTGCTGGACCACCCCGGGGTGGTCATGGCGACTCCGCAGCTGTATTTTCCGGACGGGCGCATTCAGAACCTGCCCCGGCGCAAGCCCACCCCCTGGCTGCTGCTGGCCCGCCAGCTGGCAGACCGGATGCCCGGCAGTATCTTTACCAAAGCCAATGAGCACTACACCATGCAGGATGAGGATCTGAGCGTGGCCCGGCCCATTGAGTTCTGTACCGGCAGCTTTGCCGCCCTGCGCACCGACGTATTCAAAAAAATCGGCGGGTTTGACCCGGAATACTTCATGTATGTGGAGGACGCCGACCTGACCCAGAAAGCCCTGCAGTGCGGGCAGGTGTATCTGCTGCCCCAGTTCAAGGCGGTGCATGCCTGGCACCGGGCCCCCATGCGGGATGCCGGCAAGTTCAAGATGCAGCTGGTGAGCATGGGCCGGTATTTCCGCAAATGGGGCTGCGGGCGGGGCGAGGTGTGAAAGAATTTTTCTTTTGCCCTGCAGCGACCCAAAAAGCGCTTGCCAAGGCGGGTGCCATATGGTATAATTACTACCGTTACCGCGGTTCGGTTCCGGGTGTATGCCCCAGATTGGGGACGCCTTGTTGCCCGCTGCTGTGCCGACGGCCAATTATTGAAAGAGAGGTATTTTCCCATGAGCCAGAAGTCTGCCATTGAAAAGCAGCCCATCATCGCCAAAGCCGCCATCCACGAGGGTGACACCGGTTCTCCGGAAGTTCAGGTCGCGCTGCTGACTGCACGCATCAACCACCTGACTGAACACCTGAAGACCAACAAGAACGACAATCACAGCCGTCGTGGTCTGTTCAAGATGGTCGGCCGCCGCCGTAACCTGCTGGCCTATCTGCAGAAGAAGGACATCAACCGTTACCGCGCCCTGATCGCTGAACTGGGTCTGCGCAAGTAATTCTTGGCAAAACGGGCAGGGCGCATTTCGATGCGCCCTGCCTTTTTTTATTCTTTTATCCCCTATTCGTTTCCCTTAGGACTTGGGCACACCGTGGTTTGTGCAGTAAATCGAACGCCGCGCCGGATGCACCGGGCCGGAGCGGCACTGGATTTATTGCTCAAAGCACAGGCGCCTTGGAAATACATCCATGAAGGAGAAAACACTATGGCACTGGAATTTTCTTCCCGCAAAGAGACCTTCCCCAACTACCGCAAGTTTGAGACCACCTTTGCGGGGCGCCCGTTTGTGGTCGAGACCGGCAAGCTGTGCGGCCTGGCCAACGGCAGCGCAATGATCCGCTACGGCGACACCTGCGTGCTGTGCAACGTCACCATGAGCGAAAAGCCCCGGGACGGCATCGACTTCTTCCCCCTGAGCGTGGAGTTTGAAGAAAAGCTCTACGCCGCCGGCCGCATTCCCGGCAGCTTCATGCGCCGCGAGGGCCGCCCCGGTGAACATGCCATCCTGTCCAGCCGCGTGGTGGACCGCCCCATCCGTCCCCTCTTCCCCAAGGAAATGCGCAACGATGTCTGCGTGACCATGACCGTCATGAGCCTGGACCCGGACAACTCTGCCGAGATTGCTGGCATGAACGGCGCTTCCCTGGCCATCGCTATGTCCGACATTCCCTGGAAGGGCCCCATCGCCGGTGTGGCTGTGGGTCTGGTGGACGGTGAGATCGTGCTGAACCCCACCAAGGCTCAGCGTGAGGTCAGCGACCTGTCCCTGACCCTGGCCGCCAGCATGGACAAAATCGTCATGATCGAAGCCGGCGCCAACGAGGTGGATGAAGCCACCATGATGGAAGCCATCAAGACCGGCCATGCCGAAATCAAGAAGATGCTGACCTTCATCAACAGCATTGTGGCAGAGATCGGCAAGCCGAAGATTGAGTTCACCCCCGTGGAGCTGGACTACGACCTGCTGAAGGAGATCAGCGCCGCCCATCTGGACGAGTTCAAGGC
>CALWNO010000077.1 GCA_944382785.1 uncultured Gemmiger sp. | reverse complement strand
GGTCCGGCCGGGACATAAAACGGCCGGACGAGCTGTTCGAGTCCCTTCCGGGAGCAACGGACTGCCTTCCGGCAAATGGCAACAAAAAAAGGTTTCCCATTTCTGGGAAACCTTGGTGCGCCGGAAGGGGCCCTCTGCCCGCGCTCTTCCCGACAGTCCGCCGGACTGTCGAGACCGGCCGGGACATAAAACGGCCGGACGAGCTGTTCGAGTCCCTTCCGGGAGCAACGGACTGCCTTCCGGCAAATAGCAACAAAAAAAGGTTTCCCATTTCTGGGAAACCTTGGTGCGCCGGAAGGGACTCGAACCCCCGACCTTCTGATTCGTAGTCAGACACTCTATCCAGCTGAGCTACCGGCGCAAGTGCGAGTATTATATTACCAGACCGCGCCATCTATGTCAAGGGTTTTTTCAAACTTTTTTTGTCATCAGTTGCCGAAATCGTTCATTTTTTGTTCTTGGTGCCCCGTCCACGCTGTGTCAGGCGCACGGCAGGGGTATTTTCCAGGGTATGCAGGCGATAGGTCAGCAGATAGCCGTCGTGCTCGGGGCGGCGGTAGAACTCTGCCCGCACCCGCTCCATGGGACTGCTGCCGTCGCAGGCTAGCCCGCCCAGCAGCAGCACAAACCGAGTATCGCTGTACCGTGCCACCACATCACTGCCCCGCAGGGTACGGCAGAGCACATTTTCCAGCACCCGCATGGCCGCGGCCGTGCGCCCTGCCCCCGGTCGGGCCACCGGCGGCACAATGCTCACCGTGACCAGGAACAGCGAGATATCATACCGGGCCCGCATGCGCAGCTGCACTCGGCAGATGCTGCGGAAGGTGTCGTATCCACACAGGTAGGCACCTCCGGCCTCGGTCTCACACACTTCCTTCAGGATGCGTTCCAGGTCGGTCTCCATGGCCAGCTCGCTCTGCTGCATCCGCTTGTAACTGCCGTTGAGGTTGCGCCCCCGGCCGTCGCTGTGCAGGCAGCCGTTTTCAGCAGCTTTCCGGGTCAGCTCCTCGGCCTCCCGGGTGCGGCCCATGTTTTCCAGTGCCAGAATCTGCTCCACATACAGCCGCTCATCATACGGATCGGCACACAGGCCCCGGCGGCAGAGCTCCACCACCTGTTCCAGCTCTTCCCGCTCCTTGCCGTACTCGATCAGGGAAAAGAGCGTATCCTTATACAGATTGTGCAGCCACACCCGCTGGCGTTCCACCCAGGGTTCCCCGGCGGAATCAGGCAGCAGACGGCCGGTATACCGGTCAATGATCCGGCGGCGGAGTTCCGCCCGACGGTCCGGGTCCGTCTCGGATTCCACCTCTTCGGCCAGGCGGCGGATGGTAAAGATATCCACCTCACAGTCCAGATCCATATTCCATACATAGGCGCCGCGGCTGGTCAGGATGCAGTTGCTCAAAGCCGGGCTTTCCTTGGCAGCCATGGCCCGGAAACGGTGCATCACCGCCCGCAGGGACATATCTGCATCTCCGGCATTGCCCCACAGGGCCGTGGTCAGCTCTCCATGACTGGCCGGACGGCCATACTGCAGCAGAAGATACTGCACCAGAAGCTGGATCTTCCGTGACTGCGCCATGCCGGCCAGAACCGGGCGGCCATCGAGGGTAATCTCGAACCTGCCGAGCAGGGTAATCTGAATTTTAGGCTGTGTCATAGGCAGTCACGCTCCTGTCAATTTCCACGGGCCGTGGTAATGTTACAAGTATAAAGAAAATATCCGTCTTTTTCAAGCGACCCCAAAGGAAAAAGCGCCCGCTTTTTGGAAAAACAGGCGCTTTTAATAGCCTTTAGAGCAAAAAGAAGGAGAAAATCCTTTTTATTGTTTCTTTCATCCCACGTACAGATATACCTGACTGAACACCTTCACCAGGGCCCCGGCGTAGGGCTGCTGGGAGCGCACGGTGCCTTCGGTGGCACCGGCGGGCCGCACCACAGCGGTCAGACCACGCTCCTGCAGGCGGCTGCGGGCATCGGCCAGGGAAAGCCCCGCCAGGTCCGGGACCTGCCGGTTGGGGTCCGGGATGGGCCGGGCCACCACAGCCTTGACCATCTGGCCGGCGGCGATCTGTTCCCCGGCGGCGGGCTCGGTGCGCACCACTGTATAAGGGGTCAGGGTATTGTCGTGAAGGAACTCCACCGCCACACCAAAGCCCTGGTCCCGCAGGGCCTGCAGGGCTTCATCCCGGTTTTGGCCGGTCAGGTCCGGCACGGTGAGCCACTGGGTGCCAAGGCTGACGCTGACGGTGAGGGTCTGGCCCTGTTTCACCGTGCGGCCCGCGGCGGGCTGCTGGGCGCAGACCTGCCCCGGGTCCACCGACGGGTTGTACACCTCCTCCCACACCAGGTGCAGGCCGGTGTCTTGCAGGTCGGCCTCGGCTTCCTCCCGGGAGAGGCCCAGCAGGTCGGGCACAGTTACATCCGCCCGGCGGGAGAACAGTGGATTGGTGCTCCGGCCCAGAATATGCCACACGCACCCCGCCGACACCAGCACCGAGAGCAGCGCCAGCACGGCCAAGACCCGCAGCACGGTCAGGCGCGGCAGGCGGATTTTTACGGTGGTCACGGAATCCCTCCCCTTCCCCCTCTTGTGGATCAGTTGTTTCGGTTTTTCAGCGCCCGCAGGGCGGCCATGCAGGCCGCCGCCAGCAATACGGCTCCCAGAGCCATAAGCCCGGCACCGGCGCTGCCTGCCACATCCCCGATCCATCCGGTGAGAGGCGAGGCGGGGATCATGAGCAGGCTGTAGGCCATGCTGTCCACGCTGATCAGGGTGGCCCGGCGCTCGCTGGGGAACCAGTCGTTCAGCCGTTTGCGGGCATGCAGGGACCAGATGGTGCCGAACATGGCGAACCCGGCGCCGCCGGCCACTGCCCCTGCCATTGGCGCGGCACCCATGGCCAGGGTGCACAGGCCGCATCCGGCGGTACACACCGCGTACAACCATACCAGACGGCGGGGACGCAGCCGGCCGCCGATCCAGCAGCCCAGGGGATAGCCCACCTCACAGACCATGAGCACCACCCCCAGCAGGGCGGTGGGCAGACCGATGTCGGTCAGGCGCTGTTGCAAGTACATCAGGGTCAGAAAAGCGGGCAGGTCGATGAGGGCTCCCGCCAGGATATACCGCACCACCCGGGGACTGCGGCGCAAAAAGGTCACGGTCTCGGCCACATGGGTGCGCAGGCTGGCAGGCAGTTCCGCCAGCAGAGTGCGGAAAGGTGCGGCCCGCCGGGCCGCCTGTTCCGGGGTGGCGGCGGGTTCCCGCAGGCCCATGGCCGCCACCGTGCGCAGCAGGCTGATCCCCAGGTCCACCAGGTAGAAGGAGGTAAAGCCCAGCACCCCGGTGAGGGCCCCGGCCAGCTTGCCCAGGGCGGCACCGGCGGTCTCCACCTGGGTGGTGATCGTTTCCACCGAGAGGAAGCGTTCGGATTGCCCGGCTTCCTTCAGGCTGTCGTAGACCAGGGCTTCCTGGCTGCCGGAAACCAGGTTGTAGGCCAGGGCAGACAGGGCCATGGAGGCACAAACCCAGAAGAAATTCTGTTCAAAGGCCATAAGCAGGGCAGCCAGAGCGGCCACCACGCCGGACAGGGCCAGCACCCGGCGACGGCCCAGCAGATCGGCCACCATGCCGCTGGGTACTTCGGCCAGCAGGCTGACGACATGAAAGACGCCCTCGGCGGCGCCCACCTGCCACAGGCTGTACCCCCGGGCTGCCAGCAGGGCCACCCAGACGGCGCCGGTGATGTTGAGAGTCAAGACAAAGGAATAGGTATAAGAGCACCGCAGCTGGCGGCGCAGAGATTGTGTATTCATGATCGGAACACCTTTCGTTATCAAGTACAAAATGGACAGGTGTTCCCTTTTATGCCGGAATGGATACGAAAAACGCGCCCCGGCCAAACGCCGGAGCGCGGAAAGGTTCCGTCACAGCGTCTGCCGAAGAGGCGCGGCAAAACCGCACCCGGGCTAAAAAAGGGTACACTTCTAGACGGAACTGCTTATTTGTTACCTTTAACCTGGTACAAATTGCACAGTGCCCATCCCATGGGGTGTACTCCTTTCCGCCAAACGGCAAACTCAGATCAGGGACAGTATACCACGGACCCCAATGTCCGTGCAAGAGGTAAAAATGGAAAATCAGAAGTGTTCCTGCTGGGCCTGCAGGGCGGCCATCAGCGGCGGGATCAGCTGCTTTTTGCGGCTGACCACCCCGGGCAGCACGGCCTTGCCGTCCTTGGGTTCCACCCCGAAGGCGTCCCGGACGATGTTTTCCGCCCCATGGCCGCAGAACATCAGGTCGGTGGCCTGGTTCTGCATATCGGTGAACATGTAGAAGATCATGGGCAGACCTTCCCGGCCGATGGCTTCGGGCAGGAAAGGTCCAACCAGCTCCTCGGCGGCAGTGCGGGAGCGGGCGGTCATGTAGCTGGACTGCCCCACGCCGAACTTTACATCGCCCCGGCTGAACACCTTGAAGTCGGAGAGGAAAACCTCCTCGGCGGTACGGCCGGTGAGGTCGGCGCCGGCTTCAAACATCTGCTCGGCGTAGGTGGGGATATCCACCTCCGCAATGGCGGCCAGAGCCTCGGCGGCGGACTTGTCCAGCGGGGTGGAGGTGGGGGAACGGAACATCAGGGTGTCGGACAGGATGGCCGACAGCAGCAGCCCCGCGATCTGCTTGGGCGGGGTGATGCCGTGTTCCCCGTACATCCGCCAGACGATGGTGGCGGTACAGCCCACCGGCTCGTTGCGGAAATACACCGGGCTGCCGGTTTCCAGGCTGCCGATGCGGTGGTGGTCGATGATCTCCAGGATCTCGGCCTGTTCCAGGCCGTCCACGGCCTGGGTGCGCTCGTTGTGGTCCACCAGAATGACCTGCTTGCGGTGCAGGTTCAGCAGGTTCCGGCGGCTGACCACGCCGCAGTAGCAGCCTTTTTCGTCCAGAATGGGAAAATAGCGGTGGCGGACGCTGGCCATGATTTTGCGGGCATCCTCGATGGGGGTGTTGACGCTGAACTTGAGCAGGTCCTCCCGGCGCATGAAGTGGCGCACCGGAGCAGCAGTGGAGATGAGCCGGGCGGCGGCGTAGGAATCATAGGGAGTGGTAATCACAAAGCAGCCCTTCTCCTTGGCACGGGCCAGGATGGTGCGGGGCACGGCGGCGCCGCAGCAGACCACGATGCACCCGGCGCCGCAGTCGATGGCGCACATCTGGGTCTCATACCGGTTGGTGACCAGCACCAGGTCGGCGGGGCCCACGTTGTCCTCCATGACTTCGGGGCTGGAACCGATGAAGATCCGCCCGGCGGTGATGCGGGCGTCCGGGTCGCCGGCCAGCATCTCCCCTTCCAGGGTCTCCAGCACATTGCGATAGCTGGTGTTGGCCGAAGCCAGTACCCCGGTATCGAAAAGGTCCATGTTGGCGTTGGCGATGTCCTTGACGGTGATAAGTCCCAGCAGTTCCTTGGCGTCGTCCACAATACACAAAGTGTCGATCTCAGCGTCGCGCATCATGTTCCAGGCAGCGCGCACACTCATCTCTTCCCCGATGCCGGGCTGGCGGCGGATGTCGATGTCCTTGATCTGGGGACTGATATCGGTACACAGACGGGGAGCCTCCACCCCGAAATACTTGAGCACAAAAGCGGTTTCCCGGTTGGGAACACCGGCGCGGCGGGCTTCATAGGTAGCACCACCCAGCTTGTTCTTGAGCCAGGCATAAGAAATGGCAGAGCAGATGGAGTCGGTATCCGGATTCTGATGCCCGATGATATTGACCTTACGGCGGGTGTTTGACATGGGTAAAACCCCTTTCCCTTTTCCATTTGGGGCGCAGGAGGCCCCGGGTTCGTTATGATTATAACATGTTAAAATCTTTTTTGCGATTCTTGACAACAAACGCGTTCTGACGTACAATTAAAATGTGTGTGCATGGGGGTGATTTTTGCGGCCCCCTGCTGGATTTGTGAAAGACGAAAAAGAGGGATAACAAGTATATGATTCGGGAAAATCTTCGCAACATTGCTATTATCGCCCACGTTGACCACGGCAAGACCACCCTGGTCGACCAGATGCTGAAGCAGTCCGGCGCGTTCCGGGCCAACCAGCAGGTGGCCGAGCGCGTGATGGACTCCGGCGATATCGAGCGTGAGCGCGGCATCACCATTCTGGCCAAGAACTGCTCCTGCGTGTATGAGGGCGTCAAGATCAACATTGTGGACACCCCGGGCCACGCCGACTTCGGCGGCGAGGTGGAGCGCGTTCTGAAGATGGTCAACGGCGTTCTGCTGCTGGTGGATGCGGCGGAAGGCTGCATGCCCCAGACCCGCTTTGTGCTGCAGAAGGCTCTGCAGCAGAACCTGTCCCTGGTCATCGCCGTCAACAAGATCGACCGTCCCGACGCCCGCATTGCGGAGGTCATCGACGAGATTCTGGAACTGCTGATGGACCTGGGCGCCACCGACGAGCAGCTGGACAGCCCCATGGTGTTCTGCTCCGGCCGCAACGGTACCGCCAGCTACGACTGGACCAAGCCGGAAGAGGGCAAGGACCTGAAGCCTTTGTTCGACACCATCCTGAAGTACGTCACCCCGCCGGAAGGCGAGCCGGACGCCCCCATGCAGATGCTGGTGTCCAGCGTGGACTACAACGAGTTTGTGGGCCGTATGGGCGTGGGCCGTGTGCAGAACGGCGTCATCAAGGTGGGCCAGAGCGTCCAGGTGTGCGACTGGCACAATCCCGACGTGCATATGACCGGCCGCATCACCAAGCTGTTCGACTTCAAGGCCAACGGCCGTGAGCCCATCGAGCAGGCCGAGGCCGGGGATATCGTGGCCTTTGCCGGTCTGCCGGACATCTCCATCGGCAACACCCTGTGCGATCCCAGCAAGGTGCAGCCCCTGCCCTTCGTGAAGATCAACGATCCCACTGTGGAGATGACCTTCAGCGTCAACGACTCTCCCTTTGCGGGCAAGGAAGGCAAGTACGTCACCTCCCGCCAGATCCG
>CALWNO010000076.1 GCA_944382785.1 uncultured Gemmiger sp. | reverse complement strand
TACTGGGGCGAAGGTTCCAACCGCGCCCGCAACTGGCAGCGCTACGATCTGGGCGGCGCCCAGAAGCTGAGCTTTGAGGAAGGCGTGGACAGCTATGTGCCCTATGCCGGTCCTCTGGCAGAGGGCGTGCAGACCACCCTGTACAAGGTACGGTCCACCATGTGCAACTGCGGCGCCCGCAGCATTCCCGAACTGCAGCAGAAGGCCCGCCTGACCGTTGTGTCCTCCACCTCCATTGTGGAAGGCGGCAGCCATGACGTTATCCTGAAGAACAGCCCCAACAACTGATCTTTCTGATTCTCACAAAAGCAGGAGCCCCGCTCCGGTCATGGACCGGAGCGGGGCTCCTTTTTTAGGTTCTGCTGATATCAGCCGGTAAAGGCCAGCGTAATGGTGCCAGACTGGCATTCCGCTTCGATGGACGCGGTGGTGGCGCCCTGCCGTTTCACCTCACCGGTGATGGATTCTCCGTTGACGCTCAGGGTACCGCCCTTATTCTCCGCTTCCAGGCGGAAATCACCGGCATTGCCCTGCAGTGTGGCCGTCACATTGCCGCCTTCCGCTTCCACATCCAGCTGGCGAGCGACAGTGGCCCGGGTCACCGTCACAGTACCGCGTTTGGCGTCCAGAGAAACCTCATCCGCCGTGATCGCATCGGCCGTCACGGTGCCGTTGCCCTCTTCCTGCAGGTCCGCCTTGCGGGCAGTGATGCTGCCCACCGTGACGGTGGCTCCCACAGAATCCACTTCCAGTTCATCCAGGTTCAGGTCCGGCAGGACCGCGCTGCCCCCGGTGAGTTTGAACTCCAGGCGGCGGGGCAGATTGTTGGCGGGCAGCACCAGGGTGAGGCTGGCGTTGCTGGCCGCATCGGCATACAGACGGGCATCCAGCTTGGATTCCCGATCCAGTTCCTTCTGGTCTACCTGCAGAGCACTGTCGGCCACACCGGTACCGCGCAGGGTAACCGCCGAGACAGTGTTGTCCACCGTAACGGTGAGGTTTACCCGGGAGAGTTCCAGATCCACCTCATTGATGGACATGGAATAGGCCGTCTCCCAGTCAGAGGTTGCCTGGGTATTGGCCGAAGCATTGGCGGAGGCTGCCGCCGGGGCCGCCGGAGCCTGGGTGGCTGCCGGAGCCGGCGTGGCAGCGGTCGGAGCGGAGGTCGCCGCCGGGGCAGCGGACGAACTGGTGGCGACCGAGCCGGTGGAGGGAAGGGCGTTGCTGCTGGTCATGGAAGCAGCGGTATCCCGCCCGAAGCCCCGGAAGCCGGTGGCCGCAGCGGACAAGGTGAGGGCCAGCGCCACCAGCAGCAGGATCACCACAAAAAGGACCAGAAGCCCCGGTCCCTGCAGGCCGGTGCGGGTCACGGGCCCGGCGGCCACAGATTCCGCCCCATGGGCGGGGGTGCCAGATGCGGCGGTGTCCGCCCCACCGGCCGAACTTTCGGAAGTGCTCTCCCCTTCCAGGATCTTACGGGCCACCGTCTCGGGGTCCCCCAGCTTTTCGGCGGTCTCAGCCTCATGGTCGGGACCGGCAGCATCAAAGTATTCCACATAGTAATCCAGGGCGTCACGACGCTCCTGAGGCGGCATGGTCGCCAGCAGTTTTTCCAGTTTGGCAATGTATTCGTACTTGGTCATGATGGTTCCCCCCAAAATAATGTGTCAATTTTTTGTGTGTAGGTCTTCCATTCGTCCTGATATCCTTGCAGGCGAACAAGGCCCAGGTCTGTGATGCGGTAGTAACGGCGATTGCGGCCATTGGCAGTCTCATCGTGCACGGTCAGGCACTGGTCTTTTTGCAGGCGGCGCAGCACCGGGTACAGCGAGGATTCCGACACCCCCAAAACCTCTTTGATCTGTTGGGTGATGCGGTACCCGTATGAGCCTTCCGCCTGCTGGGAGACCACGGCCAGCACAACAGCGTCCAGCAATGCCGCACTGGATACAAAGGTCATGGCATGCTCCCTTCTTATATCTCTTTATATATTATATATCATATAATATAGCATATTGCAATAGGTAATCGTCCTTATTTGCAAAAAAATTGCCGCAGAAGGCCTGCGGCAGACAAAAGGAAACCCCCGCCTGAGGGAAAGGCGGGGGTTCCAAAAGAAAGGAGGAGAAGAACACATGAAAAAGTTTGTTTTAGCTTTGCTTGCAACTAAATTGTAACCCTTTTGCAACCATTTGTCAACGGCCATTTGTTAAAGTTTTGTAACTATTTTCATTCTTTTGTTACCTTTTCGGGTTCAGCTCTCCCCTTTCGGGATTCAGGCCCGCGGAGTCAGGGTCATGGTGGCCTCAAAGCTGGACTTTCCGTCCGGCAGGATCCCGGCAAAGTACCACTCGCCGCTGTCCAGCTGATGACGGTACAGGGTGAAGGAACCCCCGCGGGGAACCTCCTTATGGTAGTAGATGATCACATCCTGCACAAAGTTGGATTCCAGCACATCCCCGGGCAGGGCATCACAGATCACATCCACATACCGGGCATTATTCATGTGGCCGTTCATATCACACTGGCTGTACGCCGCCGTGTGGGTGCCCACCAGTTCGCAAGCTTCCAGCGGAGCCTTGTGCATCTTCATGGGCAGTTCTTCCGGCACCTCCACAGCCCAGTGGGCGGTGGTGAATTCCTCGGGGTGTTTGCGCAGGATCATCCGGCGGTCGGTGTCAATGACCACCCAACGGCTGTCCACCAGCGCCACCTGATTTCCTGCGGCGTCCAGCACCTGGGTGATGCGCTTGTTCACCGCCCGTTTCATCGCTTCCGGCTTGGTGATCAGGGTCAAATGTTCATCCACATGGGGTACCCGGTCAAAGTGCAATGCCTGCTTGGCCAGCACATAGGCCGTGTGGGTCTTGGCATAGATCTCATCGGTCAGGCCCAGGGCAATGGCATGTTCTCCGGCGATCTGCTGGGCATAGCGCAATACAGACGCGGGCTGCACATAGCCGAAACAGTCGCCGTCATGGCGGTACACCTGGAAAGCTTCGGTATATTCGGTCATGTCCTGTGACATGGTTCCATCTCCTTTATATATCAGTTTTTCTATTATAGCACGGTGCCGCCGGCGGTGCCAGCACCTGCGGAACAAAGTGGCTGATCTGTCCAAAAAGCGCCCTTTCCAAAAAATCGGAAAGGGCGTTTTTGTATCAGTAATTGTCCCGCATCTTTTTGCGCAGCTTGCGCCAGATATTGAACCCGGACAGGGCCACGGCCCCCAGCAGGAAGATCACGACCATCCAGCTTCCGCCGCTTTCGTCGTAACTCTTCATCTGGCTCCACTGGCTGTCCATCTCGGCGTTGATCTCGTCCGGCAGAGTGACAAATACCTCCGCTTTGGACATCACATCCTCCCCGGGATAGGCGATGGGGCTGTACTTCAGATCATCGTCCAGCATCTCCCACACCGCCGTGATGGGGGTGGAGTAGCCGATATAATCGCAGTTGGCGTACCCCACCGAGGTCTCGCACATATAGTTGATGAACATCTCGGCGGCTTCCTTGTTCTTGCAGGTGGACGGGATGCACATGCTGTCCACAAAGAAGTTCACGCCCTCTTCCGGGTGGACAAAAGCCAGGTCCGGGTTATCCTCGATCATGGTCAGGGCATCCCCCGCGTAGTACGGGGCCATGGCGGCTTCCCCGCCCTCCATCTTATCGAAGATTTCATCCATGACATAAGCCTGGACGATGGATTTCTGGTCCTGCAGGTCCTGCATGACCTGATCCACCTCTTCCACCGAGGAAGGATTCAGAGAAAGTCCCGCCCGCTTGGCTGCAATAGCGTAAGCGTCCCGGGAGTTGTTGAACATGAGGACATTACCCGCATACTGCACATCCCACAATGCCGACCAGCTGGTTGGAGCTTCATCCACCATGGTGGTGTTGTAGATCAGGCCGGTGGTGCCCCACATATACGGCACACTGTAGGTGTTGTCCGGGTCAAAGTCCCAGCCCAGGTACTCCTCCCCGATGGCGGAAATGTTGGGGATGTTGTCATAGTCCAGAGGAGCCAGCATTCCCTCCTCAATGAGCTTGCCCACCATGTAATCGGAGGGGAAAATCACGTCATAGCTGGCGCCGCCGGATTTCATCTTGGCGTACAGGCTCTCGTTGGAGTCGAAGGTGGTGTAGTTGACCTTGATGCCGGTGAGCTCCTCAAAGGCGGAGACCACATCCACACTGTCGTCCGAGCCGTCGGAGATATACAGGCCCCAGTTGTAGACGTTCAGGGTAATGTTGTCATTGGCAAAGCGCGTCCAGTCATAGTCCCCGGACACCGAAATGTCCTCATTGACCACGATCTCCTCCGCCGCAAGGGCCGGCGTGGCACAGACAGGCAGCAGCAGAAAGGCTGCCCCCAAAGTGCAAAGACGTTTCAGTTGCATGGTCAGCCCCCCTTACACTTCGGCCGCGCCCTTGCGGATGGCCGCCTGGTTGCGGCGATAGGCGCGGGAATCCATATGGTTGGAGATGAGGATGATGGCCAGGATCACCAGGAAGATGATGGCCGACAGGGCGTTGATCTCGGGGCTGACCTTCTTGCGGGTCATACTGTAGATGGCGATGGGCAGAGTCTGCATGGTGCCGCAGTTGAAGTAGGAGATCATAAAATCGTCGATGGAGTAGGTCAGGCAGATGAGGAACGCCGACAGGATGGCCGGGGTGAGCTGGGGCATGATGACCTTGAAGAAGGCCTGCCGCGGGGTGCAGCCCAGGTCCAGGGCAGCGTTGTACAGGCTGGAATCCAGCTGGCGCAGCTTGGGGCCCACGTTGAAGATGACGTAAGGCACGTTGAAGGTGATATGGGCAATGAGCAGGGTGAACCAGCCGAAGATGCCGCCCTCTCCCCCGATGCCTGCCTTCTGGAGCAACACGAAAAGCAGCATCAGGGAGACACCGGTGATGATCTCCGGGTTGACCACCGGCACATAGCTGATGTTGTTCACGATGAGCTGGGTGCGGCGGGACATGGAATGGATGCCGATGGTGGCCAGCGTGCCCAACACGGTAGCCAGTACTGAGGACACCAGCGCCAGCACCAGGGACAGCCCCAGAGCCGAGAGGATCATCTCGTTGTGGAACAGGCTGCGGTACCAGTCCAGGGTGAAGCCGGAAAAGACAGTCCGGCTCTTGTTTTCATTGAAGCTGTAGGCGATGAGCACCGCAATGGGCAGGTACATGAAACCGAAGATCAGCACGATGTAAGCGCGCTGGAGCAGGCGTTTGTTTTGTGTTTTCATTACATGACCCCCTCCATTTCCTCTTCGTCAAAGCTGGAAGTAAAGCTCATGCACAGCAGCACGATGACCATCAGGGCCAGGCTCATGGCGGAGCCCAGGTTCAGGTTGTAGGAGTTGCCCAGGAACTGCAGTTCGATCAGGTCACCAATGAGCAGGTTGGAGCCGCCGCCCAGCATACGGCTGATAATGAAGGTGGACACTGCCGGAACAAACACCATGGTGATGCCGGTGGCAATGCCCGGCTTGGACAGCGGGATCAGCACCCGGAGCAGGGTCTGGAAGGTGCTGCAGCCCAGGTCCTGGGCCGCCTCGATGATGGAATCATCAATTTTGGTCATGGCGGTGTACAGAGGCAGAATCATATAGGGCAGGTAGTTGTACACCATGCCCAGCACCACGGCGCCAGAGGTGTTGATCATGTTCAGGGGACCCAGACCGATGAGGCCCAGCAGCTTGTTGATCAGGCCGTTTTTCTCCAGCAGGGTCATCCAGGCGTAGGTGCGCAGCAGGAAGTTCATCCACATGGGCAGCATGACCAGCATGAGCATGATGTGCTGCTTGTTGGCCCGCAGGCGGGAGAGAAAATACCCCACCGGGAAAGCCAGGATCAGACAGATGATGGTGGCTTCCGCCGCCAGCAGCAGACTGCGGGCAAACACCGAGGAATACCGGCCGATCTCGGCCAGATTCTGCAGGGTGAAGGCGCCGTCAGCGTTGGTCAGAGCGTACCAGATGACGATAAACAACGGTACCACAATAAAGATGGCCATCCACACCAGATAGGGGGCGGCCACCCACCGGGAAGCTTTGGAGCGAAGCATGCGGCGTCACACCCCTTCCCGTGCCATGATGTGAATCTCGTCCGGGCCGATGTTCATACCGATGATCTCCCCGGGCTGGCTGGCCTGGGTGGAATGAATCAGCCATTCCTTGCCTTCCACGTCCACGTGCATCTCAAAGTGCACGCCCTTGAAGATCACTTCCTTCACCAGGCCGGTGAGCATACCGGTGGACGGAGGCACAATGGCCACGTCCTCGGGACGGACCACCACCTGCACCGGTTCATTGACCCCGAAGCCCCGGTCCACGCAGGAGAAGTCATGGCCGCAGAAGCTGACCAGGAAGTCCTTGAGCATGATGCCTTCCACAATATTGGAATCGCCGATGAAGTTGGCGATGAAGGCGTTCTGAGGTTCGTTATAAATATCCTGGGGGCTGCCGATCTGCTGGATGTTGCCTTTGTTCATGACCACCACCGTGTCGGACATGGTCAGGGCTTCTTCCTGGTCATGGGTGACATACACAAAGGTGATGTTCATTTCCCGCTGCAGGCGCTTGAGTTCCAGCTGCATCTCCTTGCGCAGCTTCAGGTCCAGAGCTCCCAGAGGCTCGTCCAGCAGCAGGACCCGGGGCTGGTTGACCAGGCTGCGGGCAATGGCCACACGCTGCTGCTGACCGCCGGACAACTGATGGATACTGCGGCGCTCGAAGCCTTTCAGGCCCACGATCTCCAGCATTTCCAGCACCTTGGGGCGCAGCTGTTCTTCCGGCATCTTTTTCAGACGCAGGCCGAAAGCCACGTTCTCAAACACATTCAGGTGCGGGAACAGGGCATACTTCTGGAATACCGTATTCACCTGGCGCTTGTAGGGCGGCAGGCTGGTGATGTCCTTGCCATCAAAAAGAACATTGCCGGACTGCGGGGTGATGAACCCGGCAATCACGCGCAGAGTGGTCGTCTTACCACAGCCGGAAGGGCCAAGGAAGGTGACGAACTCTTTGTCGTGGATGTCGAGCGAAAGGCCGTTCAGGACCTTTTCCCCATCAAAGTCAACAAC
>CALWNO010000075.1 GCA_944382785.1 uncultured Gemmiger sp. | reverse complement strand
GATAGATCGTCGTTTGATACAGAACCCGGCTTACGGTCCAGTCGTTGCAAAAACCGCGCCCGCCAGGAAGGGAACCTTTCCGGCGGGCGCGGTTTTTTTGTTGGATTCAGAGCAAGGGAATGAGCAGCAGCAAAATCACCCCGGGCAGACCCAGCACAGCGGCCACAAACCCGGTAAAAGCGTTCAAGGGCAGGGTCACCCCGGTATAAGGGGCCAGCAGTGCCACTGCCGCCAGCCCCGCCACACCGCACACTGCCCCCGCCAGCACGCTGCGCACCGGGTGTCGTCCGGCGGCCGCGGTGCGGGCCACCACCAGCAGGCACACTCCCCCCAGCACCAGCATCAGCGGTGGCAAGAGGACTCACCTCCCCGCAGTTCCCGCAGCAGGGCCCGGCAGCGGCATTCCAGGGCGGCGTGCTCATAGATCAGCTGCTCCACCACAAACCGGTCCTGTGCTTCCTGAAAGGCAGCCTCGTTGGCCCGCAGGTCCCGGTAGGTCCGGCGCAGAGCGGCGACGGCGGCCGCCCGGGCTTTGCGGGCCGCCCGCTCCCGGGTGCGCCCCGGCAGAAAGAATCCCATGGCCTACCTCCTTCCCTGTTCAGAGCAGGATACAGATCAGCCCGTCACAGCCTTCGTTGATGATCCGTTCCAGGGTCGTCTGCAGGCGGGAACGGGCGGCCTGGGGCATGTGCAGCAGCTTGGCCTGCAGGCCTTCATTGACCAGCTCGTTCAGGCTCTTGCCGAAGATGTTGGTGCTCCACAGTTTGCCGGGGTCATTCTCAAAGTCCTTGAGCAGGTTGCGGATGAGTTCCTCCCCCTGCTCCTCGCTGCCCACCGTGGGCGAAAGTTCGGTGTGGATGACCGCCCGCATGATGTGCAGGGAGGGCGCGCTGGCCGACAGGCGCACCCCGTACTGGCCGCCCTGGCGCACGATCTCCGGCTCTTCCAGCTTGAGTTCCTCCAGCCCGGGCATGACGATGCCGTAGCCGGTGGCTTCCACCTGGGCCAGAGCTCCCTTGAGTTTTTCATAGGCACGCTTGGCCCGGGCCAGGTCCACGATGCAGGGCAGCAGGCTGGCTTCATCCACAATGTCCAGGCCGGTCTGCTCCCCGAGAATCTTGTAGAAGATATCCTGGGCAATGCCCAGACGCAGATGCACCGTACCGGTGGCCAGGTCCATGCCGATGAGGGTAGTCTCGGTGATATACTCACAGTCGATCTGCAGGTTGCGGCGGCTCACATCCCCCATCTTGCGGGCCTTGGAGGCCATCTCCAGCAAGGCGCCATAGACCGCACTCTGCAGCCAGTGGCCGGGCTCCAGCATGGTCACCCAGGGCGGCATGGTGACGGCGATCTCCCGGATAGGGAACTCATACAGCAGCTTTTGCAGCACTTCGTCCAGCTTTTCGGCGGTGCCCTCCAGGCAGTTGATGGGCACCACCGTGCGGCCGTACTGCTCCTGCAATTCCTCTGCCAGGGCGCGGCTGGCCTCGCTGTCCGGGTCGGTACAGTTGAGCAGGATCAGGTAAGGACGGCCGCTCTCCTCCAGCTCCTGCATGATGCGGCGCTCGGCATCCAGGTAGGCTTCCCGGGGGAGATCGGCGATGGAACCGTCGGTGGTGATGGCCAGGCCGATGGTGGAGTGTTCCCGGATGACCCGCCGGGTCCCGGTCTCGGCAGCCAGGTCAAAAGGCACGGCGGTGCCAAACCAGGGGCTCTTGACCAGCCTGGGTTCGCCGTTTTCCTCATGGCCGAGAGCGCCGTCCACCATGTAGCCCACACAGTCGATGAGCCGGGCACGGAAACTGCCTCCGCCGGAGAGTTCGATCTCCACCGCCTGTTCGGGGATGAATTTGGGCTCGGTGGTCATGATGGTGCGCCCGGCGGCGGACTGGGGCAGTTCATCGGTGGCACGGGCGCGCTGGGCGTCCTGCTTGATATGGGGCAGCAGCATGAGCTCCGCAAAACGCTTGATAAAACTGCTTTTGCCGCTGCGCACCGGCCCCACAACACCGATGTAGATATCGCCGCCGGTGCGCCGGGCCATATTCTGGTAGATCTGTTCCTGGGTCACAGGAGGGTCCCCCTTTCCTCGTTACAGAGCCGCCGGGATCAAGAGACAGGCGGCCTGGGTGGTGGTTTCCTGACCGGCATCGGTCAGATCGTTGGCAGCGGCCAGGTCCTTGGCCCGGGCGTGGTACCGCTTGGCAATATCAAAGATGCGCTCCCCTGCCTGGGCGTAATAGAGGTAGAGAGCCGGGCCTTCGGCCTTGTCGGGATATTCCTCCCCCAGCTCCACCGTCTGGACCACCTCCCGGCTCTGCACATAGAGCAGCTGCCCGTGGACGGCCAGTTCCGCTTCCACCCGCATGCGGTCCCCGCTGCGGCTGCTGGACACCCGCACCGCATTGACCCCGGCATGCACCACAAAATCTGCAGCCTGGCCGGGCCAGGAGTCCGGCAGCTGCCAGGTAAAAGGCTTGTCGTAGCAGGTCATCTCCCCCCGGGCGTCGGCACACAGCACATGGGCCACCCCCCGGCCGGTCAGGCGAACAGTATCGGAATTGCCTTCCGCCTCCGCCGTCTGAGCACCGCCCAGGGTGATAAAGCAGCCCCGCACCACTGCCTCGGGATCGGGCAGGGCGTCCTCCACACTGACGGAGAGGGTGGTGTCCAGGTCGGCGGCCTTCTGCAGCAGGCGGCAGGCCCCGGTGGTAACCTCGGTCTGGCAAACCGTGGAATAGGCATCCGCCACGGCGGTATATTCCACAGCCCGCCAGGCTTCGGCATGGAGCTTCCAGGTCACGGTGAGCATGGGTTCGTCCCCGGGGGTATCCGCAGCGGCCAGGGTGGCGGAGAGGACCTCCGCCCAGCAGCAGCACATGTCCCCTTCCGCAGCGCCCTCCAGTTCCACCGTCTGACGCACCGGCAGCTCTTTCTGCCGCACCGGCAGCTCTTTCTGCCGCACCGACAGCTCCTCCTCCCCTTCGGGGCGGTAGACCGCTTCCAGCCGGAGGATGCCCTGACAGCTGATCTGCCCGGTCTGTACGGTACAGCCTTGGGGCAGGTAGCAGCCGTCAATATCCAGAATGGCCTCCCCGGCGCCGGGCAGCGGGAAGGTTGTCTCGGCGGTGCAGGCCTTTTCCACGGCAGCCACCGGGGACACCCCGCACAAGGCCTGGGTGCGCTGTTCGATGCCGCAGTCCGCCAGGGAGGTCAGCAGTTCCCGCTCCTCCAATTGCAGAGCCGCCACGCAGAGGGTGTAGGCCCCCCGCAGGTCGATGCGGTGCTCGCTGACAGCGCGGCAGTTGCAGTATTCCACCTCGCCCCACAGCCGGGCCGGACCGGAGGCATACCGGCCGGCGGGCAGTTCCACCGACTTTTCAAAGGAAAATTTCTGCTCGGTGCGCCACAGGCGGGCACCGTTCTCGTCCGACTGGTAAAAGACGGTGCACCGCAGGTATCCGTCCCCCTGCCAGCGGGCACCGGTCAGATCATTGTGCATGACCACCGGCTCAATGAGGCACTTGACGATCTTGAACACGGCGGGCAGGTAGTCCGGGATGAGGATCTCGGTCTCCACCGGCAGTTCCAGCCGCGTTTCCCATCGGCCGCCATAGGCGGTGATGGTGTTGTTGAACACCTTCAGTTCCATCATGTATGTCCTCCCTTGTGTTGCTTTGGGCTTTCTTGTGCAACTATATGCGCCGGGAGGCGGAAATAGCATACGGCGGGACAAGTTTTGCGGATTTGATTGCCGGGCAAAGAAAAAAGCCCTGCCATAAGGCAGAGCTCAGCTGAAATGTCAGAGCCGGACAGCGCGAGGGGTTCAGACCTTGAACACCGCGCGCAGAATCCAGCGGAAAGCAGGCGGACATTTGACGATGACGATTCGCATGGCGCACCTCCAACCTTGTTTTTTGCCTGGGGTGCGCCATCCTATGCCGTGCGGGCGTCAAGTGTTACCCGTCGGCCCGGGAAAGGACCACAATGCCGTATCCGCTGCGGCAGGAAAGGGTTGCCCGGGGTGCCGTAAATTCATTGCTGACCCCCAAGGGATAATCAGGGGTAAGAGTGGCGTCTTGTAGCGGATAAAAGACCCCCTGTTCGCTCACCCCCTGCAACGGTCCGTCCAGAGGAAAGAGAGAAAGATACATCCAGTCCCCTTTTTCCAGGACCAGGGGCTGTCCGGGACACAGCACATGCAGTTCGCTGCGCTCATTGGCCAGAGTGACCTTGACCCCGGCCTTGGCCATAAACAGAGCCGTGTTCAGGTTGGCCAGGGTGTGTTCCAGCCGGGCCCCGCCCAGAGCCCCCAGAAACACCACCTCTTTGCAGCCGTGTTCCACCAGCCAGCGGGCGGCGTAGTGGGTGTCGGTATCATCTTTGACGTGGGGCAGAATGATGGTACCCGCCGGGACAGGGTCCGGGCGGGGGGCTGAATCAAAGTCTCCCAGCAGCAGGTCCGGCTGCACCCCCAGGACAGCAGCATTCCGGTAGCCTGCATCGCAGGCAATGACAAAGGTGTCCGGGGTCAGATAGCGGCGCATATCCGCCGTGACCGTCACAGCAGAAAGCACCGCCGCGCGGGTGCAGGGCGCGGCGGGCTTGGATTCCTGATGGTCTTGCGGGTCGGTGAGGTTCACCGTTCCCACTCCTTTCGTTGGCTGGCTTCCTCGTACATGGCCAGATAGCTTTCATACCGGGTGGGTGAGATGAGTCCTTCTTCCAGAGCGGCCCGCACCGCACAGCCTTTTTCGCTGCGATGGGAGCAGCCGGTGAACTGGCATTTGCCGAAGTAGGGCTCAAATTCCGGGAAGGCGTGCTGCAGCTCCTCTTTGGGGATGCGGCAGAGCTTCTGGGCTTCCAGACTGGCAAAGCCGGGGGTATCCGCAATGCGGCCGCCGCAGCTTTCAAAAATTTCCACTTCCCGGGTGGTGTGCCGCCCACGGCCCAGCTTCTGGCTGATGTCACCGGTGACCCGGCGCAGTTCCGGGTCCAGGGCGTTGAGCAGGGTGGACTTGCCCACCCCCGAGTTGCCACAGAAGGCACACAGGTTCCCCTTGATGTAGCCGCGCAGTTCGTCCAGGCCTTCCCCTGTGTCATAGTGCAGCTGCACCACCGGGATGGTACTCTTTTCATAGGCCGCCATCAGTTTATCGGCAGCCGCCAGGTCCGCCTTGGTGATGACCAGCACCGGGCGCACGTCCTGATAGACCGCCGCGGCGGTGAGTTCATCCAGAATGCGGGTGCTGGGCACCGGCTGGGTGGTGCTGGCCACAATGAACAGCACATCCAGATTGGCCACCGGCGGGCGGATGAATACATTTTTGCGGGGCAGGATTTCCTCAATGGCGGCCTTGTCGGCGCTCAGGGTCACATTGTCCCCTGCCACCGGCGTGATGCCCCGTTTGCGGAACACACCTCGGGCCCGGCATTCCACGATGCCGTCCTGGGTGCGCACGTAGTAGAAACCGCCGATTCCTTTTGTGATATAGTCCATTATCCCTCGTGATACAGGAAGCCGCTCTGTTCGCCGTACACGTTGCCGTCGCCGGTCTTCCAGCGGCGCTCGGTGTTGCCGTCACCCAGATCTTCATACCATTCCTTGACGATGGTGTTAGGATCACCGTTCAGCACGTCCCCCGTACTGGGTGCAGCGGTGACTTCCGGCACGCCGGAAGAAACATACAGCACCACCACGCCGTTGATGCTGGTCTGGGTACCGGCACTGGGGTTCTGGGACAGGACCGTGCCCTGGGGCTGGTCGCTGGCCTGCTCCACCACCTTGGTGACCAGGTTCAGCGCGCGCAGTTCACTGCGGGCTTCCCCTTCGGTCAGACCTTCTACAGCGGGCACGATGACGCTGGTGTCCACCGAAGGCTTTGCCACATACAGAATGACGGTGGAACCGCCTTCCACCTGGTTGCCGGCGGCGGGGTCGGTGCGGATGACCGTGCCTTCGCCCACGCTGTCGTTGGTTTCCCGCTTGGTCACCACCGAGACCCCCAGATCGGTAAGGGTCTGCTTGGCGGTTGCCTTGTCATTGCCGGCCACATCGGGCAGGGTGACATACTCGGTACCCAGGCTGACTTTCAGGGTGATCTTCTGCTGTTCCTTCACCGTGCGTCCTGCGGCGGGAGACTGCTGAAAGATGGTCCCGGCGGGGTAGCTGGAGTTGTACTCCTGCACGATGTCGGGGTCCAGCAGGGAAAAATATTCCGAGGCGCGGAACTGGTCTTCGGTCATGCCCACAAAGTCAATGAGCTGCACGTTGGCCCGGTTGGAGAACAGAGGGTTGGTGGAGTTGGTGAAGATCAGGTATACCAGAATAAACGCGCCGATGACAAAGGCCACCGCCATGCCGAAGAAGATCGGCAGGACCGAAAAGCTTTTTGCCTTGGCGGCAGACTTTGCTTTTGTGCTGCGCACGCCTTTACCTTTGCCCTTTCCACCCGCTGCGGGGGCGCCGGCGCGCCGTGCCTGCTGGGTGCTGATGCCGGACTTTGTCCCGCCCACCACACGGTTGATGGTCTTGCTGGGAGAGTCCTGGGTGTTGTATTCATATTCAAAGCGAATGCTGGGGTTCTGCTTGAACGCCTTGATGGCTTCCAGCATTTCGGCCGCGCTCTGGTAGCGGGCAGCCGGGTCCTTTTCCATGGCCTTCTCGGTGATCTGGCGCAGGCCTTCCGGCACGTTGGGGGCTACCTCAGCCAGAGGCTTGGGCTTTTCGGATATCTGCATGATGGCGATGGACACGGTGCCGGTGCCGTCAAAGGGCAGCCGGCCGGAGAGCATCTCATACAGCATGACGCCCACCGAATAAATATCGGTGCGGGCATCGGTACGGTCCCCCTTGGCCTGCTCGGGGCTGATATAATGCACCGAGCCGATTGCCTTGTCGCTGATGGTCTGGCTCTGGGCACGAGAGAAGCGGGCAATGCCGAAATCCATCATCTTGATGGAGCCGTCTGCCTGCAGCATGATGTTCTGGGGTTTTACATCCCGGTGGACGATGCCCTTGGAGTGGGCATGCTCCAGCGCGGACAGCACCTGGGTGGCAAAATGCACGACCTCTTTCCAGGTCAGGGCACCGCCGCGCTGTTTGAGATATTCTTTCAGGGTGATGCCGTCGATATACTCCATCACGATATACTGCAGCTGGTCGGTCACCGAAACATCGTACACCTTGACGATGTTGGGGTGGTCCAGGATGGAGATGGCCTTGCTTTCATTCTTGAAGCGGCGGACCAGTTCCTCATTGCCCAAAAATTCTTCCTTCAGGACCTTGACCGCAATCTCGTTGCCGGTGCGGATATCCCGGCCCTTGTAGACGTTGGCCATGCCGCCCACGCCGATCAGGCTTTCGATGAGATAGCGGCCATCCAGTTTTTTACCAATCAGGTTATCCATTTGTATCCTCCCTTGATTGATCCGTACTTTCCACACCCAACAGCAGGACGGTGATGTT
>CALWNO010000074.1 GCA_944382785.1 uncultured Gemmiger sp. | reverse complement strand
CAATGCCCGGTTCCTGGGGGCAGCCTTGCAGACTTTGATTATAAAGGATAAAACCACGTCTTGTCAATACCTTTTTGCGCAAAAAATCCATAGGTCCGGGGTTTTTGTGCCGGGGCAATTTAGGACCCGGACGCAAAATATTGGGTATGATTGCGGAAAGATTTCGGGTTTTCCACAAAATGAGGTGGATTGTGTGGAAAACTTGCCTGGTTGAGCCAGACTTTTTTATGTCAGGGCAGCTTGCGGCCAACAGGCTGACTGCGGGGGTGTACTTTGGCTGACTGGCTAACAGGTAGACGGCATCTTGCCGTTTAGTCCTTCCTTTTGGTCACAAAAGGAAGGACTCCCCCGCAAGCTCCCGCTTGCCGGAACCCGGCAGACTGCCGTCCGCCAAAGAGAAACCATCCCCCAGACCATGAAAAATTCACCCCACCCTTCTCACTCCAAAACCCAAAATTACTTTTTTCCACAATCCCCTCGAATCCTGTCGAAAACTGTCCCCGCAGCCCCTCTTTCCACAGATAGTTGTCTACTTTATTTATATATACCAGATATACGAATTGTATTGCCCTTTTATTTGTGGTATAATAATACCGTATATTTCTGCGCCTTGGCGGCCCGGCAGGCCCCGGCGTAAGACCGAACACGAAGTGGGGAAAAACATGGATTCTTTTAACGACGTTCTGGACGCGGCCAAAGCCTACTGCCGCGAACATACCGCCGACGCGACCTACCAGTGCTACATCAGCGGGCTGGAACCGGTCAGCTTTGAAAATTCCAACTGCGTGACGCTCATGGTGCGCAACGACTTCATCCGCAAGATCGTTTCGGACCGGTATACCGCGCTGCTCAAGGACGCCTTCAAAGCCGTGCTTGGTTTCGACATCGAACTGCAGCTGGTCATTCCGCCGTCGCAGCAGGAAGAGGGGGAAAAGGCCCCCGAACAGATCACCGAGGACAACCTGCCTTCCGGTCGGTACGACTTCACCTTTGAGAACTTCATCCGCGGTCCGTCCAACCAGTTCGCCTTCGCGGCGGCCCAGGCGGTGGCGGCCAATCCTTCCGGGGCGTACAACCCGCTGTTCATCTACGGGCCTTCCGGTCTGGGCAAAACCCATCTGCTCAACGCCATCCAGATCGAGATCAAGAAAAACCACCCGGATTTCAACATTGTGTACGTGGATTGTGAAAAGTTCACCAACGAGATCATCACCGCCGTGCGCAACAACACCACCGAGCTGTTCCGCCAGACCTACCGGGAAGCGGACGTGCTGCTCATCGACGATATCCAGTTCATCGCCGGCAAGGAAGCCACCCAGGAAGAATTTTTCCACACCTTCAACACCCTGCACAACGCCGGCAAGCAGATCGTGCTGGCCTGCGACCGTCCCGCCAAGGAGATCAAGAGCCTGGAGGAACGTCTGCGCACCCGGTTTGAATGGGGCCTGACCGCCGACATCCAGCCCCCGGATTTTGAGACCCGGGTGGCCATCGTCAAGCGCAAGGCCGAACTGCTCAACCTGGACCTGCCCGACGACGTGGCCGAATACATCGCCAACCATCTGAAACAGAACATCCGTCAGCTGGAAGGCGCGGTGAAAAAACTCAACGCCTACTACATGCTGGAGGGCATCGCCCCCTGCATCGGGGTGACCACCACCGCCATCAAGGATACGCTGAACGATCAGCAGCCCATCCCGGTGACCATCGAGAAGATCATCAACGAGGTGGCCCGGACTTATAACGTCATGCCCGCCGACATCCGGGGCAAAAAGCGCAACGCCAACGTGAGCGCCGCCCGGCAGATGACCATGTACATCATCCGGGAGATCACCGGCATGAGCATGGAAGCCATCGGCTCGGAATTTCAGCGGGATCATTCCACAGTGGTTTACTCCATCAACACCATGGAGAAAAACATTGCCAAGGATCGCCACCTGAAAGAGACAGTTGACGATATTATGAAGAATATCCGCACCTGAGAAGGGCTGAAACCGGGTTTTCGGGAACCGTTGTTGAAAACCTGCGGCAGTTTTCCCCATTTTCCACCGTTTTTTCAACAATTAACATTCGTTTTCCACATTGCAAGTTAAAAACCCGAGTTCTCCACAAGAGCAAATTTTTCTTCCACAGTCTTTTCCGGAAAATTCACCGCCCGCAAATCCGCTGGTTATGCGGGTTCCACGAGTTTTCCACCGATTCCACGGCCCCTACTACTACTACTTTCAAAGTATCTAGTTTTCGCACCGGGAAACACTTCTTTCCCCAAACTTTCCGCCCGCACAAAACCCCTGCGGCCAACCAAGACCGCAAAATCCAGGATTCCGGCACAGGGCGAAGCCCTGCTGCCCGGAAACACCCCCCGCAAAAACCCCTTCCCCAACAATACGAGGTGAACATACTTGAAGATCGAATGTGAAAAGTCGCTGCTCGCCGCGGCCATCGACGGCGTCTCCCGCGCCATCACCAACCGCTCCGCCATTCCGGTGCTGGAAGGCATCCAGATGAAGGCTTCCGGCTTCCAGCTCACCCTGACCGGGTACGACATGGAAATCGGAATCACTACTACTATCGAATGCAACGTCCTGGTTCCCGGCGAGATCGTGCTGGACGCCAAGCTGCTGGGCTCCATGGTCAGCCGGATGCCCGCAGGAAACGTCATCATTGAGCTGGACGACGAGGGCATGGCCACCATCAGCGGCGGCGTGGCGGAATTCCAGATCCCGGCCATGAACGCCAGCGATTACCCCTCCCTGCCCAACACCGCCGCCGAAAACACCATGACCATCCCCTGCTCCATGATGCGGGAAATGATCGAAAAGACCATTTATGCGGTCGCCCAGGATGACAAAAAGCCCGCCCACACCGGCGAACTCTTCGTCATCGAGCCGGGCAGCCTGACCATCGTGGCCCTGGACGGTTACCGGCTGGCCATTCTGCAGCGGGATGTGGAGTGCACCCGTGACATCCGGATCATCATTCCCGCCAAAACCCTGCAGGAGCTGCTGAAGATCATGGGCGGACCGGACGATCCGGTGAAGATCGACGCCAACCGCCGGTATGTGGTGTTCACCACCAACGGCTACACCATCATGAGCCGCCTCATCGAGGGCGACTTCCTGAACTATGAGAGCGTCATCCCCCAGGGTGCCCGCACAAAGGTGGTTGTGGACTGCAAGCCCTTCATCGAGACCATCGAGCGCGCCTCCCTGATCATCACCGAGCGGCTGAAGAACCCCCTGCGGATCACCTTCAGCAAGGACAAGGTCACCGTCCGCTGCCAGACCACCCTGGGCAAGGTGGTGGACGAGTTCCCGCCTGTCTCCATGGAGGGCGAGGAAGTGGAGATCGGGTTCAACAACCGGTATATGCTGGATGCCCTGCGCAACTCCAAGTGCGAAAAGATGCTCATGGAAATCAACGGACCGCTGAGCCCGGTGAAGCTGCTGCCCACCGAGGGCAAGGACTTCATCTACCTGGTGCTCCCCGTCCGGTTCAAGAATGAAGGCTGAGTATGGAACTCATCAGAATCAATACGGAATATATCAAACTGGACGCCCTGCTGAAGTTT
Organism: uncultured Gemmiger sp.; assembly: GCA_944382785.1. Classification (GTDB taxonomy): domain Bacteria; phylum Bacillota; class Clostridia; order Oscillospirales; family Ruminococcaceae; genus Gemmiger. Next base: position 4,345 of record CALWNO010000074.1, on the reverse strand, counting down.
TCCGGCCTGTGTGAGACCGGCGGCGAAGCCAAGGAGCTGGTCCAGGGCGGGGCGGTGCGCCTGAACGGCGAAGTCTGCACCCAGCGGGGCAAGAAATGCCGCGCCGGGGATGTGGTGGAGCTGGACGGCCGCCAGGTGAAGATCGCGGAGGGCTGCTGATGCGCCTGGACCACCTGAAGGTGGCGCAGTTCCGCAACCTGGAAGAAGCCGAACTGCACCCCGCTCCCCGGCTCACCGTGTTGTGCGGGGCCAACGGCCAGGGCAAGACCAACCTGCTGGAAAGCATCTGGCTGCTCACCGGGGCCAAGAGCTTCCGGGGCGCCAAGGACGGGGAGCTCATCCGCCGCGACCAACCTTTTGCGGTCATTGAATCGGAGTTTGAAGGCGGGGGCCGTCCCCAGACCCTCCGCCTGACTGTGGGCTCCAAAGGCAGCGAGCGCCCGGGCCGCCGTGCCCGCCTGAACGGGGCGGACCGGGGCCGGGCTTCGGCCGTGGCGGGAACCTTCACCGCCGTGGTCTTTGACCCCAACCACCTGAGCCTGGTCAAGGCCGGGCCGGAGGGGCGGCGGCATTTTCTGGACGCGGCGCTGTGCCAGCTGTACCCGGGGTATCTGGCGGCCCTGCGGCGGTATGCCCGCCTGACCGCCCAGAAGAACGCCCTGCTCAAAGCCTACGACATCACTCCCGGGGCGGATGTGCTGCTGGAGACCTACAACGAGGCCATGGCCAAGTCCGGGGCGGAGGTCATGCAGCGCCGGGCGGACTACCTGGACAAACTGGCGCCGTTGGCCGAAGCCAACTACCGGGATATTTCCAGCGGGGCCGAGGCGCTGGGGGTGCGGTATCTCCCCTGCTGCGATCCGGACCCCGCCGCCCTGGCCGCCCGGCTGCGGGAGGTCAAACCCCAGGAACTGCGGGCGGGGTTCTGCCTCACCGGACCCCACCGGGAGGATCTGGAAATTCTCATCGACGGGCAGCCGGGCAAGATCTACGGCAGCCAGGGGCAGCAGCGCAGCGCGGTGCTGGCCCTGAAACTGGCGGAAGCCACCGTGGCCGGGGATGTGCTGGGGGAGCACCCGGTGATGCTGCTGGACGACGTGCTCAGTGAGCTGGACGACGCCCGGCAGACCTACCTGCTCACCCGCATCGAGGACAAGCAGACCTTTGTGACCACCTGTGATTCCGCGGCCTTTGCCCGCACCAACGGCAAGCTGGTGTTTGTGGAGGCGGGCCGCGTGCGGGAGGAGTAACCATGTACCTTCACGCGGGGCAGGATTTCATCGTGAACACCCGGGACATCATCGGGGTGTTTGACCTGGACACCTCCACCGACGCCGGACAGAAACCCAAACTCACCGACGAGTTTTTCCGCCGCGCCCAGAGCGAGGGCGCGGTGGTGGATATCTCCGGCGCCATGCCCAAAAGTTTCATATTGACGGATTTTTCCGGCGAGACCATCTACATTTCCCAGCTGTCCACGGCGGCGTTAAAGAGGCGAGCCGAACGGCTGGAGGTGTAACTTTTTGGCAGACGGCAGTCTGCCGGGGGAACGGCTGCTTGCCGTTTAGTCCTTCCTTTTCGTGCCCGAAAAGGAAGCGAAAAGGGCCCGCCGTTCCGAGGCGGCGGCCGCCGGCTGGGGCTGCGGCCCCAGACCCCGAGATGCGGCCACCTTACGACGGCCTATTCACCGGCCTGGGGGCCGGTGAACAAGGAATGGATTGAATACCATTTACCGGGAACGGCTGCTGGCGGGAAACCTTCCGGAAAAGTTGCACCCAACCGGGTCAGGCTCTTCCGTTTTGCCTGCGGCCTGCTGGCCACGCCATTTCAAATCAATTCCTTACTCAGGCCCCCCAGGGCCTGAGTAGGCCGTCGTCAGGTGGCCGCACTCCCCGGGTCCAGGGCCGCAGCCCTGGTCGGCGTCCACCGCATCGAAACGGTGGCGCTTTTTCGCTTCCTTTTTGGCGACAAAAAGGAAGGACACTCCCGTAAGCAGCCGCTTGCCAGGAAAGCCGCCTCGGAACGGTGGGACTTTTTCGCTTCCTTTTTGGTCACAAAAAGGAAGAACTATCCGGCAGGCAGCCGCTTGCCCATCGGTCTGGAAACCATCACACAAAAACAACACCTTTTTTCACGGCAACCCGCCGTTTATACCCCCCATCGCAACCCAATAGAGGAAAGGAAAGCAGCATGGCAGAAGAAAAGATCACAAGCACCAATCGGGAAACCGCCACCGACCATGAGTACGGCGGCGCCCAGATCCAGGTCCTGGAAGGCCTGGAAGCGGTGCGCAAACGCCCGGGCATGTATATCGGGTCCACAGGTCCTTCCGGCCTGCATCACCTGGTGTATGAGATCGTGGACAACTCCATCGACGAAGCCCTGGCCGGCTACTGCACCCACATCGAGGTGACCATCAAGCCCGGCAACATCATCGAAGTGTCGGACAACGGCCGCGGCATCCCCGTGGACATCCAGCCCAAGATGGGCATCCCCGCCGTCACCGTCGTATACACCGTGCTGCACGCCGGCGGCAAGTTCGGCGGCGAGGATTCCGGCTACAAGGTGGCTGGCGGTCTGCACGGCGTGGGCGCCTCGGTGGTGAACGCTTTGTCCGAGTGGCTGGTCGTGCGGGTGCGCCGGGACGGTGCCGAGTACGAGCAGAGCTTCAAGCGGGGCAAGCCGGACGGCGACCTGAAGAAGATCGGCCCTGCCGCTTCCACCGGCACCACTGTCACCTTCAAGCCCGACCCGGTGATGTTCACCGACACCACCGTGTATGATTACGACATTCTGCTCAAGCGTCTGCGGGAGGAAGCCTTCCTCAATGCGGGGGTGCGGATCACCCTCACCGACGAGCGGGAGGAGAGCCTGTCCGAGACCGGCGCCCCCGTGCGGGAGACCATGTGCTATGAGGGCGGCATCAGCAGCTTTGTCACCTATCTGCAGAAGCGCCGGGACCTGACCCCACTCCACCCCGAACCCATCTACATGAAGGGCGAGGCGGACGGCGCCGTGGCCGAGGTGGCCCTGCAGTACTGCGACAGCTTCAACGAGCTGATGCTCAGCTTTGCCAACAACGTCCACACCCCCGAGGGCGGCACCCATGAGGAGGGCTTCAAGCTCAGCCTGACCCGCGTCTTCAACGAGTACGCCCGGGCCAAGGGCATCCTGAAGGACAAGGACGAGAACCTCAAGGGCCCCGACGTGCGGGAAGGCATCATCGCGGTCATCAGCGTGAAATTGCAGGAAGCCCAGTTCGAGGGCCAGACCAAGGCCAAGCTGGGCAACACCTACATCAAGACGCTGGTCTCCGGCGTGGTGTACAAGGCCCTGAGCGAATACTTTGAGGAAAACCCCGCCGTGGCCAAGGCCATTCTGGAAAAGGCCACCCAGGCGGCCCGCGCCCGGGCCGCCGCCCAGAAGGCCCGGGACCTGGTGCGCCGCAAGAGCGCCCTGGAATCCAACCGGATGCCCGGCAAGCTGGCCGACTGCCATGAAAAAGACCCCAGCAAGACCGAACTCTTCATCGTGGAGGGCGATTCTGCAGGCGGTTCCGCCAAACAGGGGCGGGATTCCAACATCCAGGCCATCCTTCCCCTGTGGGGCAAGATGCTCAACGTGGAAAAGGCCCGGGCCGACCGCATCTACGGCAACGACAAGCTCATGCCGGTGGTCACTGCCCTGGGTACCGGCATCGGGGACGAGTTCGACATCTCCAAGGTGCGCTACCACAAGATCTTCATCATGGCCGATGCCGACGTGGACGGCTCCCACATCTGCACCCTGATGCTGACCTTCTTCTTCCGGTATATGCGCCCGCTCATCGAGCACGGGTATGTGTATGTGGCCCAGCCGCCCCTGTACAAGCTGGCCAAGGGCCAGACCGTCAAGTATGCCTACAACGACGACGAAATGAAGGTCCTTTCCGCCGAAATGCCCGGCGCAAAGGTCAACCGCTACAAAGGCCTTGGTGAGATGAACCCCGAACAGCTGTGGGAAACCACCATGAACCCGGACAACCGGGTGATTGTGCAGATCACCATCGAGGACGCCGAGCGCGCCGACGAGGCGTTCAGCATCCTCATGGGCGAACAGGTGGAACCCCGCCGTCAGTTCATCGAAAAGAACGCGAAGTATGCGAATCTGGATGTGTAAATTGGTTTGAATGTCTGCCGGGTTTCCCGATAACGGCTGCTTTCCGGTAGCTCTTACCTTTTCGTGCCCGAAAAGGTAACGAAAAGGGCCCGCCGTTTCGATGCGGCGGCCGCCGACCAGGGCTGCGGCCCTGGACCCGGGGAGTGCGGCCACCTGACGACGGCCTACTCAGGCCCTGGGGGGCCTG
>CALWNO010000073.1 GCA_944382785.1 uncultured Gemmiger sp. | reverse complement strand
CTGTACGAGACCATCGTCATGGACCTGGCCGCCCGCTGCGGGGTGCAGATGCCCTCCGACCAGCTGATGATGCGGGCCGAAGCCTTCGCCTTGCGGGCCGGCGGCCGCAGTCCCCGGGTGGCCAAGCAGTTTGTGGAACTGCTGGCCGGCGGGGTGCAGCTGTAAGTTTTGTATTCCTTTACGCCCTGGTGTATGCCGGGGCGTTTTTTGCCCGGGCGGCTATGCCGCCCGATGGCGCGCAGCGCCATGCAAAAAAGCAACGCGCAGCGTTGTTTCCGAAATTGGTCGGCCGCGAACAGCGGCCAATGGTACAGGAGACCTACCTCCGTAGCTGTCGGGTGCAACGCCTGCTTGCCGTTCAGTCCTTCCTTTTGTGACCAAAAGGAAGCGAAAAGTCCCACCGTTTCGATGCGGTGGACGCCGACCAGGGCTGCGGCCCTGGACCCGGGGATGCGGCCACCTTACGACGGCCTACTCACCGGCTGGGGCCGGTGAGCAAGGAAGATGATTTTAATGGCGCTCCCGGAAAGCCTCCCCTTACACAGGGGAGCCTTTTTTACGCCCTCTCGCTGACCAGCGCAAACCCTTCCTCCGTCAGTCGGGTCTTGATCTGCTCGATCTGGGCGGCGTCCCGGGTTTCGAGACCCAGCCGCAGGAAGCAGCTGGTGATGGCCATGTTGGTGTCGCCCCGGTCGTGGTGGACCGATACGATGTTGGCCCCGCAGGCGGAAACGATATCCGAAACCTTCAGCAGCTGGCCCGGTTTGTCCTCCAGGGCGATCATCAGGCTGGCGGTGCGCCCGCTCATGATCAGGCCGCGGGTGATCACCCGGGACAGGATGTTCACGTCGATGTTGCCGCCGGACACCAGGCACACCGTCTTTTTGCCCGCAATGGGCAGCTTGCCGAAGAGGGCTGCCGCCACCGGGGTGGCTCCGGCACCCTCCGCCACCAGCTTCTGGTTTTCCATCAGGGCCAGGATGGCGGCGGCGATCTCGTCCTCGCTCACCGTGACGATGTCGTCCACGTACTTCTGGATCAGCTCAAAGGTTTTCTCGCCGGGGGTCTTGACTGCAATGCCGTCGGCGAAGGTGTCCACCCGGTCCAGGGTCTCGTACACCCCGTCGTGGTAGGCCTGGTACATGCTGGCCGCGCCCGCCGCCTGCACGCCGTAGATCTTCACCTCCGGACGCAGGCTCTTCACCGCCATGGCCACCCCGGCGATCAGTCCGCCGCCCCCGATGGGCACGATGATGGCCTCCACGTCGGGCAGCTGGTCCAGAATCTCCAGCCCGATGCTGCCCTGCCCCGCCATGACCAGTTCATCGTCATAGGGATGAATAAAGGTCATGCCGGTTTCCTTCTGCAGTTCCACCGCCCGGTCATGGGCGTCGTCGTAGGTGCCTTTGACCAGTTCCACCCGGGCTCCCAGCCGCTTGGTGCTCTCCACCTTCATGATGGGAGCCCCGTCCGGCATGCACACCACGCTGGAAATCCCCAGCCGGGTGGCCGCCAGGGCCACCCCCTGGGCGTGGTTGCCTGCCGAACAGGCAATGACCCCGTGGGCCCGCTCTTCCTCGCTGAGCTGGCTGATCTTGTAATAGGCGCCCCGCAGTTTGAAGCTGCCGGTGACCTGCAGGTTCTCGGTCTTGAGATACAGATTGCTGTCGCTGTGCAGGCGTTCGGCCGCGATCAGGTCGGTGCGGCGGGCCACATCCCGCAGTACAAAGGCGGCATGATAGATCTTGTCGAGCGTGAGCATGGACGTCCTTCCTTTCCGTGAGTCCCGCCCCTTGCCCCAAGAGTGCGGGAAAGCGGCCCGGCAGTTGCACCGGGCCGCTTTCCCGTCTCCCCATTGAGGCGTCGAGCGTATGAGCATGATTATAGTTGAACGTAATTGATTTGTAAAGTGAATTTTATTCACTTTGTTTGCATACGGCGTGCAGACGTACAAAATCCGTTTTTCTTTTTGTGGAACCCGCCCAAAACGAGCTCTTTCCGGGTCATGGTATGCAAGCCATTCTCTGCCAGGTCCTGTCCGGACCGGTGAGCGGGCCGCCGCCCGGAACGGATGGGCCTTTTCTTTCCCTCTTTGTGCTTGTACGACAAACCAGCCAAAAAAACCGGTTCATTCTTGTGCTTGTATACACTTTTGTCCCGCCCCGGTTTTGATTATAATAAGATTGTATACAAGGTCGGAGGGCCGCTGCGCCCTCCTTTTCCATCCGATAAAAACACAGGGAGGTCTTTGCCGCATGGATATCCGTTATTCCTGCAACCAGCGCGATTTCAAGCGTTATACCACCGAAGAGACCCGCAATGAGTTCCTCATCACCGGTCTGTACAAGGCCGACGAGGTCGTGGCCGTTTACTCTCACGTTGACCGCATGGTCACCCTGGGCTGCATGCCCGTGCAGGAGACCGTGTCCATCGACAAGGGCATTGATGTGTGGGCCAACTTCGGAACCCATTATTTCCTGGAACGCCGGGAAGTGGGCATCTTCAACATCGGTGACGGCGCCGGTGTCGTCACCGCCGACGGCGTGGAATACCCCATGAACTACAAGGACTGCCTGTACATCACCCAGGGCACCAAGGAAGTCACCTTCCGCAGCGTGGACCCGGAAAAGCCCGCCAAGTTCTACATGGTGTCCGCCCCGGCCCACTGCCGGTACGAGACCAAGCTGATCACCATTGAGGAAGCGGCCAAGCGGCCTCTGGGCAGCCTGGAAACCTGCAACAAGCGCACCATCAACCAGTTCATTCATCCCAGCGTGCTCAAGACCTGCCAGCTGTCCATGGGCATGACCTGCCTGGAACCCGGCAGCAACTGGAATACCATGCCCAGCCACACCCACGAACGCCGGATGGAGATCTACACTTACTTTGAGATCCCCGAAGGCCAGGCGGTGTTCCACATGATGGGCGAACCCACCGAGACCCGCCACATCCTGATGCACAACTACGACGCGGTGATCAGCCCGTCCTGGAGCATCCACAGCGGCGTGGGCACCTCCAATTACACCTTTATCTGGGCCATGGGCGGCGAAAACATGGAATTTGACGACATGGACAACATCGCCACCACCGACCTGCGCTGAGTATCACCCCGGTTCCCGGCGCCGCTGTGCGGCGCCTTGAATACACTGCAACAAACAATGGGAGGTTTTAACATGTCTGTTTGCACTCCGAAATCTTTTGATCTGACCGGCAAGATCGCCCTGATCACCGGCGCTTCCTACGGCATCGGCTTCGCCATCGCCACCGCCATGGCCAACTGTGGTGCCACCATCGTGTTCAACGATATCAAGCAGGAACTGGTGGACAAGGGTCTGGCCGCCTACAAAGAGGCCGGCATCGACGCCCACGGCTATGTCTGCGACGTGACCGATGAGGACGCTGTCAACGCCTTCATCAAGCAGGTCACCGAGGAAGTTGGCCACATCAACATTCTGGTCAACAACGCCGGCATCATCAAGCGCATCCCCATGTGCGACATGACCGCCGCCCAGTTCCGTCAGGTCATCGACGTGGACCTGAACGCTCCCTTCATCGTCTCCAAGGCCGTCATCCCCGATATGATCGAGCAGGGCGGCGGCAAGATCATCAACATCTGCTCCATGATGAGCGAGCTGGGCCGCGAGACCGTCTCCGCCTACGCCGCTGCCAAGGGCGGCCTGAAGATGCTGACCAAGAACATCGCTTCCGAGTACGGCGCCTACAACATCCAGTGCAACGGCATCGGCCCCGGCTACATCGCCACCCCGCAGACCGCGCCTCTGCGTGAGATCCAGCCCGACGGTTCCCGTCATCCCTTCGACCAGTTCATCGTGGCCAAGACCCCGGCCGGCCGCTGGGGCGAAGCCGAAGACCTGGGCGGCCCCGCCGTGTTCCTGGCTTCCGACGCTTCCAACTTCGTCAACGGTCTGGTCCTGTACGTGGACGGCGGCATCCTGGCCTACATCGGCAAGCAGCCCGGCTGATCCCCCATCCCTTGATCCCTCTGACATAAAAAGAGCCGTTCCCCGCCGGGAACGGCTCTTTTTTATGTGCGTTTATGTGCGGGCATCACCGCAGATTCTGCAAAATCGCACACACATCCTCCAGGTCCACCCCCACATAACTTGCCTCATAGTAGCAGTCGGCCGCAGGGTACACCACTGTACTGCCCTTCTGCAGGGCCTCCAGGGTCAGGTCGTCGGGGCTGTCCAGCACCACATATTCCTCCATCACCTGCTTCACCGGGTCCAGGTCGGCCGGTACCGTCCCGCCCACCTTCTCGATCTTGTACCCCTGCCCGCAGTCCAGGGCATATTTGGTCACCGTCAGTTCCGCGTCCGGGTCCGGGGTTGCGATGGTCACGGCAGCCCACCGGTCCTCCGGGTCGGAATGGCTCTCCACAATGGCGTAGCCTTCCGGCAGGGTGGCAAAGGTGATGCCGGTCACCGCCGGGGCGTTTTCTCCGGATTTCTCCACCCCCAGGGCAAAGGAATCCCGGCCGGTGCGTTTCAGTTCCAGCCGGGGCCACAGGGCCGCCACGCCCAGGCTCAGCAGCACCGCGCACACCGCGGCGATAAGCACCACCCGTGCCACCCGCCCGGGTCGGCGGCCTGCCAGCCCCGCCGCGGCCAGTTCCGCCGCCCCCTCCCGGGCGCAGGCGGCCTGCAGCAGGGCGTCAAATTCACGGTCGTTCATGGTATCCCTCCTCTTCCAGCAGCTTCCGCAGCCGGTTCCGGGCTCGGTGGGCCCGCTGGCGCACCGCCCCCTCGCTGATGCCCAGCACCGCGGCGATCTGGGCGGCGGAGCAGCCACAGGCATATTGCAGCAGCAGCAGCACATCGTGGTCGGCGGCGGGCAGAGCCCGCAGCCCCCGGCGCAGGGCCGCCACCGCCGCGGCCTGCTCGGTCTGTTCGGCGGGGCCGGGGGCCGGGTCGGGCAGGACTGCCCAGCCCTCCTCCGGCAGGGTCTGTTCCCGGCTGCCCCGGCGCAGGTTGCGGGCGGCGTTGCGCACCGTCACCAGCAGCAGCCCCCGCAGGCGGTCGGGGTCGGAAATGTCCATGCGCTCTCGCACCCCGGGGGCATTCAGCCGCAGCCAGGCTTCCTGCACCGCGTCCTGGGCCAGATGCCTGTCCCCGCCCAGCACCGCGGCGGCCACGGCGCACAGGCGGTCATAAGATTGATGATACACCCGGGCCAGTGTTTTCTCCCGCCGGTCACGGTCAAACAGCGGCATGATCAGCCCTCCTTTTTCCGGTTTCGAGGTCCCTCACTTCCTGTACACCGAAACCGCCCTTTCTGTGACAGGTTTCCGCCGCTTTTTTCCAAAAAATCGGCCGCCTTCCGCGCGCAGCTGCGCAGAAAGCGGCCGTATTTTTTGCTTATAAGGGGCAGTCTTATTCCTTCTCGGTGAGGATGCCGCTGTCGGCGATGGCCTGCACCGCCTGGCGGATGACTTCCTCGGTCAGGGTCAGGGCGAAGCGGACGTACCCTTCCCCCGAAGGTCCGAAGCTGGAGCCGGGGGTGCAGATGACCCCGGCCTCCTGGATCAGGGCCATGCAGAAGTCCATGCTGTTATCCCAGCCCGCGGGCAACGGCGCCCAGACGAACATGCTGCCGTGGCTGTCGGGCACCGGCCAGCCGATGGACCGCAGTCCGCCGCACAGGGCGTCCCGCCGGGCCTGGTAGACGCCGCACTGGGCCTTGACCCCGTCCAGGGGTCCTTCCAGAGCGGCCACGGCGGCCTTCTGGATGGGGGCAAACATGCCGAAGTCGATCTGGGTGCGCAGCTTCTTGCAGGCGGCCACCACGTCCGGCCGGCCCACCAGGAAGCTGATGCGGGCGCCTGTGACGTTGAAGCTCTTGCTCAAAGAGAAGAACTCCACCGCCACCTCCTCGGCGCCGGGGGTGTTGAATACGCTGTGCCCCACCGCGCCGTCAAAGATGATGTCGCTGTAGGCGTTGTCATGCACCAGCAGGATGTGGTAGGTGCGGCAGAAATCCACGATTTCCTGGTACAGTTCCGGGGTGCCGATGCTGCCCACCGGGTTGGCGGGCAGGGAGACGATCATCAGCTTGGCCTTGCGGGCCACCTCCTCCGGGATGCTGTGCACGTCGGGCAGGAAGTTGTTTTCCGCCGTCAGGTGGTAGAACCAGGGCACGCCCCCGCCCAGCCGCATGCCGGTCATAAAGACAGGATAGCAGGGGTCGGGCAGCAGCACCGTGTCCCCGTCGTTGAGCAGGGCCAGGCCCAGGTGGCCGATGCCGTCCTGGCTGCCGGAAAAGCTCATGACCTTGTCCGGGGTGATACCCTTGACCCCGAACCGGCGCTCATAGTAATGGCCCACGGCCTCCAGCATTTCGGGCAGATCCCGCAGGGTGTACTTCCAGTTTTCGTCCTGGGCGGCGGCGTCCAGCAGCGCCTGCTTGATGTGGGGCGCCGGGGCAAAGTCCGGCGTGCCCACCGAAAGATTGTACAGCTTGCGGCCTTCGGCCTCCAGCGCGATCTTCTTGTCGTTCAGTGCTGCAAAGATCTCCGGCCCGAACAGGTCCAGCCGCTTGGAAAATTCCATGGTCTCCATGGAGTAAAGCCCCCTCATTGCCTTTTTCAGGAAAATTTTGTCGGTTGTTTTATTGTAGCACTCCGCCCCCCGCCATGCAAGGGCGGCGGGTAGGCAGGGATGGGCATCCGTGGTATAATAAAGGTCAATTGTAAAAAATGGGGAGGTGTTTGCTGTGGTACAGGTAACTTTGTTGGGCACCGGCGCCACAAAGCCCCTGCCGAACCGGGCACTGGCAGCCCTGTGGCTGCAGGTGAACGGCCGGGGGCTGCTCATGGACTGCGGGGAGGGCACCCAGGTATCCGCCCAGCGGTTCGGGGCCAGCCTGTACAAGCTGGATACCCTGCTGCTCACCCACTACCACGGGGATCATCTCTTCGGCCTGCCGGGGCTGCTCCAATCCATGGCGGCGTTGGGCCGCACCGACCCGGTAACGGTGGCCGGGCCTCCGGGTCTGGACGCGGTGCTGGACGCCATCGCCGCCCTGACCGGCCCCCTGCCCTTTGCCATCCGCCGCCATACTTTTGCGGAAGGCCGGGGCACCCTGGACCTGCCGGGGGACGCCGCCATCACCGCCTTTCCTGCCAAGCACCGGGTACCCTGCTGCTCCTACCTCTACACCCTGCCCCGGGCCGGGCGTTTCGACCCGGAGCGGGCCCGGGCGCTGGGTATTCCCATGATCCACTGGCGCACCCTGCAATCCCGGCGCCCTGCCGGGGGATTTACCCCCGACCAGGTACTGGGAATGGCCCGCCGGGGGCTGCGCATCCTTTATGCCACCGACACCGAACCCACCGACGAGCTGCGCCGGATGGCCCGGGACGTGGACCTGCTCTGCATGGACGCCACCTATGCCGACGACGCCGACACCCCCAAGGCCCGGCAATACGGCCACGCCACCTGCGGCGAGGCCGGGGCTCTGGCGGCCGAGGCTGGGGTGCGGCGGCTGTGGCTGACCCATTACAGCGCCGCCGTCACCGACCCGGACCCGGGGCTTGCCGCCGCCCGGGCCCATTTCCCGGAGGCCGAGGCAGGTTATGACGGCAAGACAATCACCCTCACCTTTGAAGACTCCTGAAAGGACACCCCATGAAAGCTTCCACCCGGCAAAATCTGATTTTTCTGGCCGTGGTGCTGGCGGTCATCGGCGGGCTGCTGTTCTGGCGGTATTCCGCCCGGCAGTCCGGCGGCACCGGCACCGAGGCCGTGCTCCAGTACGGTGACCCCGCCCGGGAGATGCGCATTCCGCTGGACAAGGATGCCACCTATGACGTGGACACCGGCTTTTACACCATCCATCTACAGGTCAAGGACGGGGGCATCGCCTTCGTGGACAGCCCCTGCCCCGACCATCTGTGCGAAGGGTTCGGCACCCTGCGCAATCCCGGAGACTGGGCGGCCTGTCTGCCCGCCCGGGCCAGCCTGACCATCGTGGACTGACCACACAAAAGAAAGGACCAACCATGAACGCCACCTACAAACAAGTGACCAAGACCCGCTACATCCGCCAGGTCAGCGACCTGGCCCGGGAGATCTTTGTGCAGCATTACACCAAGCTGACCCCCAAGGTTGCGGCCCAGCTGGCCGAAGCCTGGCAGAATGAGGACCTGACCGACGAGGAGATCCACTGCGGGGCGGTGAACTACTTCCTCATCTATCTGGGCAGCGAGGCGGTGGGCTACTTTGCCCTGGACCTGCGCCCGGTGGGGGCGGTGTGCATCAGCCGCCTGTTTTTGCTGGAAAAAGCCCGGGGCCGAGGCATCGGCCGCAGCGTGGTGGCCTATGCCCAGAAGCTGGCCGAAGGTGACGGCCGCAGCCGGCTGTATATGCAGGTGTGGGCCAGGGACCTGAAGGCCGAGGGCTTCTGCAAACGGTGCCGGTTCCGCCCCGCGGGGGTGGCGCCGGTGGAGGTACTGCCCGGGGTGACCCTGGACATCAAGACATGGGAGAAACTGTGGCGATGAAACTGCTGCATCT
>CALWNO010000072.1 GCA_944382785.1 uncultured Gemmiger sp. | reverse complement strand
CTGGCGCTGCGCAACAACCGCACCACCGAGGAATATCCCGACGGCATCTTCCATCCCCACAAGGAATACCACAACATCAAGAAAGAAAACATCGGCCTGATCGAGGTCATGGGTCTGGCCATCCTGCCTGCCCGTCTGAAGGACCAGAGCGCCCAGATCGGAGACATCCTGTGCGGACTTGCTCCCAACACCAGCCGGGAGGAAGGCAGTCCCCTGGCCGTGCATGCGGACTGGATCGACGCCCTGATTGCCAAGTACGGCACCAGCCTGACCCCCGTGGCCGCCCACGCCGCTGTGCGGGACGAGATCGGCGTTGTGTTCAGCCACGTGCTGGAAAATGCGGGCGTGTTCAAGCAGGACGAGGCCGGCAAAGCCGCTTTCCTGCGCTTTGTGGAGAGTGTAGGCTTCAAAACCGTCGAATAAACGGAGAAAATCCACTTGACTTTTCGGCACAGATTTGGTAGAATAAATTGCTGTGCCGAGAGGCACATATCCTTGCTCCTGCACAAGGCAGGGGCCCTATGTCCAAAAGGAGGTGTACAGAATAATGGCTAAGTACGAAACCATGCTGGTTACCAGTTCCAACCTGGATGAGGAAGCGAGCGCTGCCCTGGTGGGCAAGTTCAAGTCCCTGATCGAGGCGAATGGTACGATCGATTCTGTCGACGAGTGGGGCAAGCGCCGTCTGGCGTATCCCATCGAAGACGAGACCGAAGGCGTGTACACGGTGATCAAGTTCACCAGCGACCCGTCTTTCCCCGCCGAGCTGGACCGTGTCTACAAGATCACGGAAGGCGTGCTCCGCACCATCATCATCGCGGAGGAAGCCTGAGAGGTTTAAGGAGTTAACACCATGCTGAATGTTGTTGCAATCATGGGCCGCCTTGTGGCCGACCCGCAGCTGCGCCAGACGACCACCGGCAAGAATGTGGCCTCGTTCCGCATTGCCTGCGACCGCGGTCGCCGCGACCCCAACGGCCAGAGCCAGGCGGATTTCCTGGATGTAGTGGCCTGGGACCGTACGGCGGAATTTGTCTGCCGTTACTTCCAGAAGGGTTCGCTGATCGCCGTGGACGGCCGTCTGCAGAGCCGCAGCTATCAGGATAAGAACGGCAACAACCGGCAGGCTGTTGAGATCGTGGCCAACAATGTGAATTTCACCGGCCCGAAGTCCCAGAACTCCGGCATGGGTGCGCCCGCAATGCCCGCGCCCGCCCCGGCAGAGTATTCCCGTCCCGCCGCACAGCCCGCTGCGCCCGCCTATTCGGCTGGCAGCAACGATGACTTTGCGCTGATTGAGGACGAGGGTGACCTGCCCTTCTGATCATCGAATCGTATCATTCTAACAAGGAGGTTAAGACCATGGCTATGGATCGTTCTTCCCGCCCGATGCATCGCGGCCGCCGCAAGGTGTGCAGCTTCTGCGTTGATCGTATCGAGCACATCGATTACAAGGATCTGCCGCGCCTGCGCAAGTACGTCACCGAGCGCGCCAAGATCATTCCCCGCCGCGTCACCGGCACCTGCGCTTTCCATCAGCGCGAACTGACCGTTGCTATCAAGCGCGCCCGTCATATGGCTCTGATGCCCTACGTCAGCGACTAATTGACAACGGTTGCTCCGGTTTTCAACCGAAGCGCTCCAATATGTGAAAAATCCGCCGCGAAGCTTCTCGCTTCGCGGCGGGTTTTTTGTTGTTTTGATTTTCCTGATCCGTATCAGGCGGCAGGTGTCGGCGTTGCCGCGGCGGCATCCGGGTCCCCCGCCGGTTGGATGGAAACGGTGGGGCTGTCGTCCCGTTCCCCGGCAATATACACCGTGACGATGGCCGTACCGGTATCCAGCTTGCGGCCCGGTTCCAGGTTCTGGCCGTCCAGCTCACACTTGGCCACGCATCCGGCGGCATACTGACCGTCGTTGGTCATGATCTCCATGCGGTACTGGATTCCCTTGGCGTCCAGCAGCTTGATGGCGTTGTCCTGGGTGAAGCCCACAATGTTGGGCATCTCCACCAGATTCGGCCCCTTGCTGACCACGATCTGGATGATGGGAGTCTCCTCGGTCTGTAAGGTTCCGGCCAGAGGGTCCTGGCTGATCACGCAGCCTTCCGCCACCTCGGAGGAGTAATCCTCGGTCATCACGATGCGGTACTTCTGGTACAGATCGCTGTTCTTGATCTCGGTGGCGTAATTCTTGCCCACCAGGTCAGGCACAATGAGCAGGTCGCTGTCGCTCGTGGTGCTGCTGGTCTCCCCTGCCTCAGCGGTAGAAGCCGGAGTGGGGGTGGGCCTGGCGTCTTCCTTGTCCGAATTGGGAGGCGACAGCAGGCTCCACAACAGAAGGGCTGCCAGCACAAAGATGACCACCATGGAGGCCCCCAGGATCTTTTTGGTGGAGATCTGGTTGTCTCCCCGCTCAAACATGGCGTTGGCCACGCTGGGGTCGGTGAGGGCGCTCATGAGTTCGGGCACCGTCTGCATCCGCTTGGCGGGGTCCAGGCGCATGGCACAGGCCAGCACCTGGGCAAAGTAGGTGGGCACCCCGTTTTCCAGGCTGTGGGCGCTTTCCAGGCTGTCCCGCACCTTGCGCTGGGGTGCCGCCACCGGGGTCTGCCCGGTGACCAGGCGGTAGGTCACCGCCGCCAGGGCATACACGTCGGTATACCGGCCGGAAAACTCCGCCGCGCTGTACTGCTCCGGCGCCGCATACCCGGCGTAGAGCTGGCTTTTCAGCTCGCTGCCGCCGGTGCGCAGGGCCAGGGTACCGTACCCGGTGAGCCGGGCGGAACCGTCAATGGGCAGCAGGATGTTGTCCGGGCAGATACCCCGGTGGATGAGTCCTGCCTTGTGCAGCTGGATGACCCCTTCCATCACCGGCTGCAGCAGGGTGCGGGCCTCGGCGGGGGTCAGGTTGCGAGAACGCAGGGAGAGATAATGGGTCAGGGTCATCCCCTTCTCATTTTCCTCCACCGCATAGACGGTGTTGTTCTCCTCCAGCACGTCCAGAATCTGGGACAGGCCGGTGGCCGGGGTCAGGTTTTTCAGGTCCACATACAGGTCCTGAAAGTCCATCCGGCTGGTCTTGAAAAGCACCTCCCGCCCTTCCTTGGGCATCAGGGCTCCTTCCGGGCTGCGGCCGTTGCACAGGGTGACGGGAAAATATTCCTTGATCAGCACAAACCGGCGGGATTCATTTTCCACCCCGCGGTAGGCCAGACCGTCGCCGTCAGCGGTCAGGTACTCCCCCACCGTATACCGGTCCCCCAGCTGGGTGCCCAGAGGCAGCGCGCCTTCCGGGTTATGATTTTCCAGACTGCGGCCGCAATGGGGACAGTCTCCGTGAATTCCCTCTTCCAGCGGTTCCAGACAGAAAGGGCAAAGTACCTTGGACGGCATCATGGTATGGACGGCTCCCTTCCGAAAAGATTGCGGATATGCCCAGGCGGGCATATCTTCCCTGTGATAAAGAAAAAGCACCACGCTGCGCTTTGTTCAACAAGCGGGGCCAGTGTGCTGCTCTTTCCTAAACTATGGGGCTCAGCGGCCCAGTTCGTCCTCGTTTTCCAGGTTGTGCCAGACGTCCTGCACGTCATCATCGTCTTCCAGGGCATCCAGCAGCTTGGCCATGTTGGCCATCTGGTCCGGATCGGTCAGAGCGGTGGTGGTGGAAGGCACCTGCGCCACATCGGCGGAGATGAACTCATAGCCCTTGGCCTTCAGGGCGTCGCAGACAGCGGCGAAGGCGTCGGGAGTGGTGGTGACTTCGGCGGCGTCCTCGCCGGCGTCAAAGTCATCGGCACCGGCATCCAGAGCGTCCATCATGAGCACATCGGGGTCCTTGTCTTCCAGGTCCACGACAATGACGCCCTTCTGGCTGAACAGGAAGCCCACGCAGCCCATCTGGCCCAGGTTGCCGCCGAACTTGTCAAAGTAATGGCGCATGTTGGCCGCGGTACGGTTGCGGTTGTCGGTGAGGGTATCCACCATAACGGCAATGCCGCCGGGGCCGTAGCCCTCGTAGGTCATGGCTTCATACTCGGTCTTGTCGCCGCCCTCGGCGCGCTTGATGATGCGCTGGATGTTATCATTGGGCACGTTGTTGGCCTTGGCCTTGGAGATCAGGGCAGCCAGCTTGCCGTTGGAAGCCGGGTCAGCGCCGCCTTCCTTGACGGCGACGCTGATTTCGCGGCCGATCTTGGTAAACACCTTGGCGCGGGCGCCGTCGGTCTTTTCCTTCTTGCGTTTGATGTTGTTCCATTTGCTATGTCCGGACATGGATGATCCCCCTAATATATAAGTGTGGGCCGGGCAGCGGCGGTTAAACCGCGCGGGGCCTGTTGTACATGGACAGTAAATTATACCACGTTTTGGCGATTTTTTCAAGTTCCCGGCTGTTCAGCCCAGGTTTCGCAGCCCTTTGGGGTAGTGATTCTTGATGCGGCCCCCGCTGACCTTGCCCCCGCCCAGGGGAAAACCGTCCACCAGTACGGCGCACCAGCCGTTTTGAGCAGTTCTTGCTTCGATCTCCTCTCCCCGCAGCCAGGCAGCGGTGCGCGGGTCGGAGAGGGTCAGTTCCTCCCGGTTGCGGCAGTCCCGGCCCCAGGCCATGAAGAGAGCGTGGGAAGGCTCAAACCGATTTTTCAGCACCTTGCCTGCCGGGACCCCGGCCCGCAGAGTACGCAGCTTGTGGGGCGGCAGATTTGTCTGCGGCGGCAATACCAGCCAGTCCCCCGCCGCCAGCACCGGCCTGTCGGCCAGATCCGGGAAGAGATTGCAGGCAAAGTCGGTCCACTCCGCCGGCACCTTGGCCGGACCGCCCTTGCGGTCTCCCCTGCCCTTTTTGCGGGCAGGTTCCGGGGGCGGGGCCATCTCAGCATCCGCCGATTTTTGCAGCTTGGCCATAAAATGGCCTTCACCCCCGTCGGCGGGCCAGATGCGGCGGCATTTTTCGGCGCTGAAATTGTAATCCGCCCGGTTGGGCTCCCCGGGACGGCCGAAGCCGCAGCCGCTGAGATCACACAGGGTGAATTCCGGGTGACGGAGAAGGAAGTCTGCCACCTGGCCCTCGTCCTCCTCCGGGGCGAAGGTGCAGGTGGAGAACACCAGAATGCCCCCCGGGGCCAGCAGGGCCGCGGCGTTGTCCAGAATTTCCCGGCCCAGAGCGGCGCAGTGTTCGATGAGGGCCTGGCTGTTCTGCCCGGCGGCAGCGGCTTCCTTGCGGAACATGCCCTCCCCGGAGCAGGGCGCATCCACCAATACACGGTCGAAAAAGGCCGGGAAGGCGGCAGCCAGGCGGGCGGTATCCTCGTTGAGGACCACCGCATTGGGCACGCCCATCCGCTCCAGATTCTGGCGCAGGATCTCCGCCCGGGCGGAGTCATACTCGTTGGCCACCAGCAGCCCCTGCCCCTGCAAAGCGGCGGCCAGCTGGCTGCTCTTGCCCCCCGGGGCGGCGCACATGTCCAGCACCTTGTGGCCGGGGTGGACCTCCAGCAGGGCGGCAGGGGCCGCGGCGCTGGGTTCCTGCACATAAAAGACCCCTGCATGGTGCCAGGGATGGCGCCCGGGGCGCAGGTCCGGGTCGGTCAGGGTGAAGGCCGCCGGGCAGAAGACGGAAGGCGCCAGGGGCAGGCCGGAGCCGGCCGCCACCACCTCCGGGGCACAGCGCAGTCCGTTGACCGTGATGCCCCGGGCCGGGGTAGGGGTAGCGTAGGTCAGCAGGTCCTCAAACCGGCTGCCCAGCAGGGCCCGCTCCCGGGCTTCAAAGGCAGCGGGAAAAACAAACACCCGTGTTACACCTCCTGAAAAAGTAAAGCCCGGCTGCATAAACGGCACGCAGCCGGGCAGACTTATGGCAAGGGACCGGGACGCGGCCCCCGTCAAGTTCGATCAGTTCGAAAGGAGCAAATCACTATGGCACGCAACATGAAAGATTGCACCAACCAGAGCACCCAGACCACCCAGAATACCCAGAACACCACCAACAAGAAGACCACCCAGAAGATGACCGGCATGCAGAAGACCACCAACGGTCAGAACAAGACCGGCAGCCAGAACAAGAAGTAAGGTCTGGCTATCTGTTCCAAGGGCGGGGGCAGGCCCCGTCCGGTTACATACAGGGGCTGCCAGTGGCAGCTCTTTTTTGGGTTGGGAAGTGGCTCTTTTTGCGGTTTACGCCTGTTCTTTTGCAGGGTTGGCTTCGGGGCCGCCCGCCTGCCACAGGACCTCAAACAGTTCGGTGACGCGTTCAATCTGCCCCTGCAGGTACAGCCAGCCCAGCAGGCATTCCAGGCCGGTGGAGGCCCGGTATTCCTGGGCGGTGGCGTGCTTGGCCACCGTGGCCTTGCTGGCATTTTTGCCCCGGCGCAGCACGGCGGCCTCCTGCTCGGTGAGCAGGGGTTCCAGGGCGGTCAACTCCCGGAACTGGGCCTTGGCGGAGACATACTGGGTGGCCACGCTGTGCAGGCGTCCCGGCTGCAGCCGGGTAGTGCCCACCAGACGGCTGCGCACCAGCAGCTCCAGCACCGCATCCCCCACAAAGGCCAGAGCCAGGGGGGACATTTCCTTGATATCGATTTCCGGTACAGATTCAGGCAGCATACCACACCTCAGAATACATAGTCGAATTCATATTCGCCGATCTTGATGGTGTCGTCCTCCTGCACGTTCTGGCGGACCAGCTCATCCAGAATGCCGGAGTCCCCCAGCTGGGTCTGGAAATACTGCAAACTTTCGTAGTCCTCCACATTGGTGCCGGCCAGGATACGCTCCAGCCAGGGAGCGTCCACAGTGAACTCGTGTTCGCCGGTTTTTTCCACCGTGAAAGGCCGCTTGGGCTCGGCGCTCTTGTCGGGACGGACGTACTCCGGCTCAAAGACCTTCACCGGAGGCAGTTCCTGCAGGCGGGCATACACCAGCTTGGGCAGATTGTCGATACCCTGGCGGGTGGCGGCGGAGATGGGCAGGAAGGTCAGGCCCTTTGCCTCGATGAACTGGCGGAACTCCTCGATCTGCTCGGTGGTGGCCACATCACACTTGTTGCCCAGGACGATCTGAGGGCGCTGGGCCAGCTCGGCACTGAAGTTGGACAGTTCGTGGTTGATCTGCTCAAAGTCCTCCTTGGGGTCACGGCCCTCGCAGCCGGAAACGTCCACCACATGCAAAAGCAGGCGGCAGCGCTCCACATGGCGCAGGAAATCGTGACCCAGACCCACGCCCTCGGCAGCACCTTCAATGAGGCCGGGGATATCAGCGCAGACAAAGCTCTGCTCCTCGGCCACCCGCACCACACCCAGCACCGGGGTCAGGGTGGTGAAGTGGTAGTTGGCGATCTTGGGTTTGGCCGCGCTGATGACGCTGATCAGGGTGGACTTGCCCACATTGGGGAAGCCGATCAGGCCCACGTCGGCGATGACCTTCAGCTCCAGGCGCAGGTGCAGGTCCTCCCCGGGCAGGCCGGGCTTGGCAAAGCGGGGGATCTGGCGGGTGGGGGTGGCAAACCGGGCATTGCCCCAGCCGCCGCGGCCGCCCTTGGCCACCACCACCGGCTCGGAGCCGGAGAGGTCGGCCACCACCAGGCCGCTTTCGGCCTCCTTGAGCACGGTGCCCCGGGGGACCCGGATGACCAGGTCCTCGGCGTCCTTACCCTTCTGGCGGGCGCCCTTGCCGTTTTCGCCGTCGGCGGCGTTGTACTTGCGCTTGTAGCGGAAATCCATCAGGGTGGAGAGGTTGTCGTCGGCCACAAAGACGATGTCGCCGCCGCGGCCGCCGTCGCCGCCGTCCGGGCCGCCGGCTGCGACGAATTTTTCACGGTGGAAGCTCACCGCGCCGTCGCCGCCTTTGCCTGCGTGCAGCCAGATGGTAGCGGTGTCGATAAAGTTGCTGGGCATGAATTGACTCCTTTATAACATGGAAAACGGCGGGCCGTACGGCCCGCCGTTTGAAAGGTTACTGCTTAACGGTGCAACGCTTGCGGTCGCGGCCCATGCGCTCGAAGTGGACGCGGCCGTCAACGAGAGCGAACAGGGTATCGTCGCTGCCGATGCCGACGCCCTCACCCGGATGGATGTGGGTGCCGCGCTGACGGACCAGAATGTTGCCGGCCAGAACGTACTGACCGTCGCCGCGCTTGACGCCGAGGCGCTTGGACTCGGAATCACGGCCGTTCTTGGTAGAACCTACGCCTTTTTTATGTGCCATTGTGTTTTACCTCCTTAGCCGTTGATCGCGGTGATTTCCACCTTGGTGTAGGGCTGACGATGACCCTTGCGGACCATGCTGCCCTTCTTGGGACGATAGGTCAGGATGTTCAGCTTCTTGCCCTTGCCGTTCTTGACGACCTTGGCCACGACGGAAGCGCCGTCCACAATGGGAGCGCCGACCTTCACGGAGCCTTCCTCGCCCACGGCCAGAACCTGATCGAAGGTGACTTCGGTATCAGCTTCGGCATTCAGCTTCTCGACGTAAACAACATCGCCGACCTTGACGCTGTACTGCTTGCCACCGGTTTTGATAACTGCGTACATGATGGTAACCTCTTTCAATAAGTCTCGCTGGATGTGGGGCGG
>CALWNO010000071.1 GCA_944382785.1 uncultured Gemmiger sp. | reverse complement strand
TATTTGCAGAAGTGAGCGTCACCTTTTTCCTCATTTTCTATCCCTAAAACGTTACCTTCACTTTTGCAATTTACCTTGTTTCTGTCTTTATTATACAGAAACGAAAGGCCCATAAAGCGGACTTGCAAGGTTCACACGGTCAAATTCAGCCCTATAAAGCGGACTGTAATTGAGTCAGACGACGCAAAGCCCGCAAACCGCCCAGCAACCAGAAGCAGAGTAAAAACCACAGCAGGCAATATTTGGGACAGATCAGCCCGGCAATGTTCCCCCACTCGGCACTGTAATCCCAGACCCGCAGTCCCAGCAGCCGGGTACACAGAACACCAAACGCCAGCTCCACCCCGGACACCCCGCCGGAAGCCAGGAGTGCAGCGGCCGGAAGCGGCCAGCGGAAACAATCGTCAAACCAACGCAGCAGACACAGGCAAAGCCCGCCCGCAAAGAACATGGTCCAGTGGGTGGTCCCCCGCCAGGCCATCTCCAACCCCAGATAGGCCGTTCCCCCCAGCAAAAACAGTGCCCCCGCCTCCCAGCGGCAGCCGCGGACCAACACCATAAAAAAGCCCCCTTCTCCGGCAGAATCCTTTGTAGAGGTATTCTGTGCAGGAAGGGGGTCTTGTAATCATTTTGTAATCAGTTTTTTGCCTTTACTTGGACAAAACTTTGAGCAGTTCGTTGCGGGTATCCCACAGTTTCTGGCTCAGGTCCACATAGTAGCGGTGAGGGTTCTCAAAGCGCTTCACTTCATCCCACAGGGTGTTAATCTGGGCCTTGCAGAACTTGCGGATATCCTCCAGGCAAGGGCTGGTGTAGACGCGCTCGCCGTTCACATAAATGGGCGTGGACAGGCAGCGGGCGGTGCAGTTGACGTAGGTGCGCTCTTTCCAGGTTTCTACCGGGTCAAACAGGGTAATGCCGTGCTTGGTTTCCACCTCTTCGTCGGCCATGGTGATCAGGTCGGCCATGGCCTTGTTGTCCTCGTCATAGATACGCCAGACTTTTTTCAGGCAGGGAATGGTGGTTTTTTCGGCGGATTCGCTGAGCTTCATCTTGGGGGTGTAGGTACCGTCCTCTTCCTTGACGGCGGCCAGCTTGTACACTCCGCCGAAAACAGGGTCGCTCTTGGCGGTGATCATGTTCTCGCCGATGCCAAAGCTGTCCACCCGGGCACCCTGCAGGATCAGGTCCCGGACCAGGTACTCGTCCAGGCTGTTGGAGGCACAGATGGTGCAGTCGGGGTAACCGGCCTCATCCAGCATGCGGCGGGCCTTCTTGGACAGGTAGGCGATATCGCCGGAGTCGATGCGCACACCTTTGGGGCGCTTGCCCATGGGTTTGAGGACCTCATCAAACACCTTGATGGCATCGGGGATGCCGTGGCGCAGCACATTGTAAGTATCCACCAGCAGGACGCAGGCGTCCGGATAGAGCTCGGCGTACTTCTTGAAGGCCTCATACTCGCTGGGGAACATCTGCACCCAGGAATGGGCCATGGTACCGGAAGCGGGAATGCCGAAGTCCCGGGCCGCCATGACGCAGCTGGTGGAGCCACAGCCGCCGATGTAGGCCGCGCGAGCGCCGAAGTAGGCTGCGTCGTACCCCTGGGCGCGGCGGGCGCCGAATTCCATGACCGGACGCCCGGAGGCCGCCCGCACAATGCGATTGGCCTTGGTAGCGATCAGGCACTGGTGGTTTAAGGTAACCAGCAGCAGGGTTTCCAGCAGCTGGCATTCAATGGCCGGGCCTTCCACCGTGACGATGGGTTCCTGAGGGAAGATAGGAACACCTTCCTCAATGGCCCAGATGTTGCAATGCAGCTTGAAGTTGGCCAGGTAGTCCAGGAAATCCTCCCGGAACATGCGGGTGGACCGCAGGTAGTCGATGTCCTCCTGGGTGAACTGCAGGTGATCCACAGCGTCAATGAACTGCTGCAGGCCCGCCATGATGGCGTAGCCGCCGCCGTCCGGCACGCGGCGGAAGAACATATCAAAGACAGAGATCTTGTCCTTATATCCTTCGTCGAAGTAACCGGCGGACATGGTCAGTTCATAAAAGTCGGTCATGGTGGTCAGGTTGCGCTTGATATCCAGCATGGTGTTTTCCTTCCTTTCGGTCAATAGGGTCCATATTGACGCAAAACCGCCGGGGCGGTTTGTACCACAAGGTCAGGCAAAAAAGGCGTTCTGCACGGCGCACAGCACCGCAGCGCGGGCGGCGGTAAAGTTCACCCCACCCTGCAGGTAGCAGGTATAGGGTTCGCGCAGAGGGCCGTCGCAGGAAAGTTCAATGGTACTGCCTTCGGTAAAGCTGCCGGAGGCCATGATGACTTTATCGGTATAGCCGGGTTCGTCGGCGGGTTCGGGAGCGGCAATGCTGTCGATGGGGCTGCCCTGCTGAATGCCGGTGCAGAATCCCTGCAAGGCCGCCGCACTGCCCGAATCGAAGCAGGTGACGATATCGTTGTGGTCGGCGGTGTACCGGGGCACCGGTTTCACGCCGGACAGTTCCAGCAGGCACTGGGCGTAGATGGCGGTCTTGAGAGCCTCACACACCACGCCGGGGGCGTAGTAGAAGCCCAGGAAGGTGTCCCGCAGGCTGTCCTGGGTGCAGCCCAGCTCCGCACCGATGCCGGGGGCGGTGAAGCGATGACTGACCTTTTCCACCAAATCGGCCCGGCCGGCAATATATCCACCGGTGGGGGTGATGCCGCCGCCGGGGTTCTTGATGAAGCTGCCGGCGATGAGGTCTGCCCCCACTTCCAGGGGTTCCTGTTTCTGGGTGAATTCCCCGTAGCAGTTGTCCACAAAAATCACCGCGTTGGGGTTGGCCTGGCGAGCGGTTTCCGCTACCTTCTTAATGGTGGCCAGGTCAAAGGCATTGCGCTGGGTATAGCCCCGGCTGCGCTGGATATGCACCACCGTGACGTTTTTGGCCTGGCGGGCGATGGCGTCGTAGTCGGGGGTGAAATCCGGCTTGAGAGGACATTCGTCGTACAGCACGCCAAACTCTCGCAGGGTGCCGCAGCCCTTGCCTGCCTCCCCGATACCGATGACCCCTTCCAGGGTATCGTAGGGGCGGCCGGTGGCGGCCAGCAGAGTATCGCCGGGGCGCAGCAGGCCAAAGAGCGCCACCGCCAGGGTGTGAGTACCGCTCATGAACTGGGGGCGCACCAGGGCGGCCTCGGCTCCCATGCAGCGGGCAAAGACTTCCTCCAGCTTGTTGCGACTGTCATCCCAGACGCCGTAACCGGAAGAACCCCAGAAATGCCGGGCCTCCACGCCGCAGCCGGTGAAGGCCTTGAGCATCTTCAGCTGGTTGTAATCCCGGATTTCCTCCACATGGGCAAATTGCTCCCGGCAGAGTTCCAGGGCTTTTTTGTCCAGGGCGAGGACTTCGGGTTTCAGGTCAAAAAATTGTTCGATCATTCGTTCTCGATTCCTTCGTTGTTGGTTTGGGCAGGCAAAAGATACTGCCCGTAGGTGCCGATGCACATAAAACCCAGCCGATCGTAAAAATGACAGCGCTTTTCTTCACACAGAAAAGTCACGGTATACCCTTCCGCAGCCAGTTCGTTGGCCAGAGTGACGATGAGGTGCCCGCCGATGCCCTGCCCACGCAGGTCGGGGCGGGTCTCCCCTGCCGCCATGTACGCTTCCCCGTCACAGATGGCATAGGCGCCCACGGTGCAGACCATCTTCCCTGCCCCGTCACACACCGCCAGCACCCGGGCATAGCCGTGGTTGAGGGCGGTGCAGGATTCGGAGTAAAAGGCATCCTGCCGCTCCGGCTCCTCGGGGAAAAGTTCGGCGCTGATGGCCTGCATGGAGGGATTGCGGTCTATGTGCAGGCCGGGCAGCAGAGGCGGCACCGGAAGCTGTCCGCCGGGGGCCATGGTGTATAAATACAGGTCCCGGCGCAGCGGCCAGGTCTCCGGAGGCCGAAGATTGGCCGTCACCCGTTCCACCCCCGCGAACCGCAGAAACAGGGCCAGTTCCTCCCAGTCAGGAGACTGGAGGCTGTCACAGCAAAGCTGGGCCGAACGACCGCTCAAGGCCAGCGCCCCGCCCGGCAGGGTAAACAGCCGGGTGGGGGCACCCGGGTTGCCGGTCCAGAGAGTGGCATCCCGCCCCAGCAGCGCCCGGAAATAGGGCTTGCCGGACACGGTCTGCAAAAAGGCCTGCTCTTGGGCGGCATTGGACAGGGCCTGGATCAAGGGGTGTTCCTCCTGTTACAGTGCATTGACGATCTGCTTGTATTCCCGCCCGCGGGCTTCAAAGTTGGGATAGTGGTCAAAGGAGGCCGACGCCGGGGACAGACTGACGATATCGCCGGGATGGGCGGCACCGCGGGCCTTTTCCACCGCATCCTGCATGGAATCGGCGTGGAGGATTTCCAGGCCGCTCTCGGCAAAGCCGGGGCAGGCGCGGACTTCCCGCTCGATGATGGGGCCGGTATCCCCCATGAGGATCAACACCTTCACATGGGAGATGAGTTCCGGCGCCAGAGGGGCATAGCTGATCTTCTTGTCATAGCCGCCCGCGATCAGGATAAGCTTCTGGTCGAAGCTGCGCAGCCCGGCAATGGTGCGGGTGGGGCTGGTGGCAATGGAGTCATTGTAATACTGCACACCGTCCAGCAGACGAACCGGCTCGATGCGGTGTTCCACACCGGTAAAGGTAGACGCCACCTGACGCATGACTTCCACCGGGACCAGACCCCACACGGCAGCCATGGCAGCCAGCAGGTTTTCCACATTGTGCAGCCCGCGCAGCTTTACTTCGGACCGGGGCACAATGGGCGTGACCACACCGTTCTCGGCATAGCAGAGGGTATCGTCGGAGGCCCGCAGGAAAGCGCCCTTGTCGGTTTCATGCAGGCGGGTGAACCAGACCTGTTCGCCCTTGCAGTCGGCGGCCATACCACGGGTAATGTCGTTCTCATATCCCAACACCGCACGGCAGGGCGGGGTCTGCCACAGCAGGATGTTGCGCTTGGCGTCGATGTATTCCTGCATATCCTTGTGGTGGTCCAGGTGGTTGGGGGTGACGTTGGTCACCACCGCCACCTTGGGGCTGTGGTGCATGCTGATGAGCTGGAAGCTGGACAGCTCCGCCACCGCAATATCGTCGGCGGTGACGGTTTCCAGCTGGGGCAGCAGGGCCGCCCCGATGTTGCCGCCCAGCAGCACCTTGCGGCCGGCGGCTTCCAGCATCTTGGCAATGAGGGTGGTGGTGGTGGTCTTGCCATCCGAACCGGTCACGGCCACGATCTCACAGGGGCAGAGCTCAAAGAAGAGTTCCACCTCACTGGTGACCATGGTGCCGGCTTTCAGGGCCGCCTGCAGTTCGGGCTTGTAGTACTCGTAACCGGGGGTACGCATGATAATATCCTGCCCGGCAAAGCCGTCGGTATAATGTTCGCCCAGGCTCAGATTCACCTTCAGGCGGCGGAGGGTGTCGGCATAGTCACCGAAGGCCTCCAGGTTGGGCTTCTGGTCGCAGAGGGTGATCTGCGCCCCCAGCGCGGCAAACTGTTCAATGCACGGTTTGTGGCTGACACCGGCCCCGATGAAGGCCACCTTTTTGCCGGCGACCATCGCCCGCAGACGTTCGATTGGCAGCATACAAAACCTCTCCTTTTTCGGCAACAGGGCAAAGTGCCCCGGGAATTCTTTATACCCCATTATTATAACGAGACAGGCGCCGCAATGCAAATTTTTTGCCTGTGCCGAAAAGGCACAGGCAAAAAATGAGATGATTCAGATGGCAGAGGGGTCTCAGCAACCCATGGGGATGCCGTGACGGCCCAGCAGAGCGCGGATCTTGACCATAGGATCAATGATGCTGGACACGCTCTTGTCGTGGTTGATGGCGGCGATGAAGTAGGCGGTGTACTTGGACACGTCCACGTCATGGTACCATTCCCGCTCCAGCAGCTCGGGCATGCGGTAGGTCAGGTTGGTACCCAGAACCGCAGCCACGATGCCGTCCTTGTAAGCCTTGTCGAACTTGTCCAGGCCGGCGGTGAACAGGGGGAAGGTGGCGTAGGTGAAGATCTTGCGGGCGCCGCGCATCTTCAGGCCGTAGGCAATATCCAGCATGCTTTCGCCGGAAGCGATGATGTCGTCGGCGATGAAGACATCCTTGCCTTCCACGCTCTCGCCCAGGTATTCATGGGCAACGATGGGGTTGCGGCCGTTGACGATCTTGGAGTAGTCGCGGCGCTTGTAGAACATACCCAGGTTGCAGCCCAGCACGCTGGAATAGTACATGTTGCGGTTCATGGCGCCTTCATCGGGAGAAACGACCATAAAGTGCTCCTTGTCAAAGCGGACATCGGGCACATGGTGCAGCAGGCACTTGAGAACCTGGTAGGTGGGCATGACATTGTCAAAGCTCATGGTGGGCACGGCGTTCTGGACGCGGGGGTCATGGGCATCAAAGGTAATGATGTTCTTGACGCCCACAGAGCGCAGCTGCTGCAACGCGAAAGCGCAGTCCAGGCTTTCGCGGCTGACGCGGCGATGCTGGCGGCCGCCGTACAGGCTGGGCATAATGACGCTGATGCGGTGAGCACGGCCGGAAACCGCCTGGATCAGACGCAGCAGGTTCTGGAAATGATCGTCGGGAGAGAGATGGTTCTCATATCCGAAGAGTTTGTAGGTAACACTGTAGTTGCCCGGATCAACAAAAATAAAGATGTCATCACCACGGGTCGAGGCCTTGACCAGGCCCTTGGCATCACCAGACTGGAAACGCGGGCAATCGGAGGGAATGATAAAGGTATCCACATCCATACCGACCTCGCGGGCCCAGCGCACCAGGTGGCCATCCACCAGGTTGGCCAGTTCCTCGGCACCGGGGCAGGCCAGAAGCCCTAGATCGGCAATTGCGTCCTCTTTCGCAAAAAAGTCACGGGGGCCAAGATTCATGTCAGCCATACGTTGCTCCTTCACTGATCTTTATACTTATTTTGTGCGCACAAAGGCGCATCATGACTCATCTTTATTTTATCACATGGGAACGGCAAAAGCACCTGTCAAGCGTGCTTTTTTTGTACAATCTTTGATTTTCCGCACCTTGCACATCCTCTTTCGGGAGGCGCCGGAAAAATTCTGGTGTTTTTTACAAAAATTTTGCAATTTCCCCGGTTTTACCCTTGTTGTGCTGTCCCATAGACTCCCCCGTCCCCCGGGCCGCCTTGACAGTGGCAGGGTGGTATGATAGACTTTGTATAGCTGGTCTATTCTTTTAGACCAATTGTTTTTTCCTTTTTCGACCCTATAGGAATCATAAGGAGCGATGAAAACGAAACCTTCACGCACTTCTCTGCTGGACGCCTGGCGCTGCCGGCGCACCGTCCGGCGGTGGCGGAAAAGAGAGAAGCGCAGCGCAGCTCACCACCGGTTCTGGTCCCGGATACAGGCCATTCCTTACTGGCATGAGACCGGTGAATTTTTATATGCGATCGGCTTTCTGGTGGAATATACCCTCATCCGACTGGCAAGGTCGCTGGGTTGGTTTGTGGTGCTGTTGCTGCGCGGGTTTGTCTCCCTGCTCAGAGCCCTGATTCATCCCCTTGCCCCTCCCGACACCGGGCAGGCATTCGCGTTCACTCCCGGTCTTTTGCTTCGCAGCGCCCTGCTGGCCGCAGCGGCCGGGGTGTTGGGCTGGACCGTCTATACCGGTCTGGACCGCAGCTATGTGTTGCAGGTAGAGGTCAACGGACAGACGGTAGGCTATGTGGAAAACGAACAGGTGTTCGACGATGCCCGTGCGGCTGTGTATGAGCGTGTGGAAACCACCCAGCGGGTGCTCATTGACTCCGGGCAGTCTTCCGCCGAATCCGGCTTTGAGATCTGGCCTACCTACACCCTGACCACCACTTATGACCAGACCATGGGGCAGAGTGAGCTGGTGGACGCCCTTCTGCGGGCTTCCGGCGGCGAACTGCAGGAAGCCACCGCCGTATATCTGGACGGCGTCCTGCAGTACGTGACCACCGAAGGGGATCACCTGCGCAGCTTTTTGCAAAGCTGCCTGCAGCCCTACAAGCAAGTGGACAATCCCAATCAGCGGGTGGCTTTTGTACATGATGTCCAGCTGGTGGATGGGCTTTTCTTTGCAGACTCGGTACAGTCCTATCGTGACGTGCTGAATCAGATGCGTGCCAATCCGGATCTTTTGAAGGTCCGGTCCATTGAGCGCCAGACATACCAGGAAGAAATCCCCTACCCTGTCTACACCCAGGAATCCGCCGCCTATGAATACGGCGAGACGGTGGTGCTTCAGGCCGGGCAGAATGGTCTGCGGGAGATCACCCAGGATGTAACCACCGTAGACGGCGTACAGACCGATGTGCAGACGGTACAGGTCAAGACGCTGACCGATCCGGTGGCGGAAGAGCGGGTCACCGGCACCCAGCTGAAAGATTACATGTACGGCAGTATCAACGGCTATGATTTCGTCTGGCCCGCTCCCGG
This sequence comes from uncultured Gemmiger sp., assembly GCA_944382785.1. GTDB lineage: Bacteria > Bacillota > Clostridia > Oscillospirales > Ruminococcaceae > Gemmiger. The sequence continues at coordinate 703 of CALWNO010000071.1, read as the reverse complement.
ATACCGGCATATCAGCCAGTGGATGGTGGGCAGCCATACCGGTATTGACATTGCCGGACCCAGCGGCACACCCATTCTGGCAGCCGCTTCCGGCACTGTGATCCAGACCTACACCTGGAACGGCATTGTAACCCGCGGCGACTGGAACAGCTACGGCAACTATGTGGTCATTGAGCACGACGGCGGATATACCACCCGGTATGGTCACCTGCTGCAGTACATTGTCAGCGAGGGAGAGCACGTGGAAGCCGGTCAGGTCATCGGCTACATGGGTTCCACCGGCAACTCCACCGGCAGTCATCTGCATTTTGAGATGTACGGCCCCCAGGGACGGTTCAGTGCCCATCAGGTCTTCCCCGATATTCCCACCTGGAACAAATAAATTTATGAGAGCCGCGACACCGCGGTGCCGGGGCTCTTGTTCTGCCGGCAAATCCTGCAACCAAAAAAGCCTGCCTCCGACTTACATCGGAGGCAGGCTTTTTATTCAGTCAGCACCGAAACGGTCCGATCAGACCAGTTCCAGGATCGCCATTTCAGCGGCGTCGCCGCGGCGCATACCGGTGCGGATGATGCGGGTGTAGCCGCCGTTGCGGTCGGCATACTTGGGACCATACACATCGATAACCTTCTTGGCAACATCTTCCTTGGTGATGTAGCTGAAGATCTGGCGCTTGTCGTGCAGATCGCCGGCCTTGCTCAG
>CALWNO010000070.1 GCA_944382785.1 uncultured Gemmiger sp. | reverse complement strand
ATGTGAACCTGCTGCCCATCCAGAAACGCCACGCCGCCGACCCCGGCGACGGCAAAGCCATGGTGGCGGCCCGGCGGGCCTTTCTGCAAAGCGGCGCTTACGATCCTTTCCGTAAGGCTCTGGGGGAACTGTGTGCCCAGGCCGGATATGCAGCCCCCCACATTGTGGATGCGGGCTGCGGGGAGGGCAGCTATGACCAGACGGTGCTGGAAACCCTGACCGCCGCCGGGTGTGAAGCCCAGCTCATCGGGTTTGATCTGTCCAAACCGGCGGTTCGTCTGGCGGCCAAGCTGGTGCCGGGGGCGGCCTTCGCGGTGGGGGGCAGTTTCTGTGCCCCGGTGGCGGATGGTTGGGCGGACATCCTGCTCAACGTCTTTTCCCCTTTTGCGGAAGAGGAATTCTCCCGCATGCTGCGCCCCGGCGGGCTGCTGATCTATGCTGTGCCCACCCCGCGCCACCTTTTCGGCCTCAAGGAAGTGCTGTACGACCAGCCCTATGAGAACCCGGCCATCCGCACCGAGTATCCCGGCTTTGTGCCGGCGGGGGAGCAGACGGTCACCGACACCATCACCCTGGACAACGCCATGGCCCAGAACCTCTTCACCATGACGCCCTATTATTACAACACGCCCACAGAAGGTGCCCGGCGGCTGGCGCAGTGCGCACAGCTGACCACCGAGATCGGCTTCCGCTTTCTGTTGTATCGCCGCGCTTCATCCTGAATCCAAGGCCCCGGACGGGGCCTTTTTTGTTTGGTTCAGCCGGGTGGTTTTGCCCATTTACAACGGGCGCCTTTTAGGCTACAATGGCGACAAGGACCCCGTACAACGGGCCGAAAGGAAGTGTTCCCATGCAGACAGAAGAAAAACGCCAGCAGATCCCCAACAGCATCGGGCGGGCTGTGTTTGTGGCCCTGTCCTTCCTGTTACAGGTGGGCTGGATTCTGGGCTTTGCCCTCTACCTCACCCGGTATTACGCCATTGTTCAGCTGGCGGCCAGTCTGTTGGCCCTGCTGCTGGTCTTTACGGTGTACGGCCGCAACATGAACTCGGCCTTCCGGCTCAGCTGGATCATCCTGATCCTGCTCTTCCCGGTGCTGGGAACCTGCCTGTATCTGCTCTTCGGGCGGCCGGTGGCTCTGTGGCCGCTGCGGCGCCGCCTGCGCGGGGCCGACGCCGCCCTGGCCCCTGCCCGGCAGAAGGAAGTGGGGGCCGGGAAGCCCCTCACCCGGGAACTGCGAGCCACCGCTCCCGACCTGGGCGGGCAGGTGACCTATCTGCAGGACCGGGCGGGGTATCCCGTCTACCACAATACGTCGGTCCGGTTTTACGGTGATACCAACGAAGCGCTGGAAGCTCAGATGGAAGCCCTGCGCAGCGCCCGGCATTTCATCTTCATGGAATACCACGCCATTGAGGACTCCATCGCCTGGCAGGGTCTGGAAGAAATTCTGGCGGAGCGGGCCCGGGCCGGGGTGGATGTGCGGGTCTTTTACGACGATGTGGGCAGCATGGGCTTCATCAGTCCGCCCTTTGCCCGGCGGCTGCGGGAAAAAGGAATCCAGTGCCGGGTGTTCAATCCTCTGATTCCTGCCATGAATATCATTATGAACAACCGGGATCACCGCAAGATCACGGTGGTGGACGGGCAGGTGGGCTTCACCGGCGGGTACAACCTGGCGGATGAGTATTTCAACCTCACCCATCCTTACGGCACCTGGAAGGACACCGGCCTGCGGTTGGAAGGGGAAGCCGTCCGGGGCCTGACCCTGATCTTTTTGCAGATGTGGGGTGCCACCCAGAAGGAACCCATCGACCCGGCCCCCTTCCTGCCGCCGGTGCAGCCACCCCGGGACGCGGCGGGGGTGGTGGTACCGTATGCGGATACCCCTCTGGACGAGGAACCGGTGGGGGAGAACGTGTACATCAACCTGATCACCCATGCCGACGGGTATGTGTGGCTGACCACCCCTTACCTGATCATCAGTGATGAGATGCAGCGGGCCCTGACCCTGGCCGCCCGCCGGGGCGTGGACGTGCGGATCATCACCCCGGGTATCCCGGACAAAAAGATGGTGTTCCGGGTCACCCGTAGCCATTACGCCCGGTTGGCTGCCGACGGGGTGCGGCTGTTTGAATATACCCCCGGATTTATCCACGCCAAGCAGGCGGTGGCCGACAACAAGGCCGCGGTGGTGGGCACCATCAATCTGGACTATCGCAGTCTGTATCTGCATTTTGAGAATGCCTGCTGGTTTTCCGGCTGCCAGGCGGTGGAGGATGTGCGCCTGGATTTCGAGAGTCTTTTCCCCCAATGCCGGGAAGTCACCGACCAGTACAAGGCACGCCCGGCGGCGGTGCGCGGAGTGGATTGCCTGCTGCGTCTGTTCAGTCCCCTGATGTAACCAAGCAAAAAGGCGACGTGCTGTGTGCACGCCGCCCTTTTGTTTTGCGGAGAAAGCTCAGAGGTCCGGGTCCTCCATGGGGTCTTCCATCTCAAACCATTCCCGGTTTTCGGTGGTTTCGGTATCTTCGGTCTCCTCGGTGGTCTCGGTCCCGTTCCGGGCGTCCCGGCGGGCTTTCATGGCATCGGGATCGGAAGGAATCATGCCGGGAATCATGTCGCTGCCCTCCATGATATCGGTCCAGAAGTCTTCCTGCTCACTCTCGGCGCCCCGGGGGCCGTAAGGTCCATGATACATAAACGTTTGCCTCCTTTTTGCATAAGGCCGGGCCTGTTTGCCCAAGCTATGACTACATTTTGCAGCAAAGAGGTGTGGTTTATGCACAAACGCCGCGGACTTTTTTTCCAGAGTCTGGTCCTGACTCTGCTTCTGATCCTTCCCATGATGGGGACGGTGGTCTTTTTTGCCTCCCAGCGCACCGAACAGCAGCTGCTTCAACAGGCTGCGGCCGACCAGACCCAGCTGGCTGAACCGGCGGGCGCCCGGCAGACCCACCGTCTGTTGCTGGCCGTACAGGCCAACGATCCGGCTTTTCTGCTGCTGCGGCTGGACGGTCCGGAACAGGCGGCCCTGTTCTGCGCCCTGCCGGGGAAGCTGGTGCTGCAGGCGCCAGCCGGAACCACCACCCTGGCCGAATGCTACCTGACCGCTGGGCCTGCCCGGGCGGCGGAATTGCTGGGCCAGACCTTGGGCATTGCCCCGGATGCCTATCTGGCGGCCACGGCCAACACCTGGGCCGGTTTGTGGGGGTTGGAGGACCCGGTGCGGTTTGACACCGCCGCGGTTCTCACGCTGGAGGAGCGCCGGGAACTGGACTGCGGGGAGGAGTCGGTGGTGGAGCTCACCGCCGCCCAGGCATCGGAGTTCCTGACGCGGGCGGCGGCTCTGCCCGGCCAGACACCGGCGGCCCTGGCCCGCACCCGGGGGGCACTGTGGGCGGCCTTCTTCCGCCAGTTTCCCGACCATCTGGCCGATCTGGTGCAAGGGGCCCGGGATGCCAGCAGCCAGACCCTGACCGACCTGCAGGCCCAGGATCTGTATGATCTGGAGGAGACCCTGACCTGGCTGTCCGGGGCCACCGGCTACCATGTGGATTACCAGACTCTGGACCTGCAGCAGACGGCAGAGGGAAGCCGCCTCACCGCCGAAGATCAGGAATTGGTTCAGGCTCTGCTGGCAGGGGGGACCGTGGTGGAATGACCCGCCCAGGCCCGGCCCAGGGCGGCAGCCACGGCGGGGATATCCTCGGTGCGCAGGGCCGCGTAGCCCGCCACCACCGTGTCGGGACGGCAGCTCTCAGGCCGGGCCATGTAGTATTCGCTCAGCCCCCGCAGCTGCACCCCTTCCGCCCGGGCGGCGGCCACCATGGCCTGTTCCCCTCCGGCCCCCGGCAAAGTCAGCAGAAAATGCAGCCCGGACTGGGTGCCGTCCAGTACCATCTCCGGGCCCAGGGCCTGACGCAGAGCCGCGGCAAAGGTCTCCATCCGTCGCTTGTAGGCCAGGCGCATGCGGGCAATGTGCCGGGTAAAATGCCCCTGGGCCATGAACCGGCACAGGGTTTCCTGCTCAAACCGGCTCACCGTGTTGGAATACACCGCAAAGTCCTGCCGGTACCGTTCCAGCAGATGGGGTGGCAGCACCATGCAGGCGATGCGGATGCCCGGGGCCAGACTTTTGGAAAAGGTGGTCAGGTACACCACCGGCCCGTCCGCCCCCGCCATACCTTGCAGACTGGGCAGAGGGCGGGTACTGAACCGGAACTCCGAGTCATAATCATCCTCCAGAATGTACCGCCCCGGTCTGGCGGCTGCCCAGGCCAGCAGCTGGGCCCGGCGCCAGGCGGGCATGGTCACCCCGGTGGGAAAGTGGTGGCTGGGGGTTACGTAGCACAGGTTCGCCCCGCAGGTGTCCAGTCCGTCGGCGGGCAGGCCGTGGCGGTCGATGTCCACCAGCCGGCAGGGAATGCCGTTGTTTTCCAGGATGGTGCGGGAGCGGGTGTACCCCGGATTTTCCACCGCAGCCACCGACCCCGCAAACAGATGGGCCACACATCCCAACAGGTACTCGATGCCGGCGCCCACCACCACCTGCTCGGGGGTGCACACCACCCCCCGGTACTCGGCCAGATACCGGGCAATCTCCCCCCGCAGATCCTCGTCCCCCTGCATGGGGCCGCGCTGGAGCAGTTCCGGGACCTGGTACAGCAGTTCCTTCTGGATGCGTCCCCAGCTGCGGGCGGGGAAGAGCTCGGTGTCGATGCTGCCGGTGGACAGGTCGTACCGGGGCGTCGCCTCCTGCCGGGCGGGCTTGGCGGGTACTTCCGGCTCCGGTTCCGCGGCGGCCGGGGCAGGGCAGAGCATACCGCCGGTGTCCTGCACATAAAAGCCGCTGCGGGGCCGGGATTCCGCCAGACCCTCGGCGGCCAGCATCTGGTAGGCGGCGTCCACCGTGTTCACGCTCACCCCCAGCTGGTTGGCCATGGTCCGGCGGCCGGGAAGAGGACTGCCCGGGGCCAGTGTGCCGCTGCGGATGTCGGCGGCCAGCTGGTTGTACAGCTGTTCATACATGGGAGTATGGCTTTTGGCGGACAGGGTGATCATGGCGGTTCCTCCCTCATATTTCTATAACTGGCCCCATGAAAAATTCAAATACTGGATATTCACACAAGGCCAGAAACGGTTATAATGAGAGCATACCCCGGCGGCGGGCAAATGTCAAGCCGCGGGGAAATTCACCGCCGGCCGCGCCAGGCGCCGCGCACAGCCGGCCATGAGGGGAGATTTCCAGTATGCAGCCTGCCATGATCTGGCTTTTGTTCTTTTGCGTGGTCGTTCTGGCCCTGGTCTTTGCGGCCCTGTCCCACACCAAGTTCACGGTGCAGAAGATCGCGCTCATCGGTGTGATGGCCGCCCTGAGCTTTGTGGCCTATGAGTTTTTCCGGATTCCCAACATTCTGGGCACCGGTTCCTCCTTCCACCTGGGCAACACCTTCACCGCCCTTACCGCCATGCTGCTGGACGGCGTTTCCGGCGGCCTGGCCGGTGCCATCGGCCTGTCTCTGGCGGATATTGTGGCCGGTGACCCGGGTTATGCCGTCACCACCTTCCTGCTCAAGTTCATCATCGGTCTGGTGTGCGGTGCCACCAGCCACCGCCTGTTCCGCCTGGCCGACCGCCATCCCGCCCGCAAGATGGGCATGGACCTGAAATACCTGTCCATGGTCACCGGCAGCGCCTTCAGCGGCCTGCTGGTCAACGTCTTTACCGACCCCTTCATCGGGTATTTCCGCAACCGGTTCATCTTCGGCCAGGAAGTCAACCTGGCCGCCACCATGGCCAAGGTGGCCAGCGGGGTGGCCCTGGTCAATTCGCTGCTGTCCACCGTCTGCGCCGTGGTGCTCTACCTGGCCCTGCGCCCGGCTTTGGAAAAGGCACACCTGCTGCCCGGCACCCGCCGCATCCACGCCTGAACCCAGCCCACCCCGCAAAGAACAAGTCAAACAAGACCGCCGGTCCCGTACAAGGGACCGGCGGTCTTTTGGTATCTCAGCCTCCCGGCCTGGCGGTGATGCGCTCGGTGATCTCGTCCAGGGCGGCCAGTACCTGGTCGGCACCAAACTTTTTCTGGTTCTCGGCGTAGGCGTAGTAGGCTCCCTGCACCTGGTAGGTCAGCAGGATGTTGAACCGGGCATCAGTGCGGGTCTCGGGCAGCAGGGCAAAGATGTGCTCCTTGATGCCCCGCTCAATGCGGATGGGCAGTACCGCTGCCTGGGAGCCGGAAAACAGGATATTGGTCAGATTTTCATGGGCGATGAAGGCGGCAAACAACTCCCGGGTGAACCGCTTGCGGTCGGTGAGAAAGCTGTCCGGCTGTTCCAGGCTGTCCAGCAGCATGCGGATGACCTCATCCTGCATCTGTTCCGAAAGGTCGTAAATGTCATGGTAGTGCAGGTAGAAGGTGGCCTTGCTGATCTGGGCCAGCTCCGCCAGTTCCTTTACCGTGATGCGCTCCAGAGGTTTGTGGGCCCGCAGCTGTAAAAAGGCGTTGCGGATGCTCTGCCGGGTCTTTTTCTCTCTCAGGTCCATGGGGCCGCCTCCCTTGTCGATTTTGCAAAAACGTCCAGTATTGTACCCATCGTCAAATCCGCCGATGGTACCTGTCTGGTTGGTCTGCTATATTGATTATAGTAAATTACTGGACACCAGTCAAATAAAAACGGAGGCATTCCCATGGACTTTTACGGCTTTTATACCGGGCAGCTGTTTGATGCCTATGAATTCCTCGGCGCGCACATCGGGGCCGGAGGAACGACTTTCCGCACCTTCGCCCCGGGGGCAGCGGGCATTGATCTGCTGCTGGACGGCCAACCCCGCCCCATGCACAAGATCGGGGACGGCAATTTCTATGAACTGACCGTACCCGATGCACCTCCCGGCACTCCCTATGAGTACCGCATCCACACCCGCAACGGGCAGGTCACCGACCACTGTGACCCTTACGGCTTCGGCATGGACCTGCGCCCGGCCCACCGGTCCATCGTGCGGGACCTGGGGGAGTATACCTTCCAGGATGCCCGCTGGATGCGCACCCGCACCGACCGCCGCAGCGAGCCTTTGAACATCTACGAGATGCACCTGGGCTCCTGGCGGCGCAAGCCGGACGGTACGGTGTACAACTATGAGGAACTGGCCGAACCTCTGGCCGATTATCTGTGCGAAAGCGGCTACAACTATGTGGAATTTCTGCCTCTGGCGGAACATCCCTGTGACGAAAGCTGGGGCTACCAGATCACCGGCTTTTTTGCCCCCACCAGCCGGTACGGCACCGCCGCCCAGCTCATGGCGTTGGTGGATACTCTCCATCGTCGGGGCATCGGGGTGATCCTGGACTTTGTACCCGCCCACTTTGCCCTGGACCCTTACGGCCTGGCCCAGTATGACGGGACCGCCCTGTACGAGTACCCCCACCAGGATGTGGGGGTCAGTGAGTGGGGCAGCTGCAACTTCATGCACTCCCGGGGGGAGGTGCGCAGCTTTCTGCAGTCGGCGGGGCATTACTGGCTGGAGAAGTTCCACTTTGACGGCCTGCGGTACGACGCCATCAGCCGGATCATCTACTGGCAGGGGGATGAGCGCCGGGGCGTCAACGGAAACGGGGTGGATTTTCTGCGCACCATGAACCGCGGCCTCAAGCAGCGGCATCCCGGCTGTCTGCTGGCGGCGGAGGATTCCACCTGTTTCGAGGGCATCACCCGCCCGGCGGAGCAGGGAGGCCTGGGTTTTGACTACAAGTGGGACCTGGGCTGGATGCACGACACCCTCTCGTTTCTGCAGACCGACCCGCAATACCGCCCGGACAACTACCACAAGCTGACCTTCTCCATGATGTACTATTATAAGGAACGGTATCTGCTGCCCTTCTCCCACGATGAGGTGGTCCACGGCAAGGCCACCATCTTGCAGAAGATGAACGGCGGCTATGACGGCAAGTTCCCCCAGGGGCGGGCGCTGTACCTGTATATGATGACCCACCCGGGCAAAAAGCTGAACTTCATGGGCAGCGAGATCGGCCAGCTGCGGGAATGGGACCCTGCCCGGGAACAGGACTGGTGCCTGCGCAGCTATCCCAACCATGACGGGTTCTACCATTATATCCGGGCGTTGAACCGTCTGTATCTGGCGGAGCCGGCCCTGTGGCAGCAGGATGAGGACCCCGATGGCTTTGCCTGGCTGGATTGTCACCGGGAAAGCCAGTGCGTCTATCTGTTCCAGCGCCGGGCCGGACAGCGGCGGGTGGCGGTGGCCATCAATTTCAGCGATAAACCCCAGACCTTTGCGGTGCCGGTGACGGCACAAACCGCCCGGGTGCTGCTGTACAGCGACTGGCAGCCCTACGGCGGCATGACCCCGGAAGGGGAGAGCCCCTGCACCATGACGGAGCAGGCGCTGGGCGGAACCCTGGCCCCCTTCTCGGCGGTTCTGCTGCGGCTGGAATAAACAGACGGAGTTTTCCGGCGTCAATAAAAGCGCGCCCTGCATGGCACACAGGCCATGGCAGGGCGCGCTTGACTTTGCAATTCTTGCACTGCGATTCTTGCGGATATTGCCAAAATACGGGCCGAAGATCACCCCTTGAGAATTCAGGCGTCGGCTTCCTCAGGGCCGCCGTACAGGGTGATGTATTCGGCGGGGTCGGGCTTGCGCTTGTACAAAACAGCAGCGACCAGTGCCAGAATACCGGCCAGAACAGCCAGCGCAGCGATTATCTTGAGAATGTTTTTCATCAGGCATACCTCCCTGCCCCGCAAAGGGCGCGCAGTATCATACTATGCTTGTGCCCAGTATACCACACACGAAGGCAAAAGGCAATGCGAAACCCCGGTCCGGGCAGGCGGGGCAGGGAGAAAATGTTTCCAAATTATGGACATTGTGTAAAATTTGACCGCCTGTGCGGCCTTGACTTGGCAGGGCAAGCGCATTAAAATAAACCATGTATAATTTTGTCTTTTTGGCGGTGAATGCCGCCAAAAAGCGCCATAAAGGAATGGGGGAACAGGATCCATGTTCAAAATCCTGAAGCGCTCCGCCAAAGGCGCCCGTGTCCCGCATGAGAAATCGACGGCCGACATGCCCACCGTACGCATGCCGGTACCGAAAAACGTCGTCATTCCCATGTCGATGCACATCGGCGCCCCGGCGGAACCCGTCGTCAAAAAGGGCGATCAGGTGTTCGT
>CALWNO010000069.1 GCA_944382785.1 uncultured Gemmiger sp. | reverse complement strand
TGCCAGACCTGCTCGGTCTCCCGGGCAAAGACCTTGCCGGCCTCGATGTTGGCGGCCAGGGCCTTGTAGCGCTCCTCATGTTCCTTTTCGATGCCCGCCACCATGGTGAACAGGGCGGCGATCTGGTCAAAGCCTTCTTCCTTGGCTTCGGCTGCCATGCGGGGATACATGGAGGTGTGCTCCTCGTTTTCGCCCTGGGCCGCCATCTTCAGGCAGGTCAGGGTGTCGGGGATCTCGCCGCCTTCCATCAGGAGCTTGAACCAGATCTTGGCATGCTCCTTCTCATTGTTGGCGGTCTCGGTGAAGATGGCCGAGATCTGCTCGTAGCCTTCCTTCTTGGCCTTGGAGGCAAAGTAGGTGTATTTGTTGCGGGCCTGGCTTTCACCGGCGAAAGCTTCCCACAGGTTCTTTTCGGTCTTGCTGCCTTTGAATTCCATATTGCAATCTCTCCTTTTGTTTGGTTTGTGTTGTATGTCAGTGCAGGTTTAAGATTTTGTCTTAATAAGAGTATACAGGAAGGCAGGCGGGATGTCAAGTCTGTTTCCGCCGTTTTTTCGTGCAGAAATTTGTGAAATCTGCTCAAACAAAGGGGGAACGCATTGACAATCGTGCCGGGATACGGTAGAGTATTTATAGGATACAATCTTATTGTATTCAGATCCATGAGAAAGGACGGGACTTCCATGACACGTCAAAGACGCCTGATTTTGGACCTGATGCGCCAAAGTCCCCGCCACATGACGGCCGACGAGATCTTCGCCCAGGCCCGCCAGCAGATGCCCAGCATTGCCCGTGGTACGGTGTACCGCAATCTGAAGCTGATGGAACAGGCCCGGGAGATCGCGCGGCTGGAAATGCCGCAGGGACCCGACCGGTATGACAAGACGGCAGCCCCTCACGGTCATCTGTACTGTGACGGCTGCGGAGATCTACAGGATATTCCGGTGGTGGGGCTGGTCAAGGAGATCGAGAATGCCATCGGCACCGAGGTGCGCAGCTACCAGCTGACCATCCATTATCTGTGCCCCGCCTGCCGGGCCAAGAGCGCACAGTGACAGTATGGGCCAAAGGCCCGCCGCCCAGTCCCCTTTTGCGGGACCGGGCTTTTCTCATTTTATACAGTCTTTTTCCCTTTATGCGGAACTATATAAAGGTAAAGGACAACGTTGTCATGCACAAGGGGCGCACAGGCGCGGAAGCGGTTTCCGGTCTGTGCGCCCCTTGCATGTTCATCGTATGCTTCCGGCGCGGTCCTTGTGTCCTTCCGGGGACTGGGCCAGGGTCTGTTCCAGCAGTTCCAGCAACCGGCGAAGCGCCGGGTTGCGGTTGCCGGCCAGATACACCGCCCCGAAGGTGAGGGGAGCAAACTCCGGCAAAGGGATGTACCGCAGTCCTTCCCGCCGGGCGGTGGGAAAATCCGCCATGACCGCAAAGGCATAACCGGTCTCCACCAGCGTACCGATCACATCCTGGTTATCACAGAAGAGGACCTGCTCCGGTGGTCGGGAACCCACCACCCGGGTCTGGATATCGAACAGGGCCGGCGGGCAGATGGGCGGGCGGCAGACCGCAATGCGCCCGGGCACGGACAGCTCCCGCACCGTCAGGCTCCGGTGTTCGGCCAGGGGATGGTTTTTGCTGCAGACGCACACCGCCCGGCAGTGGGTCAGGGTCCGGAACTTTTCCTTTGCCTCCTCCCCGCCGCTGCGTCCCTGTCCATGGAAGGAGAAGATCATATCCAGGTCCCCGTCCGCCAGCAGGTTTTTCATGGCGTCAAAGGGGATCAAACGCAGTACCGGCAGCAGGTTCGGTTCCTCCTGCCGCAGCTGTTCCAGCGCCGGGCGCAGCACCCGCAGTTCGGTGGTGTTGCGGCAGCCGATGACCACCCGGGTGAGTTCCGCCGCCCGGAATTTTTTCATCCTGGCTTTGGACAGCTCGGACAGCTTGAGGATCTCCCCCGCATACTGGGTGAACTGAAAGCCTTCTTCGGTCAGGCGAACACTCTTGCTGGTGCGCCGGAACAGTTTGACCCCCAGCTCGTCCTCCAGGGTATTGATCTGGTGGCTCACCGCCGGCTGGGTGATGCGCAGCTGTTCCGCCGCCCGGGAAAAGTTCAGATAATTGGCCACGGCCATGAAACATTCCAGCTGGGTTGTGTTCATACCAGGAAAACCTCCCGAAAGCTGCCTGGAGCCCCCGCAGGCCCCCTCGTAATAAGATTCATCAATAAATTTTTTTATAGAATATAACAGATTTGAATTTTACATGCAAGGGAAATTGTGCTATAAAACAGTACGGAGCTAAATTGTTCAGCTTCAAACAATTTGCAAAGGGGTGAGACCATGGCAGCCGTGAACCGGGAAGAACTGATCCGGGACAACCGGCGCATCAGCATTCAGATTGAGCAGATGGCCAACAGTTCCATGGCCGAACAGGACCTGACCGCCATGCAGGCCAACATGCTGCGGTACATCCTGCGCCATTCCCAGGAGGGCACCTCCCTGACGGCCATCCATCGGGAATTCGGGTATTCCATGGCGGCATTGTCCGGCATGCTCAAGCGCCTGCGCAAGAAAGGCTATGTGCGGGTGGAACCCTGCGACGGGGACGACCGGCGCAAGCTGCTGTTCGGAACCCGGCAGGGAGAGGAAATGCGGGACTACCTGGACCGGGCCATGAACGCGGCCCAGGACCGTCTGTGTGACTGCTTTTCCGCCGAGGAACTGGAAAGTCTGGATCACCTGCAAAAGAAACTGCTGCAAAATCTTTCGGAATTATCGGAAAAGAAACCTAAAAACAAGGAGGCATCCGAATCGTGAAAACCGTATTGCGTCAGCTGGGCCGCTACCGGCGGGATACCTGGCTCTGCATTGCCATGACCACCCTGGAAGTGATCATGGAGATCCTGCTGCCCTTCATTACCTCCCTCATCATTGACAAGGGGTTGGAGGCAGCCAACCTGTCTGTCGTTTACCGGTACGGTATCCTGATGGTGTTCATGTCCTTCTGCAGTCTGGCCTTCGGTGCCCTGGGCGGCAAGTTCGCCGCCAGCGCGTCCGCCGGTCTGGCGGCCAACCTGCGGGAGGCCGTGTATAACAACATCCAGACCTTCTCCTTCTCCAACATCGACAAGTTCAGCGTACCCGGCCTGGTCACCCGTATGACCACCGATATCACCAACGTGCAGAACGCCTACATGATGGTCATCCGCATTGCGGTGCGCTCTCCCCTGATGCTGATCTTCAGCTACGCCATGTGCCTGATCATCAGCCCCCGGCTGAGCCTGACCTTCCTGCTGGCCGTGGTTTTCCTGGCCATTGTGCTGGGGCTCATCATGGTGGTGACCATGCGCCTCTTCACCGAGGTGTTCAGCAAATACGACGACCTGAATGCCAGTGTGCAGGAGAACGTATCCGCCATCCGGGTGGTCAAAGCCTTTGTGCGGGAGGACTACGAGGACAGGAAGTTCTCCAAGGCTTCCGGCAATCTGTACCGCCTGTTCGTCAAGGCCGAGGGCCTGCTGGCCTTCAACAACCCGGCCATGATGCTGGCCGTTTACTTCTGCATCATCATGGTGTCCTGGCTGGGCGCCCACTACATCGTGGGCGGCAGCATGAGCGCCGGTGAGCTGACCAGCCTGTTCAGCTACGTCATGAGCCTGATGATGAGCCTGATGATGCTGTCCATGGTGGTGGTCATGATCACCATGTCCATGGCCAGTATCCGCCGTATCAGCGAAGTTCTCAACGAGACTCCCGATCTGGCCGAGCCCGAAAGCCCCGTGTACAAGGTGGCCGACGGCAGCATCGACTTTGACCATGTGGACTTTTCCTACAAACACGGCAGCGGCAAGAACGCCCTGTCGGATATCGACCTGCACATCCGTTCCGGTGAGACCATCGGCGTCATCGGCGGCACCGGTTCGGGCAAGAGCAGCCTGGTGAACCTGATCTGCCGCCTGTACGATACCGACAAGGGCTCCGTCAAGGTTGGCGGCGTGGATGTGCGCAAATATGATATGGAGACCCTGCGCAACGAGGTCTCGGTGGTTCTGCAGAAGAACACCCTGTTCTCCGGCACCATCCTGGACAACCTGCGCTGGGGCAACCCCAACGCCACCGAGGCCGAGTGCAAAGCCGCCTGCCGGGCAGCCTGCGCCGATGAGTTCATCGACCGCTTCCCTGATGGGTACCACACCCGCATCGAGCGGGGCGGCGCCAACGTGTCCGGCGGCCAGAAGCAGCGGCTGTGCATTGCCCGCGCCCTGCTGAAGAAACCCAAGGTGCTGATCCTGGACGACTCCACCAGCGCCGTGGATACCGCCACAGACGCCAAGATCCGGGCCGCTTTCGCCACCGAGATCCCCGGCACCACCAAGATCATCATTGCCCAGCGTATTTCCAGCGTGGAACGCGCCGACCGCATCCTGGTGCTGGATAACGGCCGCATCAACGGCTTTGACACCCACGAAAACCTGCTCAAGACCAACGCCATCTACCGGGAGATCTACGAATCCCAGGTCAAGGGCGGCGGCGACTTTGACCAGCCGGCCTGAAAGGAGAGTTGAAACCATGAATCAAAAAGCATCCCGCGGCGCCTCTCTGGGCGTGCTCAAGCGTGTGCTGGGGTACATGATGCACACCTACAAATGGCCCTTTGTGGCAGTGGTCGCCTGCATCCTCATCTCCTCCATCGCCACCGTGGCCGGGGCCACCTTCCCCCAGACACTGGTGGACGATTACATCACCCCCATGCTGGCCGGGGGCAGTCAGGATTTCAGCCAGCTGGGCCGTGCCATCCTGGGCCTGATCGTCCTGCTGGCCATCGGCGTGGTGGGTTCCTTTGCCTACAACCGCATTATGGTCACCATCTGCCAGGGCACCCTGCGCCGCCTGCGTGACGACCTGTTCAGCAAGATGGAATCCCTGCCCATCAAATACTTCGACACCCACGCCCACGGCGACATCATGTCGGTGTACACCAACGATATCGACACCCTGCGCCAGCTCATGAGCCAGAGCATCCCCCAGGTCATCAACTCCGGCCTGACCATGGTGGTCACCCTGGTGACCATGCTCATGCTCAACCCGGCCCTGAGCATCATTTCCATCGTCACCGCCATCATCATGGCCACGGTGGCCAAAAACTTCTCCCGCCTGTCCGGCCGGTACTATGTGGAACAGCAGAAGAACCTGGGCATTGTGGACGGCTTTATCGAGGAGATGCTGGACGGCCAGAAGGTGGTCAAGGTCTTCTGCCATGAGGAAGCCGCCAAGGCGGACTTCCACCGGGTGAATGAAGCCCTGCGTGACAGCGCCGACAAGGCCAACCGCTACGCCAACCTGCTCATGCCCGTCAACGGCAACATCAGCTGGCTGAGCTACGCCGTGGTAGCCGTGGTGGGCGCCATCCTGGGCATCAACGGCATGGCCGGGGTCACCCTGGGCACCGTCATCACCTTTGTGGGCCTGAACAAGAGCTTCACCCAGCCCATCACCCAGATCAGCACCCAGCTGAACTTTGTGGTCAACGCAGCCGCCGGCGCCCAGCGTGTCTTTGACCTGATGGACGAGACCCCCGAAAAGGACGAGGGCTATGTGGAGCTGGTCAACGCCCGGGAGGAAGCCGACGGCAGCCTGACCGAGCAGACGGAACGGACCAACACCTGGGCCTGGAAACATCCCCACAAGGCCGACGGTACCGTGACCTACACCAAGCTGGAAGGCGGCGTGGTCTTTGACGACGTGGACTTCGGCTACGATGAGAAGAAACTGGTGCTGCACAACATCAGCCTGTGGGCCAAACCCGGCCAGAAGATCGCCTTTGTGGGCGCCACCGGTGCCGGCAAGACCACCATCACCAACCTGATCAACCGGTTCTACGACATTGCCGACGGCAAGATCCGCTATGACGGCATCAACATCAACAAGATCAAGAAACCCGACCTGCGGCGCAGTCTGGGCATGGTGCTGCAGGACACCCACCTGTTCACCGGCACCGTCATGGACAACATCCGCTACGGCCGCCTGGACGCCAGCGACGAGGAGTGCATCGCCGCTGCACGGCTGGCCAACGCCGACGGTTTCATCCGCCGACTGCCCGACGGCTACAACACCATGCTCACCGGCGACGGCGCCAACCTGAGCCAGGGCCAGCGGCAGCTGCTGGCCATTGCCCGGGCGGCCGTGGCCGACCCGCCGGTGCTGATCCTGGATGAGGCCACCTCCTCCATCGACACCCGCACCGAAAAGCTGGTGCAGGACGGTATGGACGCCCTGATGTACGGGCGCACCACCTTTGTCATCGCCCACCGGCTGTCCACCGTGCGCAACGCCGACTGCATCATGGTCCTGGACCAGGGCCGCATCATCGAGCGCGGCACCCACGACGAACTCATTGCCAAGAAGGGTACCTACTACCGCCTGTACACCGGCAACTTTGCCGACGAACCGGCCTGATCACACACAAAAACCGTGGAGGCTCCGAAGATTTCGGAGCCTCCACGGCTTTTTTCTTGTTCATAATGGGTACAGGGCTCAGAAGGGCGAGACCACCCTGGCAAAACTGACCACCCAGGTCTCCTCGTCCGCCTTGGTCAGCCAGACGGTCACTTCCCAGTTGTTCTCAAACCAGGCATCCATGGCCTCCTGCCCGTACCATCGGGAAGTTTCCTCCCCGTTCACGGTGATGGTGTCCGCCGGCTGGTCCACAAAAGCCACGCCGTTTTCCGCCTGTCGGGCCACATAGCCTTCCTGGAAGCGGGTACGCTGTTCCTCGTCCCAGGTCTGGGACAAGGGCTGGGCCGAATGCCAGCAGATCAGATCTTCCGAAACGTAATCGCTGGCCAGATGTACCGACAACGCCTCCGAAATCGTGTCAAAGGTGGTGGGGCGGCAGCTGTCCACCGGGTCGCCCAGGTAGGCGGTGAGCTTTTTCTCCATAGCCTCCTTGTCACCGGTGTCCAGGTTCCACAGGACCCCCTGCAACTCACCGGTAGGGGTGTTGCAGTCGAAGGTCAGGTTGTACACCGGCAGATCAAAGAATTCCGCCTGCTCCACCTTGATCTTGTTTTCCTCCTCGGTATAGGGCAGCCCTTGTTCGGTGAGGGAAGCGGTCAGCTCTTCCCAGGTGGTGGTCCAGGGATAGCCGGGCGCTTCCATGGTCTCGGCGCCGGGGTGTCCGCCGCAGGCGCCCAGGGTCAGGGCCACCGCCAGAACCGCGCCGGCTGCCGCCATCTTTCTTTTCATGTCGGCACCTCCGCTGCCGGGTGCAGCCCCGGCATTATACACAACATTCCTGCTTTCAATATACACCCTGCCCCCAGGCTTTTCCAGATGGCAGTATTCCCAAAATCTTACAGCGGAAAACCGGCGGTTTTACGGCTCCACATCGATATTTTTTCTTATTTTTCTGTTGAGCTTGCCCGTTTTTTTTGGTATACTGTTGACAGGATTTGTTTGCATCAGAGCGGCATACCGCGGAAAGGAGCGCTGACCGGATTTGAAGGATCTGGCCCAACTGCTGAACGGGCTGGTGTGGTTCACCCAGCTTGGGATTTCGCTGGTTGTGCCGCTGCTTTTGTTTGTAGGCGGCGGCGCATGGCTGGTCAATGCCCTGGGCGCGCCCATGTGGGTCATGTTCCCGGCTTTTGTGCTGGGGCTGGGCACCGCCGGGGCCACCGCCCGCCGGTTCTACCTGGCGGAGTGCCGCAAAGCCGAAAAACACCGGCCGGACAAACCGGTCGGGTTCAACGATCATCTCTGATGCCGTCCGGAAAGGAGTGTTACATGCGATGAAATTGCAGCCGGATGTGAAAAAGGAACTGGTCCACATCGGCACAGGCTGCGCGGCAGGCACGGTGGTGCTGGTGGCCGGCTGGGCACTGGCTTCCGCCCTGGGTGCCCCCTTCGGCTTCGGCTGGGATGTACCTTTGAGCGCTGTTCTGGGTGCCCTGGCCGCCTGGCTGAACTTTTTCGGCCTGGCCGTGACCCTGCAGAAGGTAACTGCCAGTGCCGACGAGGCCAAAGGGCGCAGCCTGATATGTACCTCGGAGCTGTACCGCAAGCTGGGCCTTGGCCTTTTTCTGATTGCCATGTTCCTGATCCCGGCATTCAACTGGGTGGCGGCAGCCATTCCGCTGCTGTTCCCCCAGGTGACCATCTTTGTCATGTATGCGCTGCGGCGCAAACCATCCCAGAACAAGGAAGGTGAAACTTAACCACATGGATGTGACCATCAATGGCGCACCAATCTACACCATCCCCATCGGTCCGGGTATTCCCATCTCGGCCACCATCGTCAGCAGCTGGATCGTCATGCTCCTCATCACCGGGCTGTGCATCTGGCTGACCCACGATCTGAAGGTGACCAACATCTCCAAGCGGCAGGCCGCGGCAGAGTACCTGGTCAACCTGGCCACCAACTTCGTCCACGGCAACATGGGCGTCCGTTTCCACGCCTTTATCCCCTTTGTGGCGGCCCTCTTCTCCACCAGTCTGGTCAGCAACCTGCTCAGCCTGGTGGGGCTGTGGAGCCCCACGGCGGACCTTTCGGTGGAAGCGGCCTGGGCAGTGATGGTGTTTATCCTGATCACCCGCGCCAAAATCCGTTCCGGCGGTCTGGGCGGATACCTGAAAGGCTTTACCGAGCCCATCTTTGTACTCACCCCTTTCAATATCCTGTCCGAGATTGCCACCCCCATCAGCATGGCCTGCCGTCACTTCGGCAACATCTTGTCCGGCACGGTCATCAGCGCGCTGCTGTACGCAGCCCTCTCTCTGGCCAGCCACGCCCTCTTCGGCCTGATTCCCGGCGCCGTGGGCGACCTGCTCAGCCAGATCCCCTTCCTGTCGGTGGGCATCCCGGCCTTCACCGGGCTGTACTTCGACTGGTTTTCCGGCTTTATGCAGGCCTTCATCTTCTGTATGCTGACCACCCTGTATATCGCCAACGCGGCGGGCGAGGAATGAACCTGCCCCCATCTCTGACATCAAACATTATTTTTGGAGGTACTTGTTATGGATTTCGAAATTTTGGCTAAAGGCATCACCCTCGCCGGCTGCGCCATCGGTGCCGGCTGCGCCCTGATCGCCGGTATCGGCCCTGGTATCGGCGAAGGCAACGCTGTTGCCGCCGCCTGCCAGGCCATCGGCCGCCAGCCCGAATGCAAGGGCGACGTGACCAGCACCATGCTGCTGGGCTGCGCCATTGCCGAAACCACCGGTATTTACGG
>CALWNO010000068.1 GCA_944382785.1 uncultured Gemmiger sp. | reverse complement strand
AAGAACGGCATCTGGACCGGCATCTGCGGTGAGCTGGGTGCCGACCTGACCCTGACCGAGACCTTCCTGGCCATCGGTATCGACGAACTGTCCGTCTCTCCCCGTGCGGTGCTGCCTCTGCGCAATGCCATCCGCATGACCGATACCCGGGAGACCAGCCCCCGCATCCTGGCGGCCCTGGCGGACGAGTACACCAACAACTGAAAAAACGGACCCGCAGGTCCGTAAAACGGCAGGCCGTTCCCCGGCAGGGGAGCGGCCTGTTTTTTATGGTTCGGTTTGAGGGCGTACCCGCAGCTGCAGCTCGGTCACGTGGTCGGCGGCGTCCTCCGAAATATGGATATCCGCCAGCAGAAATTCCAGCAGCGGCCCCTGGGGCGTATAACCCTGCCGGGCGGCTTCGGCCAGCATTCGGGGGACCAGGGTGCGGTTTTTCTCATTGGGGCCCCGGTAGGCCAGGCAGAGATATTGCCCCCGGGGCAGGGTGGTTTCTCCTTTGGGATGCAGGATGAACACCCCGGTGTATTTCTGGCAATCCCCCTGCCTGGCGGCGTCCAGGTCCAGGTAGGACCCGATGCCGTCGTTGCCCCACACATACAGATGATCGGGATCAAATTTTCGCAGCTGCTGGATCAGCGGGTCCATCTCGGCGTCGGTGCGGTAGGGCTGGTGCAGGGCATGGCAGCGCCGGGCCGGAAATTTCTGGACAAAACCCGCCTCCAGGGGCAGGCTGTAGGCCCGCTGGCAGTTTTCCATCCGCTGCCGTACAGTACGGCGCAAAGTCTCCAGCCGCCGGATGCGGTCCTCCAGCAGCGCCAGCTCATCCTCCAGCAGCTGACGGGTGGTGGAGGCGCTGTGATCCTGCAGATAGGCCCGGATGGTCTCCACCGGTACGTCCAGGGTGCGCAGATCCCGGATGACGTTCAGCCGCCATACATCCTCAATGCTGTACGCGCGGTAGCCGTTTTCGGTGCGATGGGGCTGCAGCAACCCCTGCTCCTCATAATAGCGCAGCAGATCGGGGCTGACCCCGTACAGACGGGCCAGCTCTCCGATGCGGAACCAACGGGGCATAGGCGGTGCCTCCTTCCAACTTTTCCTTATTATACCAATTCTTGCCCCAAGGGAACACCCCTTCCCGGCGCCTTGCATGGTCCGGATGGCTCTGTTATAATAAAACCCGATACCATCTGCCTTGCACGGGACCGCCTGCCGGCAATGTTCCGTGCTAGATCAACCGGTGTGGGGGAGAGCTATGGACTACGATCTGAAAAGGCTGACGGGGGAAGCCCGTGATGCCCTGGATTTTCTGGGAGAAAGCTCCCACGAATACTATTTCTACTATAATTTTCACGACCGTACAGTGGTTTTTTCCCGCAACACCTGGGACCGGTTCGCCCTGCCTCATGCACAGGACGATCTGTGTACGCCGCAGCAGTTGCATGAGATCGTCCATCCTCAGGACCGCCCCATTGTGTCCATGCAGTTCCTCCGGCTGTCCCGGGGAGAGGACATTAATTACGAAGGCCGGTACCGGTTGCGGGCCCGTACAGGGGGATATGTGTGGGTCACCAGCTGCGGCAAAAGTCAGGTGGGGGACCATGGCCAACCTCAATGGATGATCGGGCGCATTGCGCCCAGTGACTCCGAACCGGATCAGCATCCGGACCGGTTTGATCTTGACCGCCTCAAACAGGATGCGGAAATCTATCTGGAGGAAAAGACCCCGGCCAGCCTGCTGGTGATCGGCGTGGACAATCTGCGGGCCATCAACCTCAAACACGGGCGCCGGTACGGGGATTCAGTGCTGGTCCGCCTTCACGCCGCCTTCGAGGAGGCGGTCTACGGCCGGCAGCGGGTATACCATACGGTGGGGGATTGCTATGCGGCCATCCTGCCCTGTATGGAGGAAAGCCGGGTGACCGAGGTGTTCCGCTATGTGCAGAAGCGCATGGCCGACTGCTGCACCCTCTCTGCCGGTTGTGTGCCCCTGCTGACCTACAAGATCCCGGATGCCGAGACCCTGTACCAGTATGCGGAGGTCTCCCTGGCCTCTGCCAAACGGCAGGGACGGGACAAGATCGTGTTTTTCTCGGCGGAAGACTATGAAAAAGAACTTCGGACCCTGGAACTGAAGGATGAGCTCAACCGCAGTGTGGAACAGGATTTCCGGGGCTTTTCGGTGGTATACCAGCCCCAGGTATGTACCCGCGGTTTCCGGCTGTACGGGGCCGAAGCCCTGCTGCGCTACTGGTCGGAACACCGGGGCGCCGTTCCTCCGGCCGAATTCATCCCGCTGCTGGAACAGTCCGGTCTCATCAACAGGGTGGGGCTCTGGGTGCTGCAGCAGGCATTGCTCCAGTGCAGCACCTGGCGAAAAAAGGTGCCGGACTTCCACATCAGCGTCAATCTGTCCTTCGCCCAGCTCTACCAGGAAGGGATCGCCCGGGACGTGCTGGACACCCTGAAGGAAAGCGGACTGCCCGGCAGTGCCCTGACCCTGGAAGTGACCGAGAGCCTGGAACTGGTGGAATACACCCGGATCAATGAGACCTTCCGCCAGTGGAAGCTCAGCGGCATCGAGATCTCGGTGGACGATTTCGGCACCGGGTATTCCGGCCTGAGCCGGCTCAAGGATCTGGAAGTGGATGAGATCAAGATCGACGGCATGTTCGTCAGCAACATCCACCGCAGTGCCTACAACTACCGTCTGCTCAGCAATATGATCCAGCTGGCGGAAAGCAGCCGCATCCGGGTCTGCTGTGAAGGGGTGGAAAGCGAGGAGGAACTGCGCATCCTGCAGGAACTGGGACCCATGCTGCTGCAGGGATATCTCATCGCCCGACCCTGCACCGCCGCCCAGCTGGAATCCCTCTTCATGGAGGAAACGGACCTCGCCTACCGGGACAGGGAGGAGCGCTTTCAGGGAATTCTGACCCGCAGAGCGCAGATTGCGGCACCGGATTCCGACTGTGACGAGAGGGAGCTGGCCCTCAAGGTGCTCAACTCCGAAAGCAACATCTACTATATCAGCGACCCGGAAACCTACGAACTGTACTACCTGAACCCGGCGGGGCAGAGCCTGTTCGGAGTGCGGGACTATCAGGGCCGCAAATGTTATCGGGTGCTGCAGGGGCGGGACACGCCCTGCCCCAACTGTACCAACGCCCGGCTGCGCCAGGACGGTTTTTACGTCTGGGATCACTACAACAAATACTGCAAGCGGCATTTCCTTCTGCGGGACAAGCTCATCGAATTCCGCGGCCGTCCCATGCGCCTGGAGATCGCCTCCGACATCACCAAGCATGAAAACGTCAGCCGGGATACGGGGGATCGCCTGGCCTTTGCCCAGAAAATTGTGGAAAACACCGCCATTCTCTCCGGCGACAGCCGGTATGAGGAGGCGGTGGACAAGGTGCTGGCGTCAGTGGGGCAGTATTACCATGCGGACAGGGCCTATCTGTTCGAGCCCACTCCGACCCTGGACGGATACTGGGACAACACCTTTGAGTGGTGTGCACCCGGGGTGGAGCCCCAGCACGACAACCTGCAGAAGGTCCCGCCCCAGGCCCTGCACCGCTGGATGGAACAATTTGCCCGGGGCCACAGCATCTTCATCCTCAACCTGGACTCCATCCGTACCCGGAATTCCGCCGAATGGGAGGTGCTGCATGCCCAGAACATCACCCGTCTGATTGCGGTCCCCTTGCAGGACGGCGGCCACACCATCGGCTTTATCGGAGTGGACAACCCCCGCACCTCCATCCGGGATGATTCCCAGATCCGGGTGCTGGCCCATTTTCTCATTACCCGCCTGCATCAGGAATACAGTGAGCGGCGCTACCGGCGCCTGCTGCAGACCGACAGTCAGGATATCTTTGCCCGGGTGGGGCTGGGCTTGTGGATCATTTACCTGGACCCGGATTCCGGGCAGCGCACCATGCTGGGGGACGACACCATGAACCGGGCCCTGGGCATCGCCGGCACCCTGAGTGAGTCTGAATACTACCAGTTCTGGTATAACCGCATCAACCCCGGCTATTATGAGTATGTGGACCGCTCGGTGCAGAATATGGTGAACTCCGGCAAGGTGATCCAGCTGGAATATACCTGGAAACACCCTCAGCGCGGGGACGTGATGGTACGCTGTACCGGGGTGCGCACCGCGGACGAAAAAGGACGCATCTGTCTGCAGGGATACCACCGCATTGTGAATGATGTGGAAATGCTGCCCTACATTCCCGCGGCATGTGACCGGGATATTTTTGAGTATAATGAACTGAACAGCAGCATTTTCTTCCACACCCGGCGGGTTTTGCTGCAGGGGGATGCCCGGCAGGAACAGGACTTTCCCCGGAGCTGGATCGAAAGCGGACTGGTTCACCCGGCCTTTGCCGCCAATTTCACGCAGGCGTTTTCCCGCCTGCGGCTGCGGGACCAGCCGGGGCAGCTGCAGGTACAGCTGCGGGGCAAGAGCGGAGAATACGAATGGTTCCGCCTGACCCTGCAGCATCTGAGCCAGCAGCTGCAGGACCTGGACACCGTGCTGGTGCTGGTGGAGCCGGTGGGTACCGAGCGGGTCCAGGAAGTGGAGTACATGCGCATGCGGCGGTTTTATCAGGTGCTGCTGGCAGAGGCCATTGCCTATGCCGAGGTGGACCTGGACCGGGACGACCTGCAGGCGGCGGGCGGCGTCTGGCAATGTTACGAGAAGGAATATCTGCACACCGGCCGCCATTTCTTCCGGGAACTCTCCCGGGCACTGTCCCAGAGCCTGAGCAAGGAAGAAATGCAGGTCCTGCACAGGTATGCCGATCCCGCCGCCCGGGAACAGCTCTTTGCCGAAGGCAATCTCAGCCACCGCTTCTATTACCGCCGCAGCATCGGCAACGAGCTGCACTGGGTGGAACTTACCGTCTATCTCTTCCGGGAACAGCTGTCCGGCAGTGTGTACGCTCTGCTCTACCTCAAGGATGTGAACGCCGAAAAGGAGCGGGAGCTGGCCCAGCTGGATGCTGCCAACCGGGACCCTCTTACCGAAATTTACAACCGCACTGCCTTTGAGCGGGAGATGACCCGCAGCATCATTGAGTCCACCGCCAGTCCCTGCGGATATCTTCTGCTGCTGGATGTGGACGACTTCAAACAGATCAACGACAGGCACGGTCATATCGAGGGAGACACCATGCTCAAGATGGTGTCCCGGCAGCTGCTCCAGACCTTCCGCAAGGGGGACGTCATCGGCCGTATGGGCGGGGACGAGTTCCTGGTCTATATCCGGGGCAGCATCCCCCGGGACAGCCTGGAACAGCGGCTGCATCAGTTCCTGAACCAGCTGCGCATCAACTCCGGCAATGTGCTGACCTGCAGCATGGGGCTGACCTGCGTCACCAGCGAACATTTCGACTACGGCCGCAGCCTGGAGCGGGCGGACAATGCCATGTATCACAGCAAGCGCAACGGCAAAAACAGCTATACCTTCTATGAGGATCTCCATCCCTGACAAATCCGGAATTTTCCATCCCGCTCACCCTTGACATTTTCCGTTATCGGCGGTACCATGTATACCGTTGTTAAACCGTCCCCTTTGGGAACGGATGTGGATTTTAGGTAAACAAGGTTACTTTTCGCCACACGAGTATGCCCTTCGTTCCGGGCAGCCCGTGTGGCTTTTTTTGCCTGCGCGCCTTTTTACCCCTGACAGAAAGAGGTACCCGCCCCCTATGGAACAGACTTTCATGAAGCAAAAACCCGTTCTGCCCCTGGTGCTGTCCATGTCGCTGCCCATGGTGCTGTCCATGATGGTGTCGTCTTTGTACAACATTGTGGACAGCTATTTTGTGGCCAAGATCAGTGAGCAGGCCATGACCGCCCTCTCCCTGGTGTTCCCGGTGCAGAACCTCATCAGCGCGGTGGCCATTGGGTTTGCCATCGGCATCAACGCGGTCATCTCCTACTACCTGGGTGCCGGAGAAGCCACCCGCGCCAACCAGGCTGCGACCCAGGGCATGGCCTGCAATGCCCTCCACGGGCTGGTGCTCACGGCGGGATGCATCGCCTGTATGCCCGCCTTCCTTGGCTGCTTCACCGCCGACACGGGGGTGATCGATATGGGGGTACGGTACGCCCGCATCGCCTTCCTCTTCTCGGTTCTCAATGCCCTGGGAATGGCCTTTGAAAAAATCTACCAGGCGGCGGGGAAGATGGTGCTGTCCATGATCAGCATGCTCTGCGGCTGTGTGACCAACATCCTGCTGGACCCCATCCTCATCTTCGGTCTGGGCCCCATCCCCCGCATGGGGATCGAAGGTGCCGCGCTGGCCACCGGTATCGGCCAGGTGGTGAACCTGCTCCTGTACCTGATCTTTTACACCCTGAACCCGCTGAACATCCGCATCGGCCGGGAATTCCTGCGCCCCAACAAAAAGATCCTGGGCCGTCTGTACGCCGTGGGGGTGCCGGCGTCCCTCAACCTGGCTCTGCCGTCCCTGCTGATCTCCGCCCTCAATGTGATTCTGGCGGCCTACTCCCAGGTGTATGTGCTGGTGCTGGGGGTGTACTATAAATTGCAGACCTTTTTGTATCTGCCGGCCAATGGCATCGTGCAGGGCATGCGGCCCATCATCGGCTACAACTACGGCGCCGGGGAATATGCCCGGGTGCGCCGGATCTACCGGGTGGCCCTGGCCCTGTCTGCTGCCATTATGGCGGTGGGCACCGTGCTGTGCTGGGCCGTGCCCGGGCAGCTCATCGGCCTGTTCTCTGAAAATGCCCAGACCATCGCCGCCGGTTCCACCGCCCTGCGGATCATCAGCCTGGGATTTCTGATCTCCTCGGTATCGGTCATCTCCTCCGGCGCCCTGGAAGGTTTGGGCATGGGCGGGGCTTCTCTCATCATCTCCCTGATGCGGTACACGGTTTTTATCATTCCCGTGGCGTTTGTGCTCAGCCGCTTCTGGCAGGCCAATGGGGTATGGCATGCTTTCTGGATCACCGAGGTCGTCACCGCTCTGGTGGGATACCGGGTATATCGCAGCCGTACCGCACAAAAAGGAAATTTTACCCGCGGATAAACGAAAGCCGCCCGGCGCAGATGCCGGACGGCCTCAGATTGTCGAAAAAAGATGAAATCCGTTGCCATCGGCGGACATGTGCCGACGATGGCAACACCGACAGGGGAATTTTATGGCAAATTGTGTGCGAGGAACGAAGGGACGAGTGCGCGATTTGCCGTAAAATTTTGTCGAAGGGGATTCCAAAAGGGGAAATAGCCGCGGCAGGCATCGCCGTGCGCGGCTGTTGCCCCTTTTGCAGCGTGTCGAGTTTCTCGACACGCTGAAGCCGCCCGGCGCAGATGCCGGACGGCTTTTGTCATTTGGTATGGGTGTCGGGCTGGTAGGGCGGGCACTGGTACCGTGGCTTGCCTTTGCTGATGCGACCATACTCAATGGCATGGGTGGGGCATCCGCAGATGCAGGCCATGCAGTGGGTGCAGCGCTCTCCCCACACCGGGCGGCCGTCCTGCAGGATGATGTTGTTCAGCGGGCAGACGGTGTCGCACCGTCCACAACCTATGCAGGCGTCGGATACGGTGAAGGGGGAGGCCTTGATCTGGAACCGATAGAAGGCCCGGTTGATCAGGCCGGATTTCAGCTTGTCCGCCGGTGTCACCCGCAGGGTGGGAAAATCCTGCCCTGCCCGGATGCGTTCGGCCGCCTGTTCCAGGGCGGGACGGGCAGCCCGGATGATCCGGCCGGCTTCTTCCGGGCCGGGGGCGTCGAACATGGCAATGTAGTTTTCCGGCATGACGATGGGCGCCGTGCCGCGGTATACCAACCCCTTGTCCCGGCACAGAAGCCGGTTGGCGGGTTCCGGGTTGCCTGCCTCACTGCCGCAGGTCATGACAAAATAGGCATCCTGGCTGCCGCCGAACCACCCGCCCCGAATAAACCGGACAAAAACCCGGGGCAGCTGCCAGGCATAGGTGGGGGACACAAAGACCCAGGGCTTGTCCGAGGTGAGCTCAGCGGCAACACTTTCCCGGATATAGTGGAAGGCGTCGGTACACACATCTCCCAGTTTATCTGCCAGAAATTCGGCACAATAGCGGCTGTTGCCGGTGCCGGTAAAATAAACGACCATACATTTCCCTCCCTGTTGCAACGGGTTCCCATCCGGAACTGGCTTCATTGTATCTCGGCGGGCCGGGCGCGTCAAGGCCCGGCGGTTGCCCCAGTCGCAGGCCTCGTGGTATACTGTGGTCAGAAAAACAACTCACCGCAATAAGGAGGAAGCTTCCATGAAACTGGGAATTCTGGGCGCCGGCAATATTGCCCGCGTCATGGCCAAAACCGTCCGCCTGCTCCGGGAAAACGGGCATCCGGAGGTGGAACTGTACGCTGTGGGGGCCCGGGACCTGGGGCGGGCCCAGTCCTTCGCCGCCGAAAACGGGGTGCAGAAGGCTTTTGGCAGTTACGAGGAACTGCTGTCCGACCCGGCGCTGGAGCTGGTGTACATTGCCACGCCTCACTCCCACCATTATGGGCAAATCAAGCTTTGCGCCGACCACGGCAAGCATGTTCTGTGCGAGAAGGCCTTCACCGTCAATGCCCGCCAGGCGGAGGACGCCCTCCGCTATGCCGGGAGCAAGGGGGTGCTGGTCACCGAAGCCATCTGGACCCGCTATCAGCCCATGCGCCGCCTGATCCGGGAGACCCTGGCGGAGGGGGTCATCGGGGAACCCCGTCTGCTCACCGCCAACCTGGGCTATTTCATCACCGGCAACCGCCGGATTGTGGTGCCGGAACTGGCCGGAGGAGCTTTGCTGGATGTGGGGGTCTACACCCTGAACTTTGCAGAGATGGTTTTCGGCGCACCCGATGCCGTCCACGGCCTGTGCACCAAGAATGAAAACGGGGTGGACCTGACCGACAGCATCACCCTGACCTGGCAGGACGGCCGGGTGGCCAATCTGACCGCCGCCGCCAATTCGGTATCCGACCGGTATGGGGTGATCTACGGCACAAAAGGATACATGATGGTGGAAAACATCAACAATCCCCAGGGGCTGCGGGTCTACGACGCCGAGAACCGGCTGGTCCGCAGCATCCAGTGCCCGCCCCAGCTCACCGGCTATGAATATGAAGTGCTGGAGACGGTGGACTGCATCCAAAAAGGCCTGACCGAATGCCCCTCCATGCCCCATGCCGAGACCATCCACATGATGGAGCAGATGGACCATCTGCGGGCCCAGATGGGCATCCGCTACCCCTGTGAGGGCATCGACTGACCCTCATTTGACGCTACCCATGCAAAAAGCACCCCCGCCGGACGGGCCGCCTGAACCGAACCAGTAAAAGCGGACAATAGACAAAGTACCCCCTGATGTAGGAAAATAAAAGTACTACATCAGGGGG
>CALWNO010000067.1 GCA_944382785.1 uncultured Gemmiger sp. | reverse complement strand
CAAGAAGGCTGAGCCCGCCGCCAAGAAGGCTGAGCCCGCCGCCGAGAAGGCCGAACCTGCCGTCAAGAAGGCCAAGCCCGCCGCTAAAAAGGCAAAACCTGCCGCTAAGAAAGCGGCTCCGGCCCCCGCAGTCCAAGAGCCGAAGCCTGTTGTGGAAGAGCCGGCTCCCGTTGCGGAGGAACCGGTGCAGCCGAAGGAGGAAGCACCTGTGGAACATTACTATGACACGCCCCGCAGAAGCGTGGCGTTTATCGGCTCGGAATGCCATCCCTTTGTCAAGACCGGTGGTCTGGGCGACGTGATGTACGCCCTGCCCCGGGAACTGGTCAAGCAGAATTGCGATGTGCGGGTGATTCTGCCCCGGTACGCCTGCATCCCGCAGAAGTACCAGGACCAGATGGTCTACCGCGGCGAATTTTACATGGACCTGGGTCTGACCGGCCGCAACTACTACGTGGGCATCATGGAGTATGTCCACGACGGCGTGGTGTATGATTTCATCGACAACCAGGAATTCTTCTCCGCCGGCAACCCCTATGTGGGTCTGGTGGACGACATCCCCAAATACTGCTTCTTCAGCAAGGCAGCTCTGGCGGCCCTGAACTGGATGAACTGGATTCCCGACGTGATCCATTGCCACGATTGGCAGGCGGCCCTGGTACCGGTGTATCTGCGTACCATGTTCCAGGATACCCCCGTGGGCCACGCCCAGACAGTGCTGACCATCCACAATCTGCGTTTCCAGGGCATCTACAACATTCCCACCCTGAAATACTGGACCGGTCTGCCGGATGAAGTGTTCAACATGGGCGCCATGAAGCAGGGCTATGAAGATGCCAACATGCTCAAGGGCGGCCTGGCGTACGCTGACCGCATCACCACCGTCAGCGGCACCTATGCCTGGGAGATTCAGACCCCCGAATACGGCGAAAAGCTGGAGGACCACCTGCGCTATCACAGCTACAAGCTTCGTGGCATCGTCAACGGTATTGACTATGAAATGTGGAACCCCGCCACCGACCCGGCCCTGGCGGTGAACTACGATATCACCAACGTGCTGGACCACAAGTGGCAGAACAAACTGGCCCTGCAGGAAGAACTGGGCCTGGTACAGGACCAGGGCAAGTTCGTCATCGGCCTGATCTCCCGTCTGACCAACCAGAAGGGTCTGGACCTGGTCAATGCCATTGTTCCTGAACTGATGGACGGCAACACCCAGGTGGTAGTGCTGGGCACCGGTGACAAGGAATACGAGGATACCTTCCGGTATTATGAGAATGCTTACCGCGGCATGTTCTGCGCCTGCATCCAGTACGACGAAGCCCGTGCTCACCGCATCTACGCGGGTGCCGACGCCCTGCTGGTGCCTTCCCGCTTTGAGCCCTGCGGCCTGACCCAGCTCAATGCCATGCACTACGGCACCCTGCCCATCGTGCGGGAGACCGGCGGCCTGAAGGATACCGTAGAGCCCTACAACGTCTTTAACGGAGACGGCAACGGCTTCACCTTTGACCGGTATGACGCCGGTCTGCTGCTGGACGCCATCAACCGTGCCAAGACGGAATACTTTGTCAACCGCTACCACTGGGACGAAGTGGTCCAGCGGGATATGGCCAAGGATGTTTCCTGGGAGAACTCCGCCCGCCAGTACAAGGATCTGTATCTGGAACTGACGCCGTGGTAATCGTTCCCCTTTGCCGTTCCTAAACAAAGACAGAAAAGAGCGCCCGGACCCTGCGGTCCGGGCGCTCTTTTTCTGCGGGTGAAAAAGAGGATTTCCATTCAAAATCCTGCACAAAAAGTTTTCAAAAGGTTTGTCGAATCCACGAATGGAATTTCATTGCCTCTTTGATTTATAGTTAATCTGTTCAAACAAGAAGAATACGCATTCACAGGAAGAACACCATGATCACAATGCGCGAAATCGCCCGGCTGACCCACGTTTCCCAGCCCACGGTGTCCCGGGTGCTCAACGGCAACCCCAAGGTTTCGCCGGAGATCCGGGAGCGGGTGCTGGCCTGTGCCCGGGAACATGATTATCAGCTCAATGCCCTGGCCAAAGGGTTGCAGGGCAGCCGGACCCATCTGCTGGGGGTCCTGGTCACGGACATTGCCAACGGCTTTTTTGCCGATCTGGCCAAACAGATCGAAGTGGCTGCCCGGGAACGGGGATACAGCATCATCCTTTTTAACAGCGATTACAACCCCGCCAGTGAGCAGGAATACCTGGATGTGGTCCGCCGGTACCGGGTGGATGGCGTGGTGGCCGTTCCCATCCGGGAGACAAGCCTCCAGTGGCACAGCTATGTGGAAAAGCTGGATGTGCCGGTGGTGACCATCACCCGCCGGGCCCCGGGTCTGGATTCCTTTTATGTGGATCATCCGGTGGCGGGTTCGCAGGTGGCCGAATACCTGGTGGACCGCGGATACCGCCGCTTTCTCTTCATCGGCAAAAACTATGACGGCAAGTATGTGGGATTCCGGCAGGCACTGCAGGCCCACGGCCTGGGCGAGGCGGTGACCAACCGGGTGCTGCGCACCCACGACCAGCTGCGCCGGGAACTGAGTGACTGGCTGGCCGCCGGTCAGGAACGGGCTGCTGTCTTTGCAGGCAACGACATCTACGCTTTGCAGGTACTGGACATCCTGCGGGAACTGGGACTTTCGGTGCCGGAGCAGGTAGGTGTCATGGGCTTTGACGACACCTTCATGGGCCGCCATCTCAGCCCACGGCTGAGCACCGTCCGCCAACCCACCGCCCGGATGGCCCGGGAAGCCGTGGACTGGCTGCTGGAGCGCATGGAAGACCCGGATGACCGGGAACCCGTGGACCGCCCCTACCCTGCCGAACTGATTATCCGGGAGAGTACCTGACATTCTGAAAAAACGGGCAACAGTTGGTTGTCCTTTTTTCAGGACTGTTGTGAATACGTATTCACAACCAAAAATTCCGTTGTATCTAGGCTCTCTTGACGGGAGTTTGATAAAGCAAGAAAACAGAAAGGATGCAATGTAATGGATTACAAGAAAGTAGCCCAGGAAATCTACGACAAGGTGGGCAGACGGGAAAACCTAGTTTCCGCCGCCCACTGTGCCACCCGTCTGCGGCTGGTGCTGGTGGACAACGCCAAGTGCGACGCCAAGGCCGTGGAGGACATTGAGGGGGTCAAGGGCGTGTTCAGCGCGTCCGGCCAGCTTCAGATCATTCTGGGTACCGGCGTGGTCAACAAGGTGTATGACGAGTTCATCGCCATCTCCGGGCTGAGCGCCGCCACCAAGGACGAGGTCAAGGCCGCGGCCGCCGCCCGGCAGAACCCCTTCAAGCGGGCCATCAAGACCCTGGGCGACATCTTTGTGCCCATCATTCCCGCCATCGTGGCCAGCGGCTTCCTCATGGGCATCATGGAAGCGCTGAACTTCATGGTCAACAACGGCTTTTTGAACATTGACACCTCCGGCTCCATCTACGTCTTCTCCAACCTGTTCTCCAACACGGCGTACACCTTCCTGCCCATCCTGATCGCCTACAGCGCGGCCAAGGCTTTCGGCGGCAACCCCTATCTGGGCGCGGTCATCGGCATGATGATGATCCATCCCAACCTGCAGAATGCCTGGACTGTGGCTACCGAGGGCGTTCACCAGACCCAGAGCGTCTGGTTCGGGCTGTACTCGGTGGACCTGGTGGGCTACCAGGGGCACGTCATCCCGGTCATCATCGCCGTGTGGGTCATGTGCTTCCTGGAAAAGAAGCTGCACAAGATCGTGCCCGCCATGTTTGATTTGTTCGTCACCCCGCTGGTCAGCGTCTTTGTCACCGGCTACCTGACCTTCTCCATCATCGGACCCATCTTTGTCACCATTGAAAACGGCATCATCGGCGGCATCCAGACCCTGCTCACCCTGCCCTTCGGCATCGGCAGCCTGATCATGGGCGGTCTGTACTCCACCACCGTGGTGGCCGGTATCCATCACATGTACACCGTCATCGACATGGGCCAGCTGTCCATGTACGGCGTGACCTATTGGCTGCCCCTGGCTTCCGCCGCCAACATGGCCCAGGGCGCTGCCACCCTGGCCGTGGCCCTCAAGAGCAAGAACGGCAAAACCAAGGCCGTGGCTCTGCCCTCCGCCTTCTCCTGCTTCATGGGCATCACCGAGCCCGCCATCTTCGGTGTCAACCTGCGCCACTTCAAGCCCTTTGTCTGCGGCGCCATCGGCGGTGCTGTGGGTGCCATGTATGCTTCTCTGGTCCATCTGGGCGCCAGCGGCACCGGCGTGACCGGCCTGTTCGGCCTGCTGCTCTGCCTGCAGCATCCTCTGGAATACATCATCATGGCGGCCATCTCCATCGGCGTGGCCTTTGCCCTGACCTGGCTGTTAGGCTACAAGGACCCCGAACCTGAAATCGCCTCCAAGCCGACCGAAACCAAAACCTCCGAATCCCAGCCTCAGCAGGTTTCCGCTCTGCAGTGCCAGCCCGGCACCGTCTACGCTCCTGTGGGCGGCAATGTGGTGCCCTCCGAACAGCTGCCCGACGAGACCTTCGCCACCGGCGTTCTGGGCCGGGGCGTGGGAATCGAGCCCGAAGGCGATACCATTGTGGCTCCCTTTGACGGGGAGATCTCCTCGGTGACCGATACCTGCCACGCGGTGGGCATCTCCTCCCCCGACGGCATGGAACTGCTGATCCATGTGGGCGTGGACACCGTGGACATGAAGGGCGACGGGTTCCAGTGCTTTGTGAAGGAAGGGCAGAAGGTCAAGGCCGGCGAGAAGCTGCTGAGCTTTGACAAACAAAAAATTTCTGCTGCCGGACACCCGGATATTGTGGCCGTACTGGTGACCAATGCCGACGAATATGGTACAATGGAAATTGAAACCGGCCACTGCCAGCCTTTGCAGGCAGTACTGCGTCTGCGTGCTGTTGCTGCGGCCGGCAAGCAATAATTCCAAAAGGAGAGACATTGCCATGAAAATTCGGTATCTGGGCACCGCCGCCGCCGAAGGCTGGCCCGCCCTGTTCTGCTCCTGTCCCATCTGCACCAAGGCCCGGGCCGAGGGCGGCAAGAACCTGCGCACCCGCACCCAGGCCATTGTGGACGGGGAACTGCTGCTGGATTTTCCCCCCGACACCTACTGCCACGCCCTGAAGTACAATCTGGAACTGGCCAAGGTCCATACCCTGCTGGTGACCCACAGTCACATGGATCACTGGTTCCCCACCGACCTGATCCATCGGCACGAGCACTTCGGCCATGGGGTCACCGGCGTGCTGGAGGTGTACGGCAACCAGGCGGTGAAGGACGCCTTTGACGCCCACATTCTGGTGGACCGGTTCAAGCCCCATCCCATCGGGGACGTGGTCCATTTTCACGTGACCCACGGCGGAGACCGCATCCAGAGCCACGGGTGGGAGATCATCGCCGTGCCCGCCGACCACGACAAGCGGGAAGAATGCCTGGTCTACATCTGCAAGAAGGACGGCAAGACCTTCTTCTACGGCCACGACACCGGCACCAACCTGTCCGACGAAGCCTGGGCCCTGATCACTGCCGAGCACTATGACCTGGTGAGCCTGGACGCCACTATGGGCAAAAAGACCATCGGCGGATATCACATGGGCCTGGCCGACGACGAGTTCATGTTCGGCAAGCTGGCCGAGCTGGGCTGCATCGACGACCACACCGTGAAGGTCATCAACCACTTCAGCCACAACGGCGAGATGACCCATGACGAGCTCACCCAGTGGGGTGCCCAGCGAGGCATCCTGGCGGCCTACGATGGCATGGAAGTGGAATTTTAAGCAAAGACACAAGCGGCTTTTCTACCCCGGGCGGGAAGGAAGGCCGCCGTGTCGTGCCGTTTTGGAGGAAGTTCTTGGATGAAAGACTTTTTGCATCTGAAAGCCCCCGGTAACTGGATCAACGACCCCAACGGATTCATCTATTACAAAGGGCAGTACCATCTGTTTTATCAGCACTTTCCCTTTCTGCCCCGCTGGGGTACCATGCACTGGGGCCATGCGGTGAGCAAAGATCTGGTCCACTGGGAACACCGGGGCATCGCCCTCTACCCTTCCAAGGCCTACGACCGCAACGGGATCTTCTCCGGCAGTGCCCTGGAAGTGGATGGCCGGCTGTATCTGTACTACACCGCCGTCCGCTATGAGCAGGAAAACCCCAACAATATCCACCGGGCCCTGAACAATGTATTTCTGGCCAGCCAGGCCATGCTCATCTCGGAAGATGGGATTCACTTTGACAATCTGGAAGGCAAGCGGCAGATCATTCCGGTGCTCACCGATTCGGAAGCCGGTGACCCGCAGAACACCCGGGACCCCAAGGTCTGGCGTACCGGGCAGGGATTCCGCATGATCCTGGGCAGCACCCGGGACGGGGTAGGACGGCTGCTCTTCTACCGCAGTGAGGACGGCCTCCGCTGGATCGCCGCCGGGCAGTACACAGACCCGCGGCTGGGCACCACCCTGGAATGCCCCGACCTGTTCCCCTTGAAGGACGGATATCTGCTGCTGGGTTCCCCCATGGGCATCACGGCGGACGGGCTGCAATATCCTGACCAGGCCACCTATGCCCGGGCGGACTTTGACGAGGAGACCTGCCGCTTTGCTTTGCGGCAGTCCCCCGCCATCCTGGACTGGGGCCTGGACCTCTACGCCCCCCAGACCACCCTGGATGAGCAGGGTCGCCGGGTGCTCATCGGCTGGATGCGCATGCCCCGGGCGGTCCAGACCAGCCCCGACGGGCGGGCCCCCTGGCGGGGGATGATGAGCCTGCCCCGGCTGGTGGAGGAACGCGACGGACAGGTCTGCTTCCCGGTCCATCCCAACGCGGCAGCCTGCTTCACCCTGCCGGCCAAGGACCTTGCGCCGCTGGACGACCACAAACCGGTCCGCCTGCAGGGCACTTTGCACAACGGACAGGCCTGGAACCTGGGCGGCTACCGCATCCGGATGGAAAACGGCCGGATCGAGACCAACCGCAGCGCTGTATTCGGCGGGACGGAAGGATATCGCCTGACCGCCCGCACCCCGGACCTGGCGGCCGATCGCTGCCGGCTGGATGTATTTCTGGAAGAGAATCTCATCGAGATCTTCATCGACGACGGCCGGTATGTACTCAGCCAGGTGGTATTGGACCTGAACCGGACGCTGGAAGGGGATTTTGAGCAGCTGACTACCGTCACTCCCGGCAGGTAACAGAACCTTGCCGGATTAAAACATCCCGGAACAAACCGAAGGATGGGGAGGATTACACAATGAAAGCCCATATCAACAAAAAAGACAAAAAGCCCGTGAACAAACCCAAGGCACCGGCCGCTGCGAAAGCTCCTGCACCGGTGGCCGCCGCCAAACCGCAGAAGACAGAAGCGGCCCCCGCCAAAACCGCCGCAACGGCTCCGGCCCCTGCCCCCAAAAAGGCGGCGCCTGCTGCCAAAGAAACCGCGCCCACTGAAGCCGCAGATGCGGATTTTGAGCGCCGTCTGGCCCGCCATTACGACGAGCTGAAATGGCTGTACCTGGAACTGTACCACGGAGACGTGCAGGCCTTTGAGTACTGCATCGGGATGCTGCGCCGGGCCTGGGCCGACCGCAAACCGGCGCTGCGCGCCCAGGATGCCGCCCGGGAGGCCAATCCCAACTGGTACCGCCGCCGGGACCTGCTGGGCATGATGATGTACACCAATGCCTTTGCCGGCACCCTGAAAGGGGTGGAAGAAAAGCTGCCCTACATCCAGGAATGCGGGGTTAACTACCTGCATCTGATGCCCCTTCTGCAGAGCCCCAAGGGCCGCAGCGACGGCGGCTATGCGGTGGCGGATTTCCGCACCGTGGAGCCGGAGCTGGGCACCATGGACGATCTGGAACATCTGGCGGATGCCTGCCGGGAAAAGGGCATGAGCCTATGCCTGGACTTTGTGATGAACCACACCAGCGAAGATCACGAGTGGGCCAAGAAGGCCAGGGCCGGGGAGCCCGGATACCGGGAGCGGTATTTCTTCTACGACAACTGGGATATTCCCAACGAGTTTGAAAAGACGGTGCCTCAGGTGTTCCCCACCACCGCGCCGGGCAGCTTTACCTGGCTGGATGACTGCCAGCAGGTGGTCATGACCAATTTCTACCCGTATCAGTGGGATCTGAACTACGCCAACCCGGTGGTTTTCAACGACATGACCGAAAACCTGCTCTACCTGACCAACCGGGGCATTGATGTCATCCGTCTGGACGCGGTACCTTACATCTGGAAAGAGCTGGGCACCTCCTGCCGCAACCTGCCCCAGGTCCACACCCTGGTGCGGATGATGCGGATGGTGTGCGAGATCGTCTGCCCCAGTGTGCTGCTGCTGGGCGAGGTAGTCATGGAACCCGCCAAGGTGGTGCCCTACTTCGGCACGCCGGAAAAGCCCGAATGTCACATGCTGTACAACGTGACCACCATGGCCACCACCTGGAATTCCCTGGCCACAGCAGATGTCTCGCTGCTGCGCCACCAGATGGACACCGTCTGTGCCCTGCCCCGGGACTTCCTGTTCCTGAACTACCTGCGCTGCCACGACGACATCGGCTGGGGCCTGGATTACCCCTGGCTGGGGGCCCGGTTCGGCACCAACGAGGTGGCCCACAAGAAATACCTCAACGACTGGTTCACCGGCAAATGGCCGGGCAGCGACAGCCGGGGTGAACTGTACAACGATGACCCCACCCTGGGTGATGCCCGTCTGTGCGGCACCACCGCCTCTCTGTGCGGGGTGGAAGCGGCCGACTTTGAGAACGACCCCTTCAAGATGGAGCGGGCCATCTCCTGCGATCTGATGCTCCACGCCTGGATGCTGGTGCAGAGCGGCATTCCTGTGCTGTACAGCGGCGACGAGATCGGCCAGCTCAACGATTACAGCTACCACGAGGACCCCGAAAAGTGGGACGACAGCCGGTACATCCACCGGGGCAAGTTCCAGTGGGATCTGGCCGAGCTGCGTCACGATACCACCACCCGCCAGGGCAAGCAGTTTGAAGGGCTGCGCCGGCTGGAGACCATCCGCGCCGGGGAGAAAGCCTTTGATGCCCAGGCCGATGTGTGGACCTTCGATACCGGCAGCAGCCACGTACTGGGCGTGGGCCGCTGGTACCAGGGCCACAAGCTGATTGCCTTCTTCAACTTCAGCCCGGAGTTCGTGCATGTTTCCTCCGGGGAGAAGGGTCCTTATGATGAGCTGATGTACGGCGGTCACTGCGAGGACCTGAACGACGTGGAGCTGTATCCCTACGGTTTCGCCTGGTTCCTGCACACCGAAGAGGTGTGACGGGCCTGCCCAAAAACCGCTGAACCCATCACAGAAAACACCCCCTGATGCGCAAATGCTTTGAACCGAACCAGTAAAAACGGACAATAGACAAAGTACCCCCTGATGTAGGAAAATAAAAGTACTACATCAGGGGG